>JALZUQ010000001.1 GCA_023301465.1 Oligoflexales bacterium
CTTGCGACAATGACCTTACCCCAAAGATAAACCTTAGATCTCTAAATTAAATAAATAAAAAAATTACGACGAAGCGACGCAACTATGCTGATATGCCCCAGGCATATCAGCGGTTCAAATCCCGCCACCTCGACCAAATGGAAAAAATATAAACTATGCCTGAAGGACATTTCACCGTTACAGACTGTAGTTATTCAAAAAGAAAACTCCCAAGACGACACCAAAAAGGTGAATGCCTTGGGAGCTACAAAAAATACTTACGAGAGAACTTTAAGTATTAACTTACTTTATGCACGGTGCGACTGTTGGCGACCTCTAGGTTTATCTCTTCCAAACCTTCCACCACGTGATCCGCCTCTGCTATCACCATCACTACGTCTCGATGATCCGCCGCCTTCACCGCCACGATATCCGCCGCCTCCACGTCTTGAATCACCTCCGCCTTCACTTCCTCGGCGTGCACCACCACGGTATCCACCATCACTGCTTGAAGAGCCTCTTCTCATATAACCACGTCTGCCGCCACGGTCTCCGCCGCCGCCAGAAGAACGTCTTTGGTTAAATGGAGAACTACGATGTCTTTGTGATTCTTTGTAGTCTCTTTCGCTAAAACCAATTTTATCTGGTCCTTCAATTTGATGTTGTCTTTGCATATAAGAAAGAGCTTTATAAAGAAGTTCTTTAGAGTCTACACCTTCAAGGATTTCTTCTAAACCCGCCATCAAATTTTTATCCACAGGATATTCAGATATCTTTTCGATAAAGTTCTTTTGTTTAAATTTTTGAATTTCTTTTAAACTTGGGAATTCACGGAAGGTTAGTTTTGGATCTGTTTCACGTGTACCTTTAAAGTAAGGCGTTGAGCGATACTCTGCTAAAGTTGCAAATGAAATCGCTTTACCTTTTTTGCCTGCACGACCTGTACGGCCAATTCTATGGGTATAACGATCGCCGTTTTCAGCAACGTCAAAGTTATAGACATGAGATAAATCAGAGATATCAATTCCGCGAGAAGCAACGTCTGTCGCAATCATAATTGAAGCAACGCCGTCTTTCAGTTGACCAATTGAGCGAGTACGCTCTCTTTGGGTTAAATCTCCATGTAAACATACAACGTCTAAACCCTTGCGAGTCAAGTAGTCTGTTAATTCAGAGGTGTCTCTTTTTGTTCTGCAGAATACAATGGCACTATCCGGGCATTCCATGTCGATTGACCTTAAAAGTGCTGTTGGCTTTTCACGGTGTCTTATCAAATAAAGAATCTGCTCAATATCTTTGTGCTGTTTGCCAAAATCAGCACACTTGATTTCTAGTGGGTCTTTAAGATAATCACGACTTAACTTCACAATCTGCCTTGGCATTGTTGCAGAAAATAACAACGTTTGTTTTCTAGAAGCTGTCATTTCAAAAATTTCTTTGATGTCTTCTAGAAAACCCATGTCCATCATTTCATCTGCTTCATCCAAAACAATCGTCTCAGGTTTATAGCGTTTGAAGTTTCCACTTTTTAAGTGATCAATTAATCTACCCGGAGTAGCAACAATTACTTTTGCTCCACGGTTTACATTTTCAATTTGTCTTGGATATGGCTCTCCACCAACAATCGAGACAACGCTAATCGTACGTGGTCCCATAGACTTAAAAGCGTCTTTAGCTTGTTTTGCAAGTTCGCGAGTAGGAACTAAAACAAGTGCCTGATAGCTTTTGTTCCAAATACATTTCTGAATAATTGGCAAAGCAAATGCAGCTGTTTTTCCACTCCCGGTTTGGGCTTGTGAAATTAAATCACGGTCTTTTAAAACTTCAGGAATTGAAAGTTTTTGTACTTCAGTCGGTGTTTTAAAACCTTGGCTCTCAATTTGTTCTAAAATGCTTTTATCTAAACCAAATGAACTAAAGTCCACTTCGTCGATAACCACTAAACTTGATTCGCTTTGATCGCTCACTTCTACACTGTCTTCTTGTAATGTCATTTTAATTCCTGATATAAAAAAGGTTGCCCCCTGAGGATGCTACACACTAGTGCATGCACACCAAATAGGCAAGCCTTCATATTAACAATATTATTAGTAAGTTATACTTGTTCGCATATTTATCAGGTCTCTTTTACATGGCTTTCACGCCCACTTCAGCACATTAAATATCAAAAAAAGAGGCCTCTAACTGGCCTCTTTCTACAAAACAATCTCCACTAAAACGGGCTTAATAAAGCTTAACTTTACACCTTCTTGCACGACTAGGAGCTGAGTAATCTTTTTTGTAAAGTTTTTCATATGAGCCTATTTCTAAGGTTCGGTGTTTACGATTACTTGTTAATGTACGTCCTCTTTTATCTAGGTACTTAATTGCCCAATGCATTCTCAAGTTAAATTTTGTGTTAGACTTGTTTTTAAACTTAACAACACCAATCCCATTTTTTACTTTACAACTTGTTCTTACTTCAGACTTAAAATACCTAGTTTTATTATAAAAAGACCTTGGGGATGCAGCTAATGTGCTACTTCGTGCCCTTTGTCTTGCGATGCTTTGACGTCTAGAATATTCTCTTGCCTTAAAAATTCTAAGGCGTTCACGCTCCGCTTTTAGTCTTAGTCTTTCGTTTTCTATACGTTGTTTTGCAATTTCAACACGCTTACGCTCTTGAATTAAATGTCTTTGATCTAAGTAGGAAGAACGAAACGCTTGAATGGCGGGTGCTTGCATACTGATCGGGCAAACAGATACTAAAGATAGTCCAGAAGTTAAGTCACCGCCGTTATTAGCTACCTCAATTCCTCTACGAGACATTGACGTTAAAGAACATTGGTTTGAAATAGCAGAACGGTACGCATCAGCAAATTCATTATAAAGAAAGTTGTTATTTGTAGAGCAATACTGCAAATAAACATTGGCGTCCATCTTTGACATTTCGCTTCCTTGTTCCATTGCAAATCTTCTTAGGTTTGAAATGTTACATATTTCACTCGCAAAAGCCGACTTATATACATTCACTGAAATAGATTTATACTTAGGGTGTGACTGACACACTGCGAGGCGATTCATTCCAGGACGGCTGACGTAACCATTTTTTGCATCGGTTCTTGCACGAGTGGAAACCGCACCTTCCGAGCAAGTTTCATTAAAGCTCGTTGCAGCCCCTCTTCTAAAGTCGGTTCTAAAATCTGTTCGAGTGTACTCCCCTTCACAAACATCACCCTTTTGCATATGAGGCATACTAGCTTTTCCGTCTTGAATATCTTGATAACCAAGTTTGTATGCTGAATCACTATCGCAATAAGCCCATCGTTGCATGGTTGTACAACCAGACATGTACACAAAACTTAAAGAACAAATAACTAATCTTCCAATACACGCTTTCATGAGAACTCCATTAAATTTGATCTTTACCAAGAAGCAACGTCTGTGCCAAAGTAAAACAGCGTTTTAAAGGCAGTAAGTACCTAATATGCATAGCTTAAGTTTATTATATCGGTTTCACAAGTATCCTTTGGGTGACACCTGGAACTATGGTGAATTAAATATTTAAAGCCTTTAAACCTAATGAAGTTAGCTTGTTGGTTTCAACCAACCCTTGCTCACAAACGATTGCTGTATAGAGGTTTGCGTCGATCACATCAAAAGCAGGGTTATAGACTCCAGCTTCTTTTGGAGCCCAAACCAATGAAGCTCCCACGTAGCCTCGCACCTCATTAGAGTCTCGTTGTTCTATCTCTATATTCACACCACTTTCACATTCAAGATCAAATGTTGTTGAAGGAGCCACCACATAATACGGGACACCGTGGTGTTTTGCTTGAACAGCCAAACCATAACTTCCAATTTTGTTTGCAGCATCTCCATTATTTGCAATACGATCTGCACCAACCCAGACACTATCCACCTTTTTTTGTTTCATGAGCCAAGCTGCCATGCTGTCACAAATAAGTTCATACTCGATCCCTGCCTTCTCTAACTCGTAACAGGTGAGTCTTGCCCCTTGCAGCAACGGTCTTGTTTCATCAACGTAGACTTTTAATTTTTTGCCTTGTTGGTGTGCTACTTTGATGACACCCAATGCCGTTCCATCACATACCGTTGCGAGTGATCCGGTATTACAGTGGGTCAATACCCTACTACCGTTTTGAAGTTGATGTGCTCCGATTTTTGTAAGCTTTTGATGAATGTCTATTTCTTTTTGAAGATAAGCTGTTGCTGCAATTTTTGCAGAGTTTATTCCACCCGTTTTCAATGTAGTTTCTATGATTTTTAAGCAATGAAATAAATTGACGGCCGTTGGCCTAGTCTTTGATAATCGTTCAACATATTCTAACGCAGTATCTACATTGATATCACGCTCAAAAGACTGAATCATAAACGCGGTTGCCGCAACAGCAATGAGTGGTGCCCCACGAACTCGCAACATAACAATTGCTTCGCATATTTCATCAATGCTTTCTATTTTGATCCACTCAGTTTGATTTGGGAGTTTTGTTTGGTCTAGAAGCTCAAGGCCGTTTTCAGTACGAATAGCCATAAAAGAAATGTTCATAGAATCACGTCACCTATTTGTTTTCTAAGTTGATAAAGATGATCAACTTGTTCTTGTTTTAATGACACGGGGTCACCGAGAGTCTTAGCCAAATAAAGAGTTTTTGCAATATGTTCTAATCTCTCCATACCAAAATAAGCTTCATCTAAACTGGTGCCCCAAGTAATGGCTCCGTGATGAGCGAGAATGATTACTTTATGCTCTGGAAGATGTTCTTCTAAAGAGCTTCCCATACTTGCAGTACCGGGAACACAGTAAGAAGAAATTGGGATATCTCCACAAGCAAGTATCCCCTCTGAAAGCATGTTTGAAGGTAAGTACTTTAGGTCTCTTTGAAGTCCCCATGCAGTAGCATAGGGAGGATGTGCATGAACCACTGCAGCTGCGGTGTCTACTTTTGCATAAATAAACTTATGCATTGCTTGCTCACTGCTTGCATTCTTATGGACGACGTCCCATGGATCAATGTTTATTGAAACCATGTCTTTCTCTAAAAGGTATGCTTTTGGCTTGCCTTTTGGGGTTATATTGATCTGATTTGGAGTGGTGCGAGCTGAAACATTTCCATCACAGTTTGCAAGCCAACCTTGTGAATAAAGCTGCTTGCAGACACTATGAATATCACTAAATATTGCCATTCAAGGTTCACAATCTTTTTGTTATTTGTTTTCTACTTCGAGCATATAAATTTCTGATCTTGGATGAACTTGCCATTTTACGTAGTGCGTTTGCACGATTGACTGGATTTGGGTGAGTCGACATAAACTCTGGACCTGCAGAACCACCTTTATTCATTCGCGTCCAAAAATGTGAGGCTTCTATAGGGTTATAGCCAGCTTTTGCCATGTACTGCATCCCTAAGACATCAGCCTCGGTCTCGTGACTTCTTGAAAACGGTAACATCACCCCTACCTGAGCCCCCACACCAAGAGCACCTAAAATTGCACCCCGGTATTTATTATTACTTAAACTAAGAGAAGCACCGGCAAGACCCGCTTGTGCTAAAACACCATGGCTCATTCTTTCTCCACCGTGTCTCGCAACCGCGTGAGCAACCTCGTGACCCATGATTGCAGCTAAACCAGCTGTGTTTTGAGCAACTTTTAAAATACCAGTATAAACTGCTACCTTCCCACCGGGTAAACAAAACGCATTAATTTTATTAGAATCAATGAGGTTAAACTCCCATTTAAATTTTTCACCGCTGGCTCTAGCAATTTTATTTCCAATTTCTCTTACGACTGCAGTCATGCGAAAGTTTTTAGATTTTTTTTCGGTTTTTAAAACATCTTGATACGCTTGCAAACCCAAACTATTCATTTGACCATCGGGCATAAAATTAATAGCCCGTCTATTCGAACCGGGTACTGTGACACATGCCACCATGATCGTAATGGAAGCTAAGATGGCTAATATTTGCGGTCCCATATAAACACCTCTTTAAAGTTTGGCAGATAAGTGAAACTAATTATTTCATGATTCGAGTTGAACCTCAAAGAATCCCTATATACATCAACGTATAATTGATTTAATTTTAATCAATTATTCTTTTATTCCTGAGCTACAAGGACTCCACGTAAACAAAAACACCTGCTACTAAACTTTATAGCTTTAGTGGCAGGTGTGTAAGAATACAACATTTTATTTAGAGGCTAAGCCTTTTTAAACTTTAACCCTAGTGCCTCATGGATAATGCGTTGTTGTTCGAGCACGTGGCTTTTCTTCGATCCCTCTGCTGTTGTTCCAGAGGATTTTCTACCGCAATAAGTGATTTCTTTTCCTTTAAGAGCTTTTGTTAGTCTTTCAAAAACAAAACTCCAAGCCCCCATGTTTCTTGGTTCTTCTTGACACCAAATCACATCGGCTGTTTTTTTGTATTGAGCAACATGGTCTCGTACTTGATCTGCTGGGAAAGGATAAAGCTGTTCTATTCTGGTTAATGCTATCTCATCTTCTAAGCCTTTTTCTTCTCTTAACTTATAAAGATCATAGTAAGTTTTACCCGAACACAAGATGATTCTTTTACATTTTTTAGCGTCGGTTTTTGTTTCTGTCAGAAGCTCAGAAAACTCACCCGATATAAATTCTTTTACGTCAGAGGCAACTCGTGCATCTCTTAATAGACTTTTTGGAGACATGAGAATCAGTGGTTTAGAGACATTTTTTCTTACCATCTGCCTTCTTAGAATATGAAAGTATTGTGCTGCCGTAGTAGGTATAGCAACTTGCATGTTTAGGTTTCCGCATAGCTGCAAAAATCTTTCTGGTCTTGCAGAAGAATGCTCTGGGCCCATGCCTTCATGACCGTGAGGTAGTAAAAAAACAAGACTCGAAGTCTGCTTCCACTTAGCTTCTGAAGCAGATAAAAACTGGTCAATGATGATCTGAGCACCATTTACAAAATCACCAAACTGAGCTTCCCACACCACAAGAGCATTGCGGTGAGCGACGGAATAACCAAACTCAAAGCCCACAACAGACGCCTCGGAAAGAGGTGAATCAATAATTTTTACTTCTGATTGTTTAGAAGAAATCTGATTTAATGGCTCATATCGCTTGTCGTTCGTCGTATCTCTCCAAACTGCATGCCTAGAACTAAATGTTCCTCTACGGCAGTCTTGACCAGACAAACGCACATGATGTCCTTGGTTTGCGAGTGATCCAAAAGCCAGTAGTTCTGCTAGTGGCCAATCAATCTTGCCGTTTTCAAAAACCATTTCTCGTCTTTGGTTAATTAACCTAAGAAGTTTTTTATTAGCATTAAAAGTATCAGGGACGGTTGTGATTGCTTTCGCAACTTCTTCTAACGCTTTTTTAGTAACCGATGTTTTTTGAGACTTGAACATCTCAGGCTTTTCGACGCGAGTATATTCTAGTGTTTCTTTGAATCTAGCGTCTACTTTGAAAATTGGCATTTTAAATTTAGGGTCTCGAATGGAATCAAGAGCTGCTTGCCACGCGGCACGAATTTCTTTATCTATTTTTTTTGTTTCTTCTGGTGTTAAAACACCATCTGCGTTTAGCTTAGCTTTATAAGATGTGTGGACTGTCGGATGCTTTGAGATCTTTTGGTACATCGACGGCTGAGTAAAACCCGGCTCATCGGTTTCATTGTGACCGTGACGCCTATAACCGATTAAGTCAATCACCACATCTTTAGCAAAAGTCTGTCTGTACTCTGTGGCAAGAGTTGCAGCCCAAACCACTGCTTCTGGGTCATCAGCATTTACATGCAAAACTGGTGCTCTCACGATTTTAGCAACGCTAGATGAATAGTGAGAGGAACGGTAATCCGTTGGCTCTGTGGTAAATCCAATTTGATTGTTGGTAATAATATGAATAGTTCCACCGGTCGTGAATGACTCTAAACCGGCTAAGTTAAAAGTTTCCGCGACGACACCTTGACCGATCACTGCCGAATCGCCGTGAACGAGAATTGGTAAAACTTTTTTGCGGTGATGATCGCCCACCATCGCTTGCCTTGCTCTTACAAAACCTTCTACAACAGGATTCACTGCTTCTAAGTGAGAAGGGTTTGGAAGCAATGACATATAAACTTTTCCACCGCTAGTCTCTGCTACATTAGTAAACCCAAGGTGATACTTTACATCACCGTCTATATCATGAGGATTAAATTCACTGTCTTCAAATTCTTGAAGCATTTTTTCTCTTGATTTTTCGAATACATTTGCAAGAACATTTAAGCGGCCCCTATGAGCCATTCCAACGCAAAGTTCCTCAAGACCTAAAGTACTACCTTGATGAATAACTGTATCTAATAAAGGGATCAATGCCTCTAGGCCTTCTAGAGAAAATCTTTTTTGGCCCAAAAACCTCGCTTGTAAAAACTTCTCTAAACCCTCTGACTGTGCAAGTTTATAAGAAATTCTTTTTTTCGTTTCGGCTGAAAGCGTCGGTTTGTTTTTGCAAGATTCCATCTTGTTTTGAAGCCACTCAACGATTTCTATATCGTTGATTTCTCTAAAGTCTGCACCAATGTGTTCGCAGTAAGTTTCTTTTAATAAGCGGTCGATTTCTGCAAAGCTCGCTGAGTCAACTCCCGCTAAATTAGAGGGTGAAAACTTTTCGTTTTTATCTACGTTTATTAAACCATGTGCTTCTGGATTTAAGTTTGTGTTCTGCTGAGACTCTTTTGAAGAAAGAGGGCTTAACCAAGCGTTCATATGACCAAGTCGTCTGTAAGCATTAATATAAGCTTCGACATGAGCTGAGCCAGAACCCGCAGAGCCCGAAGACACCACTAAGTTTCCTTGCCCAAGTTCATAACCCTTAAAGAAGTTTTGCCACTCAGGGTCTAGTTGGTTTGGATCTTGTTTGTACTGTTGATACAACTCGTCGATATAAGACGCGTTCTCACCTTGCAGAAAACTAAATTGATTTTGTTCAGCCACGGATCACACCTTTCACATATGAATCTGACGTTTTTCGACTGCCATTGCAGCCTCTTTAATTGCTTCCGATAAAGTTGGATGAGCATGGACAGATCTTGCAAGATCTTCTGCAGAAGACTTAAACTCCATCGCCACCACTGCTTCACCGATAAGCTCCGATGCATTTGCTCCAAGCATATGGACACCAAGCATTTCGTCTGTTTTCGCGTCTGCGATAATTTTCACAAACCCAGCCGTTTCACCAGCACACTTTGCTCGACCATTCGCAACAAAAGGGAATTTACCGATTTTAATTTCGATCCCTGCTTCTTTACATTCTTTTTGGGTTTTACCGACAGAAGCAATTTCTGGCCACGTATAAACAACTCCGGGAATAACGGCGTAGTTCACATGGCCTGCTTGGCCTGCGATAATCTCCGCACAAGCAACACCCTCGTCTTCTGCTTTATGAGCTAACATCGGTCCACGAATTACATCACCAATCGCATAAATATTTGCATGACTTGTTCTCATGTGATCATCCACAACCACTCTACCGCGGTCATCCGTAGGAATTCCTACAACATCTAGACCCAGTTTATGTGTATTTGCACGTCTTCCCACACAAATTAAAACTTTTTCTGCTTCGAGCTCTACGGTTTCATCGCCTTTTTTACAGGTTAGTTTTGCTTTTGATTTTAAGACTTTAATATCTTGCAACATGGTTGAAGATTGAATCTCTAGGCCTTGTTTTTTCATGACCTTTGTCATCTCTCTAGAGATGTCTTGATCCATTGTCGATAAGATCGTATCTGCAGCTTCAACAATCGTAACCTTTGTGCCGAGGCGAGCCCAAACAGACCCCATTTCTAAACCAATCACTCCGCCACCGATCACGGCGAGAGTTTTTGGAACCTTATCAAACGACAATGCGTCTGTAGAATTTACGACTGTTTTTCCGTCGAATTTTGCAATCTTTGACAGTTCAATAGGAACCGAACCTGTTGCAATAATAATATTTTTTGCTTTGTAGTTTCCGGCGTCTTTGCCTTCCACTTTTACGGTGTTTTGGTCTACAAAACTTCCGTGGCCCTGCAAGTAAGTAACCTTGTTCTTCTTGAAAAGTCCGACGATACCTTGTGTGAGTTGGGAAACGATACCAGTTTTTCTGGTCATCATCTGCTTTAAGTCCATACTTAAACCAGTGGTTTTAATACCGTGTTCTTCGCCGTGGTTTTTTATGTTTGAATAAACCTCAGACGATTGTAGTAAGGCTTTGGATGGGATACACCCAACATTTAAGCAAGTGCCGCCCAACGCCCCTCTTGATTCGATACAAGCTGTTTTTAGACCCAGTTGAGAAGCTCTAATTGCAGCTACGTAACCGCCGGGACCACCACCAATTACTATTACGTCAAATTCACTCATGGCATTAAACCCCTAATAAAAGTCTATGTGGATCTTCGATACACTCTTTAATTCTCACAAGAAACTGTACGGCTTCTTTGCCGTCTACAATTCTATGGTCATACGATAACGCTAAATACATCATTGGAGCAGCGACGATTTCGCCTTTGTCGTTGACGATAGGTCGTTTTTCTATTTTGTGCATACCTAAAATAGCAGACTGCGGAGAGTTTAAAATAGGAGTCGACATTAACGACCCAAACACTCCACCGTTTGAAACTGTAAAAGTTCCACCCTCTAAATCGCTCAGAGAGATTTTGCCTTCACGGCCTTTAACGGCAAGACTACTAATGGCATGTTCAACATCTTGAATCTGCATAGACTCGACATTTCTTACGACTGGAACCATAAGTCCACGAGCTGTAGAAACGGCAACCCCCACATCAATATAATCATGATGAATGATTTCTTCACCATCGACATATGCATTCACTGCAGGAAACTCTTTTAGTGCTTCAGACGATGCTTTTAAGAAAAAGCCCATAAAACCAAGTCCAACACCGTGCTTTTCTTTGAAGCTTTCTTTGTATTTTTTTCTTAGATCCATCACTGCTTGCATGTTCACTTCGTTAAAAGTTGTTAGCATTGCAGCTGTTTGTTGTGATTTAACGAGGTGACGTGCAATCGAACGCCTAATCATACTCATTTTTTCGCGGCGTGTTTCTCTTGATCCACTAATGACCACTGCTTTTTTAGCAGGTGCTTGCTTTGTTGGTGCAGCCGGTGCAGCTGGTTTTTGGGAGCCTGTGATCAAATCTTGTTTTGTTACTCGGCCACCTTTACCAGTACCAACCACTGTTGCAGCATCAATGTTTTGTTCTACTGCCATTTTCTTTGCAGCTGGTGAAAAATGATCGTAACTACCAGATCCGTTAGCGTTGCCGTTTGCAACTGGTGCAGCCGGTTGAGTTTTTTCTGGGGTAGCAGCTTTTGGTTCTTCTGCTTTTTTGGGTGCCCCTTTGGCGTCAGTATCAATGGATGCTAAAACATCTCCAATACCAACCGTGTCGCCTTGAGCTTTCAAGGTACTCACGACTCCCGCAGCTTCTGCCACAATTTCCATGGTTGCTTTATCGGTTTCAAGTTCAAGAAGAACATCATCTAGTTCAACATAATCACCATTTTTTACATGCCACTCATGTATCATGGCTTCTTGAACTGACTCACCAACATCTGGAACTTTTACATCAAAACCCATTTGGATTTCTCCTTCGTTTAACACCATACATCATCAAAAAAATCACCACTTGGAGATTTCTCTACTTATATATCGGTTTAGAAAATAAAAAAACATGAAGACAGGAATTTTTTATGGGGCAAAAAATGCTCACTCTTACAACACCGTTGCTACGCTAAGGGTTTGGGTTATCATAAAAAACATATTGAGTACTATAGTCACTGATTTCAAAATACAGAGACTTCTCACCGCGGTCTTTCTTGTAATTAAAGTTTAGGTCCATGATGCCATAACCGTATCGATATGGCCTTGCGTGCTTGCCGCCAGTCTCGATAGCAGTCGATAGCTTATCAATTTGGATAAATCGGTACATTACTTTACCGCCGTTGACGACATCTAGCACACCATTTGTACCTGTCCAGTTTTGGATTCCGCGGGATATTCTATTTTGAGTTTCTTGAGTACAAGAAGAAATACCGAAGGCTAACAATAAGCCTAAAACGGCTAGGCTAGGACGCCATAAAACTATCTTGCGTGTGATTTTGATCAACCTCTTCTCCTAACATGCTAGGTCTTACACCGTGATTCTCATGTCTTTGAATCGCATAGTTGTCCTGCAGTGTCGAGGTTTTTTCACCTAATGTTGGCTCTATTTCAGAGGTCTCAAGTTCGTCTATTTTGGGTGGATGCATCTGAGTTGTGCCACAAAAATTAGCTCCTGCCTCGATAGATAAGGAGTTACACTTAATGTTTCCATGAAAAGATGCTGTTTTTGTAAGCTCCACTTCATCTGCCTCAATGATATCACCGTGAACGCTGCCATGAATGATGATTTTTTTGCCAGTAATCTGAGTATTCAATATCGCCATTTTCTCGATAATCACGAGTCCTTCAGCAATGATCTCTCCATCTACTTTCCCGGATATTCGACTTGGGCCTCTGCAAAATAGTTTTCCTGCAAAGTGACACCCTTCTGTTAAAACAGTGATGCCGAAATTTTTTGAACTTTCTTTGTCCGTTGTAATACCAAACATCGGGTGTACTCCTTCTTCATATATAAAATATTTACTTGGGTTCGTTGGATAGTTATCTCTATTTTAAGGGATTTTTGGTTTTTTTTCTATGGTTCTCTATGAGTATGAAAATACTCGGGGTTTTATGGTTTATTTGGATTGCTTAAACAAGCTCATTTTAAGCAGAAATCTTCTTTGTGCTAAAATATAGAAACATCAAATAAACCAGAACGACCTACTCAAGAAGGAAATTTCAGGACAAAACAAACATTGAGCCACAACTTGCAAATTGTAGTTTGTCAGTGAATTATTAAATTAGTATTCTTTGGGTGAAGTATAATCAATCGACTGAATTTGAGTGACAACGTATATTTACTACTTTTAAGAAAGGCTGGAGTGGAACAAATTTATATAAATTAATGCCTAAGTCGTTAATTATGAATTTGCTCAAATATTAATGTGTGGGGCTTAACAGACGAAATTTTTAGGGAGGCCGGCGGAACCTTGATCGTCTCTGCTTTCTGTTTTATTGGAACACACTTAGATCTGCATTCATATAACTGATCCTTTTAAGATCGCTAACATGATACACTCAATACATGAAAATACTCACCAAAATTCTCGTTGCATTTGTAGCTTTGCAACATTTTTGTTTTTTATACCTAGAGATGTTCTTATGGCAATCTCCAATTGGCATGAAGGTCTTTAAACTAGAACCTGTATTTGCAGCAAAGTCAGCTGCCATTGCTTCTAACCAAGGGCTCTATAATGGTTTTTTAGCCGCTGGTTTAGTCTGGGCTTTATTGGCTTCTAATGCAAAATTTGCTTTCCAACTAAAAATTTTCTTTTTAAGCTGCATATTCATTGCGGGTTTGTATGGATGCTATAGTGTCAGCCAAACCATATTATATGTTCAGGCTCTTCCGGCTTTGATAGCTCTCTTAAGCGTTCTTTTTATAAGGCACGAAGCTTAAATACATCTTAATTTCATACATTTGATCAGTAAAACGTTCCCAAAATAGTATGTATAAATTTAAGATTATCTTTAAGAAACCTTAGAGATCCCTTGGTGGATTGAACCATCTTGTGAGTTTAAACGGTCACCACAAATGTTATTATGAAGCTGAATAGATAAAACAATCATAGATTTTTAAGGTCATTCTTTAAATCTCTGAGAAGCCTGATTTTTCTAACTCTTGTTTTAATAGTTTAATGAGAGCTGCATTTGAACTCTCAAAGGTCGGGTCATGATTAGATTTATTTTCTGATATAGAAAGAATATCGATTTTAATCGCTTCAAATACAGCTTTAAAAAACTTTGCTTTTTGATCAAGAGAAAAATTCTTTCTAAGGTACTTGCCCAGGGCAAGCCTAGCTGGGTAGTAGAATTGATACACATCTTTCATCCTGCTAATGTCTGTCGGTAGTAATGACCCCTCGCCAAAAGAACGACCTTTTGATTGGGATATTTGCTCAAAAATCCTCAGGTCTTCAAATTTCAGTACTGATGATAAATCACAAAAAAATTCTGCATAAGGAGCAAAGTTATGAGGTCCAAAAATTTCTTCTGATATTTTTTTGACTTCTTTCTCTGATTCTTTTAATCCCGGAAAATTTTCTAACTCCTCAATGACAGCAATTTGACGAGAAGACTCTTTATCTTTTTCAACCTTAAGTAACCTTATTGAGTCGTCTTGTTCTATTTGGTTTTGATTAAAACCCTGCTGCTCAAGACGCTCTTGAACATTTGTGATTTTCTTATCCATTGCTTCTTCAAACTTTAAAAGCTCAAACAGTTGGCTTACTACACCTGCTTCTTCATTCAAGCTCTGAGCTTTTCCTAAAGCATCAAAGTATTTCTTCAATTTGGGTGATGCATTTGAAAGATTAAAGTTAAGAACAACATGAGAGATTTCATGAAACGTGACTGCTGCTGCATACTTTTCAGATAAAGCCCTCATGTTTTCAGGAGCTCCTTCGACACTAAAGATACTTCGCACAAACCCAAAACCTGCATGACACTCTCGAGGCCCTATGCAACCAGACTTTTTAAGTTCTAAAGTCATTTTTTTTGGTTTATCTAAGTAGTGCAAGAGTGAATCATATTGATTTAGATTGTTAAAAAGCCTCTCTGACTCTTCTCTTGTAAGTTTTTTTCCGTCTTCTAACTCTTTGATATCAAGCCATTCATCAAAAAAATTGCAATTAAAGGCTAGCGATAAAGTACTAATCATAAAAACAAATATTAAAGTAATAAAAAGCCTAATACCCCCCCCTTTTTCATCATCAAAGTAATATAAATAATTTTAACATATAATGATAACGTCTGCTCTTACTAGCTATGCCCACTGCTTTCGACCTTATGAAAATTACTATAAATCAAATCAGATTCGTTTTTAAAGCCTGTAAGTGGCACTAAACAAAAAACCGATTTCCCCCTTAGTGATTTGTTTAAATTAGTCCTGAAGTAAGAAGTGCAGTAATAATTGATTTTGATTGTTGAACGTACTGCCTTATAAGCTTGTTGCTTATAAAAAAAGAGCCTCCAGTATGAAGGCTCTTTTTGATTTTGAAATAAAACAAAGATTAACGCTTTGAGAACTGGAAGCGTGCACGTGCACCTTTTTGTCCGTATAGCTTTCTCTCTTTTTTACGAGCATCACGAGTAATAAGACCTTTTGCTTTTAATGTCTTTCTGAACTCAGGACTTTCTTCTGCTAGCAACTTAGAGATTGCGTGGCGAATTGCACCAGCTTGGCCGTTTAAGCCTCCACCACAAACGTTGATATTAAAATCATATTTGTCAGTAGTTTCTGTAAGTTCTAAAGGTTGACGAACGATCATCTTAGAGGTTTCTCTAAGGTAGTACTCGTCAATTGGTCTTTTGTTGATAGTAATCTTACCTTTGCCCGGTGTTGCGTATAAACGTGCAATAGATGTTTTACGTTTGCCGACCATATGTTGTGCTTTTTTTGACATTACTTACTTTCTCCTACGATTCGCTGTGGGAACTCTGCGGGTGCTTGTGCTTTTTGTGTGTGCTCTTCGCCAGCAAACACTCTTAGATTTTTAAGAATCTTGTTACTTAGTTTGTTTTTTGGGAGCATACCTTTGACAGCCTTGAAGATGACTCTTTCAGGGTGTTTGTCCAACATGTTTCTTGCTGAGGTAGCTTTGATCCCACCGATGTAACCGGTGTGATGGTAATAAACTTTTTGGTCTATTTTGTTTCCGGAGAAACGAACCTTCCCTGCGTTGATCACAACAACATTGTCACCACAATCTAAATGTGGAGTAAACGTTGGTTTGTGCTTTCCGCGAAGTACGCGAGAAATGTCTGAAGCGAGACGACCGACTAGTTGGTCTTTTGCGTCAATGATGACCCATTTTTTGTTATGTTCGCCGTTTTTAATTGTAGAAGTTTTCATGTTCATGACCCTAAAAATACACTTGATTGCAGACAATAACTCCAGCCTACTAAAAGGTCAACCACCAATCATTCCAAAGATTCTGCCTAAAAAATAGCCTGATTTCAACTGCTTAAAACTGTATCTTTCCCGGTGTTCTAGGAAAGGCAATCACATCTCTGATATTCCCCATCCCAGTGATATATTGAACAAGTCGTTCAAATCCCAAGCCAAATCCTGCATGAGGCACACTTCCGTACCTTCTTAGGTCTTTATACCATTCAAGGTCATGGCCATCTAAGCCCCCTTCAGTCATGCGAGCCTCTAGGATATCGAGACGTTCCTCTCTTTGAGAGCCGCCTATTATTTCACCAATGCGTGGTACTAACACATCCATTGCTGCAACGGTTTTGCCGTCATCATTCACCCTCATATAAAACGGCTTAATGGTTTTTGGGTAGTTGTAGACAATCACTGGCCCCTTAAACACAACATCCGTTAAATACTTTTCATGTTCACTTTGAAGATCAGCACCCCACTCCACTGGAAACTCAAACTTGTGCCCACTCTTTATAAGAGTATCAACGGCATCAGTGTATGTAATTCTTGTAAAGTCAGACTTCACGATTGACTGAAGCAACTCAACCGACATCTCTTTATAATGTTTTTCAAAAAACGCAAGCTCATCTGGATGACGATCTACAACATATCCAATCACATATTTTAAGAACTCTTCTGCAAGCTGCATATCATCATGAATATCTGCAAACGCAACTTCTGGTTCTACCATCCAAAACTCTGCAAGGTGTCTTGAAGTGTTCGAATTCTCTGCCCTAAAAGTTGGGCCAAAAGTATAAACACGGTTATGAGATAACGCCAAAGCTTCTGCTTGTAACTGGCCACTCACGGTTAGGTAACAAGGTTTGCCAAAAAAATCTTTGCTGTAGTCTGGACCTTTTGAGTGGTCATCTTTTAGATTAAGCGTGGTGACTTGAAATAATTCTCCCGCACCTTCACAGTCACTGCCTGTAATAATAGGAGTATGTACCCAGTTAAAGTGTTTTTTTTGAAAGAATTCATGCACACCCATTGCTGCAGCATTACGAACACGAAACACCGCACCGAAAGTATTTGTTCTACTTCGAAACTGACTGATATCTCTTAAGAACTCTAATGTATGTCCCTTTTTTTGGAGAGGATAATCCGCCGCACTTAGCCCAAAAACCTCTAGCTCTTGAACTTGCATTTCATATGCTTGACCTTTTGCTGGAGAGTCTACAATCTTACCGGTTAGTTTGACACTTGCACCGGTTAGAATTCCTCCGAGCTTTGAAAAAGATTCGTTATCTCCATCTATAATGCACTGAAGATTCGCTTGGCAACTTCCATCATTAATCACCAAAAAAGCAAACTTCTTGGATTCACGCTTGCTTCTCACCCAACCCATGACGGTTTTTGTTTGATCTGAACAGTTTGTTGTTAAAATTTCTTTTATCAAAGTTGCTTGCAAATTTAACCTCTTCGTTATGTTTAGTGCTTAGGCTCATGTAGCCTAAACCATCGTTTAAAAACAATGGAGTCTTCATGACCATGATGATATTCTTCCAAGTGTTTACTGACAAGGGGTTTATCTATGCAGGTTATTGCTCACCGCGGCTCGAATCGTGAAGCCACTGAAAACACAAGGGCTGCCTTTGAAAAAGCTGTTTTAGACGGCAGTGACAGAATTGAACTAGATCTTCAAATCACAAAAGATCATAAAGTTATAATTTTTCATGATGCAGAAATTGAACACCAACGCATCAACTCGTTAAAACTAAATGAGGTTCTAGAAATATTTAAGACAAACAACACTGAACTTCTAACTCTAGATGAAGTTCTTGGAGAGTTTGCAAGTCGAATCGAACTCAACCTTGAAATCAAACCTGAACACTCAAAAATACCGAACATTCTTCTAAACAAGCTTCAAAATAAAAATAATAAACCCGTCATTATCTCTAGTTTTTATCCACAACCCCTAAAAGAATGCTCTGAGTTAGGGGTTGCGGCAAAAACCGCTTTTCTTTGGGAAGACGAAAGTGCTGACCGATTCGATAAGAACGGTTTTATTCAAATCATGCAAGACCTCGGGTGCAATATCTTTCACCCTCATTGCGATATGGTAGATGAAGCAATGATCACACTTGCAAAGCAACACAACTGGTTAGTTTATCCTTGGGTTCCAATGGCTGGAGAACAACAACCAGAAGTTTTATGGGGCAAACTATTTCATCTGGGGGTAGATGGACTTTGTACGAATCTACCAAAAGAGCTTAAATCTTGGGTAAAAGATCAGGTCTGACATATTCTTGTAGTCTATGGCCTGAAAGCTCTAGCTCTTTACAAAGATCAAACTGGAATGGGTTTTTAGATTGATACCACGCAATAGCTGATGGAGATTTCATGTTTTTGTCCCCGCTAAACTTATACACACGGTCAACCACGCCCTCATCAAAAAACGATGCGTGGGTTGACGCCCCACCCTCTACTAGTATGCTTTGAATTAAATAGTCTTTACGAAGTGATTTTAGGATATATTGAAGATGATAGTTTTGACTTTCAACATACATTGAAGTCAAACCATCGAAATCTTCTGAGGTTTGAGAGCTATGTACTAAAATAGTTTTCTTTCGAATGTTTTTTAAAAGAGTTTTTTGATCTGCTAAGGTTTTTAAGTCTTTATCTAATATGATTCGCCATGGGATTTTTTCATCCATAAAATTTAATCTCGGAAGCAAATTTGGTTTGTCTAACTCTACTGTCTTTCTTCCCACAAGAACTGCATCATAATAGTGGCGAAGTAAATGTCCGTAGTTTCGACATTCTTCATTCGTGACCCAACGCCTAGAGTCTCCTTGTTCGGCAATATAACCATCCTTACTTACGGCAGTTTTTACAGCGATAAATGGCCTGTTTTTATTTGTGCACGTAAACAAAAACGGTGCTATGAGGTCTTGATACCGGGCTACTTCTTCATTATTGTTTGCTTTAGAAAAACTTCCGTTATCTCCAACCAATGGATTTGGATCATCTAGCAAATAACAAACTTCTTTTAATTTTTCTTTTTTTATTAATTCAGCACACGCCGGTGTTTTCCCTTTGTGTGTGCAAGGTTGCAAATTGACATAAATTTTACATTCCGAAAGATCAGGTTTTTGGGTTTTTGCCATTTGGATTGCATGCACCTCAGCATGATGAGACCCATATTGCTCATGATATCCATAGCCAAGCAAAGCATTGTCTTTGTCTAACACCACCGCACCCACTAGTGGGTTTGGAGAAACTTTGCCCATCCCTTTTATAGCAAGTCTAAAACAAAGCTCAAAAGGCATTGAAATAAGTTCGCCTAAAATAATTTGTTTTTTTTGAAATAAAAGCTGAAAAAAATTATCTTGCTTACTCATCAAGTGCAAGTCTTTGTTCCGTTTAGTACTCCTGCACACGAACGTGCTTGGAAAATCTCAGTTGGAGTTTTATTGTCATCATCTTTGGTAAGAGGGTCTTGACCATCTCGCCAAGTTAGGATTTTTAAATATTTTGTTGAGGTAGCTAAAGCTGGATCACCAACAGCTTCACATCGAACAGAATAGTTCCATTTACCTAGATAACGACCGTTTTCACGGCCAGCTTTACTGGGATCTGAAGCCGTTTGTGATCTACCAATTTCTGCAGACACACCATTAAGAGGAACAATGGAGACCCTCTCATCTGAAGGAGGATAACCATAAGTTTCCGTCACTCGGGCATTGATCTGATCACACGTTTCAGCCCTCAACACAGTTTCTGGTGCTGGGTCAGCAGCTAACGCAGATAAAGTAGCACAACAATCCATCAACGCTACTGTTTTTGTAACTTGGGCTTTACCTCTTGTTTGAGACAAAGAGTTTGATCCATTAAATTGATCCGTCACCAACCGCATCGCCACTGCAACAGCAATACCAAACAAACTAACGGTAATTAAAGCAGTCAAGATATTAAACCCTGACTCTTTTCCTTCCGCTGTGTGTTTTGGAAAAAAGTTCTTCATTAACTGAGTTCTTCGGATTCATCATCCGCAACACCGCGTCCGGATTTTTTCATTTTTTCGAGCTGTTCTTTAAACTTCACGCTATGTCTTGTCCAAGGGCTAAGCTCTAATCTTCTTTTTGGAATAATCTCGCCAGTTCCTTCACAGTAGCCAAAATCACCGGTTTCAATTTTAGAAATCGCGTGCTCGATTAAATTCAATAGCTTTCTGTCTCGGTCCAACAGTCTAAACTGAAGGTTTTGCTCAATCGTCGCAGAAGCTAAATCTACTTCATCAGACATTTCATTGCGGTCTAATTCCATATTACCGCTACTTAATATCTCTTTTGCTTTTTTGAGTATTTTTTGTTTTTCGGCTTGAAGTAGGTCTTTGAAAAAAACCATGTCTTCTGGGCTAAATACCTCATGTTCTGCCGAGTCAGCATCATCGAGTTGCTTGCCCATGATTAGAGTTGCTACTTTTTTCTTTGGTGTTTTAGGTTTTGAATCTTTAACTTTTTCTACTTTCTTTACAGGTTTGGCGGGCTTCGTAGTCACTTTTCCTGATATCTTTTTACCAACATCTTTAACTTTTTTTGAAATCTTAGAAACTAGCGAAGGTGTCTTCTTAGTGACTTTCTTCGAGGTTTTTTTTAAGACCTTTTTGCTTACTTTTTTTGCGACCTTTTTAGCCGTTTTTTTCTTAACTACTTTTTTAGCAACCTTTTTGGTGGCTTTCTTTTTTGTGGTTTTAGATTTTTTAGCAGTTACCTTTTTTTTGGCAGTCTTTTTCGTTGCCGTACTCTTTTTGGTTTTTTTCTTTTTCTTAGCCATTAGCAATAACCCTCTACTTAAAATCTGAACACACTATTCTAAACAAAATTCGTAAAAATCACACTGATTTGTTCGTAACGTTACTAGAAAACAATCCATCAAGAGGTAAACCCATTTGTTGACCACTTTCTAGCAAGCTTTTAAGATCGTTAATAATGTTCAGTGCTTGAAGTGGTGTTGTTCGGTGAATACGCACCATCTTCAATCTGCTTATTATTTCATCAGCTCGTAAGTCTTCCTTGGCCTTTGCCGATGCAGCACCTTGTATTTTATTATCCCAAAGTGCCGGCTCTTCTTGGCTTTGCTTTAGGGAGCTTTCTGAGTGAACCTCATCAAAAGCATCAATACGGTTCTTTGCATTTGTAACCAATTCCTTTGGAAGCCCCGCTAACTTTGCAACTTCAATCCCAAATGAGTATGAAGTCGCACCTTCTACCAACTTATGAGTAAAACGTATCCCCTCGTCACCTTGTTTTTCAACTTGAGTTTGTCTAAAGATAACTCCTTGAAGTTCTTTAGCCTTGTCAATTAAACCATGGTAATGAGTCGCGAATAAACCATAAGGTTTAATGTTTTTGGATAAAAACTCTAAAATAGCAAATGCTAACGCCCTTCCATCTTGGGTTGAAGTACCTCGGCCAACCTCATCTAAAATGACTAAACTGTTTTCTGTTGCGTTTCTTAAGATATAAGCTGTTTCAGACATCTCCACCATAAAAGTAGACTGACCACCCGCGATGTTATCAGAAGCACCAATTCTTGTGAAAACATTGTCAAACAAAGGCATGATAGCTGAGTGGGCTGGAACGAAACCAAGGCTTTGGCTCAATAAAACTGCAACCGCAAGCTGCCTCATGACTGTTGATTTACCCGCCATATTTGGTCCAGTGATAAGCATTAAATTTTGCGAAGCAGATAACTCAATATCGTTTGGAATAAAATGGTGTTCACCCATAAAGTATTCCACAACCGGGTGGCGAGATGATTCTAGCTTTAGTTTTTTATCGGCAAACTCAACCTTGCAAAAATGAGAGTCTTTAATCAGTTGGGCTGTTGAACTCCAAAAATCAAGCTTTGCAACCTGATGTGCAAAATCCATAAGATGATCTGACTGTTCTTCAAGCCTATCCAATAAGTGGTGATAAATCTCCAGTTCTATAGAAGAAATTTGATCTTGAGATTCAACGATTGCTTCATCTAATACAATCAATTCATCCGTGATAAATCGCTCGTTATTTACCATGGTTTGTTTGCGGATAAAGTAATCTGGAACCTTGCCTAAATTAGACTTCGTTACTTCTAATAATAGCCCGTAGGTCTTGTGTCTTTTGACTTTGAGGCTGTGTATTCCCGTTTTGGTTTTTAGCTCATCAAGGTAGTCATCAATTTTTTGTTGTCCTTGAAGAATCATTTCACGGCATTGATCTAACTTTCCAGACACACCTTCTTTTACAACACTAAAACCATCATTAAAATCGGAGGCTTCCGACAGCAATGTTCTAGAAATATATATCGCTACGTCTTCGATATTATCAAGAACCTGAAAACTATTATAAACATACCGAGGTGATACTTTGATGATTTCACGAAAGCCATTCTTAAGCTCTAGAAGATCTTGAATAGAGTTGCCTAAATGAGCTAACTCGCGAGGTTTGATCCTTCTCGTTCGAACACGGTGTGCGTATCTTTCTAAGTCACATGTTTTCTTGAGAGTTGTTCGTAGTTGACTAGTAAACTCACTGTTTAAATCCGCCATCCACGAAACAGCCGTTTGGCGGTCGCGAATCTTATCTTTGTTTAATAAAGGCTTTAAGAGTGAGTTTCTAAGTTGTCTCGCACCCATCGGAGTAAGCGTTCTTTTTACAACGTCAAACAAACTACCTTTGACTTGTTTTGTATGTGAACTCTCAAAAACTTCAAGGTCACGAATGACGTTTGATGATAACTCCATACGATCACTTGCGTGAAGAGACGTTGCACGACAAATACTTTTATTTGATAAGCCGAGTGTTTCAAGATAATCAAAGCAAGCTGCTAACACTTGATAGTCATACTCCTCAAAAGAATCTGCTACTGAAATATCGTTAGACTCAATAAGCTTTTTTGCCAGAGGCACGTCTTGAAGATACTTTTCTGGCAGCACACTCACCGTATGCTTTTGATGCGGAAAGAACTGCTCTAGTGTGCTCTCCAGTTTTTTACTAAAGAAGCTTCTCACCACAAGTTCTTTTGGTCTGTGCTTTGAAACCATCTTCAAAACATCTTCCATTGTCTTTTGGTGGCAATAACGAGCGGTACCCGTTGAAACATCAATGAGGAATACATGGATTTTTTCTGTTTTTGGGTCTTCACAAAAAGACATAATCCAATGGGATTCATCTGGCTCTAAAGATTCAATGTCTTCAATAGAGCCCGGCGTATAGATTCTTGTGATATCTCTTTTGACAAGACCTTTCGCAGCACTTGCCTCTTCAACTTGTTCAGCAATAGCTACTTTCATGCCGCGTCTTAGTAATTTATTTAAATAGTTTTTATAACTATGATGAGGGATTCCACAAAAAGGGACTTTGGTTTTATCGCCTTTTTCTCTTGATGTTAAAACAATCTCAAGAATAGGAGCTACCTCTTCGGCGTCCTTATCAAATATTTCATAAAAATCACCCATGCGAAAAAACATGATGGCATCACCCGCTTTTTCTTTTAGTTGGTAATACTGACGCATCATGGGAGTAAGCTGTTGTGAGTTTTGCAATTTCACACCTTTTTAAGATGGTTGATTCTTCTATAGAAAGTACTAAAATTTGATGCCGCCGACAATTGCATTCACAGGCCGTAAGCCCTGTGCCACAGGAAAAAACCTTGGTCAAAAAATAAGCTCATCATTGAGGGATACAATAATAATAAGATGTCTTAGAAATTTATAAGCTAGATTAGGCTATTTATATAAGAAATATGGGGTGGCTGAAGGGGATTGAACCCTCGAATGCCGGAATCACAATCCGGTGCGTTAACCACTTCGCCACAGCCACCACAGGGTAAAGAACATATCCCTATTTACCAAGCATATCAACTGCTATGCTTGACTAATAAAAAATATTTATTAAGCTAATGGCTAAATGTTAGAAACTAAAGCATAAAAAGGAGTTACAAAGTGATAGAAGTCACCGGATTATGCAAAAATTTTGGTAGTGTAAAAGCCCTAGACAACGTCAGCTTTAAAGTAGAGCAAGGACAGATCGTTGGTTTTTTGGGCTCTAATGGTGCCGGAAAAACGACCACTATGGATATTCTCACTGGCTGCCTAGGGGCTGACCAAGGAGATGCTAAGATTTCAGGGTTTGATATTACTGAAAACCCCATCGAAGCAAAAAGACGCTTAGGCTACCTGCCCGATGAACCACCACTACACTTGGAGATGCAAGTAGATGATTATATCACTTACGCCGCAAAACTAAATCAGGTTCCTAGCAGCAAAATTAAAAATCAGGTTCAAAAAATCATAGACCGGCTTGACCTTGGTTCTGTTAGGTCTCGACTTATTGGAAATCTTTCAAAAGGATTTAAGCAAAGAGTAGGACTCGCACAAGCCCTTGTCCACGACCCTGAAGTTCTTATTTTAGATGAGCCCACTGAAGGCTTAGACCCAAAACAAATCGCCGAGATTCGTACTTTAATTAGAGAGCTCTCTGGTGATCATACTATTTTACTAAGCTCCCATATATTATCAGAGGTTGAAAACACTTGTGACAACCTAGTGATTATTAACAGTGGAAAAATCGTCGCACAAGGGACTTACAATGATATTGTAGGACAAAAAAACAGTGGGCCTATTTATGAACTAACCGTTGAAGAAAATGCTCATAAACTTGCTGATGAACTCGAAAAGTTCTCTGGCATGGGTGAGTCCACCGCAATGTCTGGAACCAGTATTCGCCTTGTTTTAGGAAACAACGTGAACAAGTCTATTTTAGATGAAGTTGCAAAAACCACACTTGATGGTGGTTATGGGCTAAGAGGCCTTGAATTCAAACCACAGTCTTTAGAACAAGTGTTTTTTAATCTTACAAAATCATAAGGAGGTTTTTTATGGGTGCCATATCTACGATTGCATTAAGAGACCTTAAAAGTTTCTTTCGCTCTCTAACAGGTCCAACTGTTTTTTTCTTGTTTTTACTTTTTATTGGAATTTTCTTTTATGGGTTCATTGGAAAGTTCATGACTATGAAACAAGATGCCATACAAACTGGCGGTGGTGGAGCAACCCTTGAAGATCTTCTTCAAGCTATATACGCAAATATTCATTTTATTTTACTTTTTATCATTCCCGCAATCACTATGGGTACCTTTGCCGCTGAACAAAAAAACCATTGCGATAGACTTTTTAAAAGTGCTCCCGTTAGTTCACTACAAGTTGTTTTAGGAAAGTACTTTGCATGCCTTGGTTTAATGACCATGGTACTAATCGCATCGCTTATCTATCCTCTATTTCTTGCTTATTATGGAAACCCCGATATCGGTGTGATTTTTGGGGGTTTTCTAGGCTTGTTTTTATTGATAGCCAGTCAACTAGCTTTTGGGGTTTGGGTTTCTTCGATGACGAGCAACCAACTGATTGCGTTTATCTTTACCATGAGTGGATTGTTCTTACTTTTAGTCCTAAATTTTATGGTGCCAGATCTTACCAGTGCAAACGAAGCACAGGAAGCCCTTAAGTACATCGCTACTACTGATCACCTTCACTCTTTTCTAAAAGGCACCATTCAAGTGAAAGACTTAACTTATTTCCTTTTATTTACAATTATCTTTTTGTTCTTTTCAAACGTCTCACTTGACTCACAAAGGTGGAGGTAACACATGAAAACACTTACTCTTATTCTTCCGTTTCTATCTTTTATATTGGCGTTTACGGGTGCCATTTTAAAAGCAACCTTTACCACTGAACCTGCATTTGGAATCTCAGCGTGGATTCTTGCGGGGGTTTGCATCATCGCATGGGCTGCACTTGATTTTCAAAAACTTGCTGGGTTTTTTGGGCGTAAGGGTGCAAAGTATGGGGCAAGCTCTGGTGCTATCGTCGTTTTAGGAGTTGTTCTTGCTCTTGGTGCTGCGTTTTTAAGTAACCGAGCACGCTTTAACAAAAGCTTTGATCTCACAAAACAAAAACTAAATACTTTATCAGACGAGTCTATAAAAGTAGCACAAAAAGCCAATAAGACTGAAACTCCTATTGAGCTCATTGCCTTTTTTGACAACGCAGATGCAAAAAGACAATTTTCTGATTTACTTGAAAAGTATGAAACTGCCGGCGTCAATGTAAATACGACATACTACAACCCTAAAGCAGACATCGAAAAAGCAAAAAGCTACAACATCACACAACTCAATCAAGTGATCATCAAGCACAACAACAAAGAATCACGCTTCTCGGTTTTTAATGAAAACAACATGACCAATGAACTTGCAAAAATCATTGTTTCTGGTGACAACACAATTTGTTTCACTAAAGGTCATGGTGAAGGAGAACTAAGAAACGGACAAGAAGCTGGGTTTGATTATGTAACGGAAGAGCTCTCGAACCTATACAAAGTAGAGCAAATTTCTATTTTAGAGAAACCCGGGGTCACTAATAGTTGTTCTGTAATCGTAGCCGCTGGTTTAATGTCCGACCTTCTGGAAGCTGAAGTGAAATTCTTAGAAGATTTTCTAAAAAGCGGTAAATCAGTACTACTGACTGTAAACGCACTCATGGAAATCCCAAACATCAAGTCATTTACGAATAAACATGGAATAAGCGTAAACGACGATCTTATCATCACGCACCCGCAAGACCCCAGAAGATCACAGCTTCAAGGAAGAACTATCGTGGATTCCTTTGAGCCTCATCCCATCACAAAAGTGTTTGAAGGCAATCTTGTGGCTGTCTTAGCTTCTAACCCTAGATCATTAAGTGTTTCAGCTGAAGCTGCCGGAAACTTTAAGGCTGAAGCTATCGCTAAAACCTCGAAAACCATGATCAAGTTTAACAATATTGCAAAACGTGAAGACCTAGCAGACGCCATCGCCAAAAACGACATATCATCAAACGAGACTTATACTGTTGCAGCGGTTTCCGTTGGCAATGTGGATGCCGGTAAAGACAAACCAAAGCTAAAATCTAAACTAGCTGTTTTTGGAGCGGGCTCATTTGTAAATAATGAAATAAGACTTTCAAGCACCTTTGGCCTTAGTTTGTTTATGAACACGATCAACTTCATGCTTGATCAAGGAGACTTAATATCTATTCGTCAAACAGAAAAAAAATCTAGCGATTTAAATTTATCGACACAATCTTCTAGGTGGATGCTTTCTTCTATCGCGTTTTTATATCCATGTATCTTTTTTCTATCTGGAATCTTTTTTGCCGTGAGGAGAAAACAGTCTTGAAAAACTACCGTACTTTTATTGTGATGCTTGTGGTGTTGTTCACCATGGCGGGGATTGCCTATTGGGACGATGAGAAAACAGCTCAAGAAAAAACCGAAAAGAAAACGAAAGGGCTCGTTTCTGTCTTTAAAAAAGAAGACGTCATAAGCATTCAATACAAACGCACACCCAAAGATGGCGAGTTTATTTCAGTTGGAATGGTAAAAAATGGCCTCGAATGGAAGATGCTTGACCCTTTTGCCGGAACGCCCGCCGACAAAGAAACTATTGACCGGATGCTTAATTCTTTACACACCCTTAAACACTCTGGTGAGGTTGCACAATCATTAGATAAATGGGGACAATATGAATTAGACAAAAACAATAACCATATTGTTTTAGAGATGAAAGACGGAAGCAAGCAAACCTTTGTTCTTGGGACAAAATCTCCAGCTGGCTACAACATGTACCTTGGCATCGTTGAAAGCAAAAAAGCTTTTTTTGTTTCTCAAACGGTTGAAGCAACCACTACTAAAAGTGTCTTCGATTTTCGAAACAAATCCATTGCAAATTTTCAAGTTACAGACCTTATCGAACTAGATTCTTATGGAAAAACCGACAAAGCGTTCAAAGCAAAGAAAAACACTGACTCTACAGGCTGGATCATTGCAAATAAGACCCACTCTAAGAAAGCTGACGAGTTTGGTATAAAAAACATCGCAATTGCCATAAACAACGAAAACGCCGCAGAGATAAAAGACAAGCCAGATCAAAAATTCTTAAAAGCATTCAAAAATGGCGACAAGGTTTCACTAGATTTCACGGACGGCAAAAACCTTAAGTTTCATTTTGCCAAAATTGGAAACGACTACTGGGTACACGCCCCGAAAGAAAATATTGCATACAAACTCTCTGCTGATTTTGATAAAAAAATCTCGAAAGAGTTTAATGACTTACGTCAAAAAAGAATTTTCGAAATCAACACTGACGCGGTTACAGAGGTCGTCATAGACTCTGAGCAATATACACTCAAAGATAAAAAATGGATTTCTAAAGATGAAGCCTTTGAAAAAACTTTTATTCTTACCTTACTAGCAGATATTAAATATTTAGATGCCACTCATTTCTTTGATAAAAACCCGACACTCGCTTCAAACAAACCCAACCATAAACTTCAAATAAAGACTGAAGACAAAACAACGAACATTCATCTTTGGAAAATTGAAAACGATAAAGACTCTGTTATCCTTTGGGAAAGCAATACAGATGAGTATTTAAGAACTTCATCTTCTTTGCTCTCTAGTTTGAGTGAGCCAAAAAAGACCGATCACTCCGCCAAGAAAAATAAAGACACTGATAAACTGTGAAGTTGATAACGATTCCGAGACGACCCAACCGCGGTCGTCTCCTCTAAAATACTCAAGAATAAACCTACCCACTCCATAGTAAATAAACGCTAAAAAACAGACCGTGCCAGCATCTAATTTCTTTAGAGACCAAAGAAAAGCTGCTACAAATAACCACACATATGTCGTTTCCATAAGTTGTACAGGATACCGTATGACTTGATTCATACCGTCTTTTAACACGGGAAAAGACACCCCCCAAAAAGGATCTCCGTTAATAATTGGTTTCCCAAAGTCGTCACCGTTTAAAAAGCACCCTATTCTACCTATCCCTAAGGCCAAAAAACAAGCAACAACAATAACATCACCTACACTGAGCCAGTTTCTTTTGTGGACAAACAAATATAGAAACCCACAAAAACCGGCCGCTAAAAACCCACCATAAAATGTCATTGGACCGAGTTGAAATAACCCAAATAAAAAACCTTGAGGGTCATGTAAGTGGGGTTGCTCCACCAAGATAGAGAGTGCTCTTGCACCAAAATACCCAGCAACGTAACAAATCAAAAAAAGTTTTTTAACCTGATCGAAACTAAGTCCCATTTTTTTTCTAAAGCGTTGCAAGAAAAAGTAAGCCGATACCCCCCCTAAAGCAAAACAAACATGCCATGCGGGAATCACTAAGGAACCATATTGAAATAAAATAGGGTGCATGTTTCTATAATACATAGAATCTCTAAAAAAAACTTTGTTTTTTATTACAAGGGCTTACACAGCTGCATTCACTTTTAAACCCCTGTTTAATTAGTGGACAAACCTAGTAGGTCAGACTAATATCTGCTTTCGAGTTTTGGTTATTTCTACGCAACTGAGGAGTTTTTAGATGAACCACAAAATTGCTGTTTTAGGGGCCGGTTCCTTTGGTACATGCCTTGGAAACCAACTAGCCAAAAACGGCCATGAAGTCATGATGTTTGCAAGAAACGAAAAAGTTGTCCACAGCATTAACAACAATCATACAAATGACAAATACTTCCCAGAAATTATTTTAAATCAAAATTTATCAGCAGATTCAAACTTTAATGACATCTCACAATATGAGCATATTGTCATTGCTGTCCCAACCCAACACATGAGATCAGCACTCAAGAATATTCCAAGCCTGAAAGATAAATACGTTACGGTTGCGGCAAAAGGAATTGAAATAGGATCACTAAAGTTTCCTATGGAAATTATCTCCGAAGTACACCCTGAGGTTTCTAAAGATGATATTGCCGTCTTATCGGGGCCTAGCTTTGCTATCGAAGTCCTTGAGGGGACTCCCACAGCGGTTAGTATCGCTAGTAAAAACCCAGAGCCCGCTAAACGAACGCAAGACCTTTTTCATGCACCTCACTTTAGAGCTTACATCAGCAATGACCCTCTTGGCCTAGAAGTTTGTGGAGCACTTAAAAATGTCATCGCCATTGCCGCAGGAGCTTGTAACGGTTTTAAATTTGGAAAAAACTCTCATGCAGCCCTTGTGACAAGAGGGCTAGGTGAAATCATAGCCATTGGATCTAAACTAGGAGCTAAACCTGAAACTTTCTTTTCTCTAGGCGGTGTTGGAGATTTGTTTCTTACTTGTAGTTCAGAAAAAAGCCGAAACTACCGCGTCGGCCTTGGCCTTGCTGCTGGTTTAACAAAAGAACAAATCATTGAAAAAACAAAGACTACAGCAGAAGGCATTCCAACTACAAAGTCGGCTTTCTCCTTATCTAAAAAGCTGGGCTTAAAATCCACAATTATTGCTAGTTTATATGGCGTATTATACGAACAAAACAATATTGCGGAGTCAGTGCGAAACTTACTTAGTTCTGAAGCATCCGAGGAGTTTGCAAACAGAGTATGAAAAAAACTCTTTCGATTGGAAATCTTACTGACGAAATCATTTCTGATGACGGGCAAAATCTTGCGATCAACTTTACAAATGAAGCCAGCGAAGACTTGTTCATTACTGACTTGGTTCAAAAAAATCATTTTAAAAAAATATTCTATATAAGTCACAACTCAAAAAAACTACGACAAAAAATCTCTATACTAGAATCTCTTACTTTTCAAAATAGTTCAGATTTTGAAATCACCAGCCTCCCCAATGTGGCTCGCTGGGGAAGAGACAAATACATCCAACTAAACAATACCCTGTATCAGCGTATGCGTTGTCTTTTCCATCTTTCGAACTCGAATAGAACTCAAATTGTTTTCAGTGGACTAGAAAGCTTGTTACATCCAACCATCAGCATTCACGACATAGAAAAAGACACTCTGTCACTAAAAAAAGGCCTTTCATTAAACCCCGATTCTCTCACTGAAAAGCTTTTAGAGCTTGGGTATAAACACTCGGAACGCGTTCATGAGATAGGGTATTTTACAAGTAGAGGTTCTATTTTTGATATTTTTTGCCCCGTCTATGATGTTCCGTTAAGAATTGACCTCTTTGAAGATAAGGTTCAGTCCATGAGGTTTTATGACCCTGGCACACAAAAATCGAGCCGGCATATTGAAGAGGCATCATTAACCCCTGTTACAGAGTTTCAAAGACTTTACTCTAAAGATCAAACTGTGATTCAAAAAACATATGATTTTTTACTTCACTCTGACTTCGACTCCACCGAAGTTGATAGTATCAACCGGTCATTTAATGAGGGTCGAAGTTTTCCGGGGATCGAAAGTTTTTTACCTGTTGTGCACCCCGTTGAAAATATTCTTCAAGGGCTTCAAGATAGCCGCTGTCTATTTATTTTTGAAAAAGGTTTAGATTTTCATTTTGGAGAACATCAAAACCGACTAGATCACTATAAACGCCTACACGATTCCGACATCTCTGATGGTAAATTGTCTTTTGACCCACACAAAACTTTTTTAGCTGAATTGAACACTCACAAACACCCAAGAGTTTTTGTGAATGACCCTTTCTGCAACCCAGATAATACTATTCAACTTGATGACACCACACTTTATGGAGAAACTACCGAGCAAGGCGGGTGGTTTAATCATATTTGTCAATCTCACAAGACTACTAAGTACCTTCTACTTTCGCCCACTGACGAGGGTATCAAAAGAATTGAAAATATTTTTCAAAACAGAGACATACCCACAGAGCGGCATCCTTGGTTTGAAACCTCCATGCTTTACGGAAATTTTCCTGACGGAAAAGTACACATGGCCATGGGGAATCTTGATGGCTACCACTTTTTAAAGGGCTTAGGGTTTTGTGTGATGGGAGAGTCTGCCCTATTTGGAAAGTCTTCTAGCTTTCTCAAGAGACGTCGTAAAAACTCTAAAGCAAAAAACTTTATCAGCTCTTTTTCTGCACTTGAGATTCAAGATCTTGTTATTCACTCTTTATATGGTCTAGGAAGATATGCTGGGTTAAAAAAATTAAAGCTTACGGGCGTTGAATCTGACTTCCTGCAAATTGAATATGCAGGAAATGACAAAATCTATATCCCCGTTGACAGGCTGAACCTTCTTCAAAAATACGCCAGCGGATCTGACAAACCCTTTGCCAAGCTTGATAAGCTCGGGTCTGAACAATGGAACAAGCGAAAATCTAAAGTAAAAAAAGAGGTAAAAGAACTAGCCGAGAAACTCCTGAAGATTCAAGCAAAAAGAGCCTCTTCTCGACCAAACATCTACCAAGAAAAAAGTGAAGACTATTTCCGCTTTGAATCTCTCTTCCCCTACTCTGAAACTGAAGATCAACTTCTTGCCATTGATGCTATTCAAAATGATCTGTCCAGCGGAAAAATGATGGACCGACTTATTTGTGGGGATGTTGGCTTTGGCAAAACTGAAGTTGCTATGCGAGCTTGTTTTAGGGCTGTCAAAAACCTTACTCAAGTTATTGTGCTTTGCCCCACGACCGTTCTTTGTTTTCAACATTTTAGAACATTTGCTTCTAGAATGCAGCCGTTTGGTATTCGAGTAAGACAAGTAAACCGTTTTGTTCCAAAGAAGACCATACTAGAGACCCTTGATGAATTTTCAAAAGGTCATGTGGATATTTTAATTGGGACTCATAGAGCTCTTTCTAAAGATGTCACCCCATCAAAGCTTGGGATGATCGTCGTTGATGAAGAACAACGTTTTGGAGTTACTCACAAAGAAAAACTAAAAGAAATGCGGGCTAATGCGGATATGCTGACCCTCACCGCAACCCCTATCCCAAGAACTCTCCATATGGCAATGGCTGGGCTTAAAGATATATCCATTCTAGCAACACCCCCAAAAGACCGTTTGCCTATCAAGACTTACGTGAGTAGTTATGATGAGTCTCTTATAAAAGAAGCTATTGAGTTTGAGGTTTCTAGAAGCGGGCAAGTTTTCTTTTTACACAATAAAGTAGCGGATATTAGTCAAGTTGCTGGTAGTCTACAATCACTTTTGCCAAATATTAGTGTGCGATTTGCACATGGACAAATGACAGAAAAACAGCTGGAATCTGTCATTGTTGATTTTATGGATCAAAAGTTTTCGGTTCTTGTATGTACCACCATTATCGAATCCGGCATTGATATGCCAAACGTCAATACTATTATCGTCAACAACGCTGAGAAGCTTGGTCTTGCTCAAATGTACCAAATCAAAGGCCGAGTCGGAAGATCTGAAAGACAATCATATGCATACCTTATTACCAAAGACCGCAAACACCTTAGCGAAGTAGCCATCAAACGGCTCAACACCATTGTTGCAAATCAACATTTAGGGGCCGGGTTTCAAATTGCTAGCCAAGACTTAGAAATTCGAGGCTCTGGAAGCCTTTTAGGAGATAAACAATCTGGGCAAATGAAAGACATTGGTGTAGAAATGTATTCTCGATTACTCGAAGAAGCCATCCAAGAACTAAAAGGCGAAGAGCCCGAGAACAAAGAGCTAGACCCAGAGATAAAACTTCCAATCGCCGTGTCTATTCCTGAAAACTTTATTCACCTTGAGTCAGAACGCATTGCCCTTTACCGCCGTTACTTTTCTATTGAAAATTATTTAGAGTTAGAAAAAATAAACGAAGACCTGATAGATCGTTACGGCATATTGCCACCAGCTATTTCAAGATTAAATCAACTCGCAAAAATTAAATTTTTACTAAAAATTCTTTCTGGTAAGACCATTACTTGGAGTGAAAAAGCCGGTGCAACTATTCAATTTGACGGGGTTTCTGAAACTATTATCGACCGGATGATTCAGGCTGTTCACAAACACCCAAATATTTATCAATTATCTCCGGATTATAGATTGTTCGTCAAAAATCAGGCAAAATATAATAACGGGCATTCTGGCCAAATGGACCTGATGAATGATATCATTAAAGCTATTGAACCTTTCGCTATTGGATCTTAGATGCAAGTCTCTCTAAAATTATCTCTACTGTTTATTTCTTTGAGTGCTTCTGTTCATGGAGTTGCCAAAGAACCCACGACATTTATCAGAATTGATGGAGATGATATTCGCTCTGCTCATATAGATGCAGAAATGAATAATTTAGAATCTCAACTGGAGGGTCTTGCTAAAAAAGAAAAGAGCAAAGCCTTAAGAGCACTTCGAAAAGAAGCCCTGAAACAAATCATTGAACGTAAAAGCATGGTAAACCATTTAAAACATTCTTCTAAAACTAAAAAAGATTTCATCTCTGAACTCAGCCAATGCGTAGCAACAAACAAAAAAGCGAAGCTTGATCTTCAGCACCAAAGCCTAAAAAAATGTGAAGAAAAGTTTATACGCTCACATTTTCACCACCTAAAAATGCATAGTTTCATTATTACGGATGGAGACATCAGACGTAAATACGAAAAAAACAAAACCCTCTTTAAAACGCCAAAGAAAGTAATGATTCGTCATATTTTATTTGCAACGTATGAACGAGCAAGATCCATCTACTACAAGCTAAAGCCCAGCAATTTTGAATCCTACGCAGAGATGTATTCTATTGCAGCAGAAGCAAACAGCGGTGGCTTAATGGGGCCGTTCGCAAAAGGTAGTGTTCCAGATGTGTTTAACCAATGCTTTGAATTGCCAACCAAGGGCATTAGCAAAATTATCCGCTCAGAGTATGGGTTTCATGTCTTTATGGTCATCAAGAAATATCCCGCCTCCCAACAAAGCTTAGAAGAAGTTTCATTTAAAATAGAAAACCAAATGCGTGACATCATGTCCGAAAAGGCTTACGAAGAAACACTCACCATTGCTATGAAGAGAGTTCAAAAAACAAGCAAGCCAACAACCTCAAAATAAACACGTCGCATTTTTAGACTAAAGCATAATAAAATTTTACATTTTACCAAAAATTACCTAGCCTTAATTTGAAAACATCAATCATTTTAATTGGGGTGCTATATGCCAAAGGTATATTTGTTTGCGACACAAGCCTTACTAGTTGTGCTTTTTCCGGCTTTTCTATTTAATTCTGTTGCTCTTACAGCCCAAGAGTCCATTTCTATGATTTACACTGATTTTGATGAAACTTTTACAAACACCCACAGCCCAGAAGAACAAATTGGCGGGGAAATAGAGGGGGTTTACCAAACTTTTTACCGACTTTTTCGCGTCCAAAAAACTGATCTTTTACCTCGTGACCCCTCATCAAAAGAAAAAGTTTTACTTGAAAGCTTGCCTCAACATGTCGATATTCCATTGGCCGAATATCGAAAGCTACAAGAGTACTTTGCAAAGTCAGCCAACAATGCAGGAACTAGTTTTGAGCAATTTACCCTAAAAAGCGGTATCACTATTTACCCGAGCTTATACTACTTGGATCATAACTTTTCTTATGAGCCTTTTCGAAGCAACTCAAGCACAAATAACCTTTTAGAAATCTATAAAAAAAGTGCCGCTGCCATGAGCGACTTAGACCCAAAAAAATACAGTATGTTCGGTATTGCGTACCCTATTGTTATCTTGAGCATGATCCCTAACCCTGTTAACCCTGAGGTACCTCTTATTCTCAGCAAAATTGAAACGGCTGGTGGGTTTGCAAAACATCATGTTCAGGAATTTTTTGCATACCTTGCGAAAACACATGGCATTAAAGACCACCACGAACCCCACTGGGACTCTTTAGCCCTCTCCGAACACAGCGAACTAAGTCACTATCAAATTCTTGCCGAAGAAAAATGGAATAAAATTAAAGAGGCTTTAGATGACTTAGAAAAAACCCCCATCGGAGCAGACGCCATTCAGAGAAGACATCCTTATGACCCATCTTTAAAGGCACGCCTTCACTACTTTGCTTTTGAAGAAGACAATCCAAGTGTCTACAATCACCTTGTAGATATTATTCGTCGTAGTGTTGCCAATCAACAGTACAGAAATATCAAGGTTGGCTTAATGTGTAGTGCTACCAGAGAAGACTGGGATAAGCTCATTAAACCAAGAAACGCCCTTGGGGGACTGTTTAGAAACACCATTTTCATACCTGATGGAACCACAAGAGAAATGACTAAAGAAGAGTTCCTTGGTGAACCCCTTGTTTACAAAGATACCAAGGATCAAAAACAATTTGAAAAAGAAATACAAAAAAAATTTAAACCTAGCTGTCAACTAGCATTTGGACTGGAGTAAGTCATGAAACTATTTTTTGTATCTATCATATTTTTTATTAGTTTAAATTCTTCATCCGTCTTTTGTGACAACAATGATGATTTTATTCAAGCAACCACAAAACAACAACAAGCCATTCTTGGAAACTCCATCATGGATTTCTTCAAAAAACAAAAAAGGCTACCAAATAGCCGAACAGAATTAGCAAAGTTCATCAAACTGAAACCAAAAACACTCACCAACACCTTCGATGACAACTATATAGCTGATGCTCTAGAATCTTTAGACAAAACACAACAAAAATCTTTTTTAGAAAATATTAGCAAGTATTCCTTTTTAAGAATGAAAGAACAATGGGAAGAACCTTTTTCTGAAGTGTTTTTAACCGAAACCAAAATCTCCCAAGATCACCTAGATCGGCTACTGGCAGGCGATACTCTAGAAGACTACCTCGACACTCACTTTAAAAAAGAATTCGAAGAAAAACGAAAACAAATCCTAACCAACTTTATTGCACATATTAAACAACGAAGAGAATTCCCAGAACAACATGAGTTTTTCGGATGGTTTACAGATTTTCTGGCAGAAAAATACAAAAAAGCTTCTGAATTAGATGAAAAAACACTGAACAGCTTATTAAAAACACTGTTTAAAAATGACAACGAGCAAGAAATCTTTGAAGATTTTATTGCGTACTTCCATGAAAACTCTAACGGAGCTTACGTTATTAATAAGAAGTTTATTAACGAAGAAGCCACAAAGAACCTTCTAGAAGCAATGAAAAACTCTGATCGATACATCATTTCAAGCATCGGCGAGAAACTACCCTTCACTGAGAAAAGATTAAAAGCTTTAATGGCATATGCAAAAGCAAACAATGCTCAACTTTTTTTGGTCCCCCTTGAATACACTACCGGGCAATTTGATAATATTATCCACGAGCATGATTGGATTCACCTTGTGTTTGATCAAGTCTGGCCATCAAAGTATTGGAGAATTGCCGCCCTTAATGTCATTCGCAAAATGATTAACCCTTTGGCTAGTGCTGATAAAATTGGGCCTAGACATGAAAGTATTATTGTTGGTGCACCTAAAATACAAGCTAAAACAGTCTCTACCTCAGGAAATAAACATCGAAGCAAAACCCTGATCGCTACAGGTACTGTTGACGACGCAATCTATGCTTCACAAACCTACAGGATGCAAAGAACCGCTCTTATTGCAGAAGAAATGCATGAGCAAGGGGCTTTGATAATGGAGAAAGTATCTGACGTTGAGCCCGGCGACCGACTCATTCCCCACGGTGAGTTTGCCCATAGATTTATTGAGTTTACACCCTCCCATATTGACCACCTTGGCGTTAAAGTTGAAGAGGGTTTCTATGACTTAGACAAACATTACTCGGTGAGTGGAAATATTACCGATGCTCAACCGTATGCTATCGCTCTTGCAGATACCCACTTCCCAGATATGACTGATTTACCGGGAATGACAGCAGCTATTGAGTTAATCATGAAACGTTTTCCAAATGTCAGACAACTCCATCTTCACGACTTTATCGAAGGCACTCCCTTTAATCATCATCAAGAAGGAAATTACCGTCAACGTGCAGGACTTCATGCCGCACAAAGAAGTATTGCTGAACAAATCAGGCAAGGGATTAAACTGATCAACTACTTCACGAGCAACCTACCAAATACTGTCATCAAAGTTGTAGAGTCAAACCATCCAGAATGGATAAACAGCTATATCAATCAAGGTAAGCACCTACGTGACCCTGAGAATCATGACATTGGTATTGATATTCACGCCTATTCCGTTCAAAACAAAGTAAGCCCACTAGAAGCTCTTTTGCTTTTAACACAAGATAAACTTTTTCGACGTCAGTACAATATATCTCCCATCACAAATATCGAAAAAGTTGTTTATGCCAAGGTAGGCGATCCTCACCAAACAGATACTGATATCCCAGTTATGACTGGAATGCATGGGCATAAGGGAGCTGGTGGAGCAAGAGGCTCAAAAGGCACAAAGGTGCGTGGGCTTGACCGTGGCGTTGGGGCACACGATCACACCTTCTGGAGAGAAGATGGGGTCATGTCTATTGGTGCTGGGTTTAGGACCGCGGATTATGCAAAAGGCGGCTTTTCAAACTGGCAAGGACCTGCTTTGGGACTTGTTTACCCAGACGGTGCGATTACTCACTTAATATCCGTTGGAAAAAAATACGAGTACGTTAGAGACCCTGATGCCCCCCCGTCTAATCCTAAGACTTTTTTCGCTGAGGGTTACCCAAAAGCTGAAGCTGTATACACTCTTAATAATGGCTACATTGCTCAAGACAGCTCTGATGCTTTTAATGGAAACGGCAAACTTGATGAGAATAACCCTCGTTATGCCCCAAAAAGCAGCACTGGGAAGAGCTGTGGCCCTGATTTATTTAGATAGGCTCTTATTCTCACGCAAACGGCTCAAAGAACTGATGGTTCTTTAGGCGGTTCTTCATGACTCTTTCATGCAATCATGTTAAAAATCAGGCATGAAGTTATTTATATTTTTTACATGCAGTCTTTTATTTTCAACCACTCTTTTTGCAAAACGCACAAAGATCGACGGCATTGCCGCAATTGTTGAAGGTTCTCCCATCCTTTATTCTGACGTGGTTCAGAAGGTCCAAAAAGGTCCGTTAGTAGCTATTTCTGACTACCCTTCTCAACCCACAGCTTCAGAAAGTGAACGAGCATTAAATGATTCCATTAACATGGAGCTCATTTTGAAAGTTATCGAACAAGACAACCTCGAAATTGACAACACCGAAGTAGAGACAGAAATTACAAAGTTTTTATCTGGGCAAGGCACTGACAAAGCAGGCCTCGTTAAATTTCTAAAACAGCAAGGGCGTACCTACGAGGGCTATAAAGAAGATTTTGCAACACAGCTTTTGATGCGAAGGTTTCAGGGCAGATACATTATGCCCCTTGTAAAAATTACGAATGATGAACTAAAAGCCCACTACAAAACACGCGGCTCAAGTGTAGGCGGGGCAACTAATGTAAAACTACACCATATTCTTTTTAAAGTTCAAACAGAGGCTGGCTTAAAGAAAGCACAGAAAAAAGCTATTCGAGTTTTGACTGAAATTAATAAGTCCGGTGATTTTTTTGCTGCTGTAAGAAAATACTCGCAAGACGAGTACTCAAGAAGTAAAAAAGGGTTTATGGGTGATTTTAAGGTCAAAGATTTACATCCCGCTATTAAGCAAGTCATTATGTCTTTAAATGAAAAACAACCTAGCCCACCTACTGTCTCCCCACTAGGGATGCATATATTCTATGTAGCTAGTAAAAAAGGCGGGAAAAAAGCCAGCTTTGAAGACTTAAAGCCTAGACTAGAAGCTGAACTTCGTTCGCTAGAAATTACAAAACAGACACAACTCTGGCTTTTAGAGAAAAGAGCAAAAGCCAAAATTAAAATTGTAAAAAAATCTTCTTAGGACGAAAGACCACCACGCAGGTTGTATTTCATGCTGATTGAAAGCAGCTTAGGTTCATTGAGTTGTTTGTCACGACTTGTTCTCATTTCTACAAAGCCCGATTGACTCACTTCACTATTTAAGTGTTTATTTAATTTTTTTAATTCATCGATTGTTGTTTTGCATTTAACAGGTCTTCCATTAGGGCCATAGTCGTGGCCAACATAAACCAGTGTATCTCCAGGCAAAGCAAAAAGTTTTTTAGTCACCGACTCAAAAAGCTTTTCTGCACTACCGCCCGGAAAATCACAACGCCCAGAACCAAAATCTGGCATAAACACCGCATCTCCAACAAAAACTGCCGATTCGTTTATGAAAAGGCTCATACAGGCTGGAGTGTGCCCTGGAGTATGAATCACTTTGCAGGTTAACCCACCAACAGTGAAAGTTTGTCCATCACTCAACAAGCCATCAAACGCTTCATCATGAAAGCTTACTTGAAAACTGTCACACACTTGACGCACACCTTCATGAATATAAGTTTTGGTTTGGAACTTGTGTTTAAAAAGTTGACTCGCAGTAATATGATCCGCATGAACATGTGTTTCAACGACTGCCAACGGAGTAATGGATTCCTTTAAAAGGTATTCGCATACCTCATCAAAACCCGCTGTCGATAAAGACTTGTTCTCAATATCGTAATTCCAAACTGGATCAATGACGATTGCCTCTCTAGAAAGAGGGTCACTCACAGCATATGTATATGTTCCTGTTGCCTTGTCATAAAAATCTTTAATGATCAAACTACACCTTCAATGCTTTTAAACGCTCAATCATTGGAGGGTGAGAATAATAAAAAGTAGAAAAAAGCGGGTGCGTAATCGGCATAGCACTACTTGTTTCTCTTAATTTTAATAAACCGTCTTTCAAGTGCACGGCTCCAGACTCATAATTTTCTTTTGCAAATTTATCTGCTGCAAACTCATTTTTACGAGACAAAAAAGACTCTAAAGGTTGCAAAATGATGTCTGCTAACCCAAACCACATACTAAAAACCACTAAGGCCCCATAGTTTGATACACCATCAAAGAAGAAAGCTTGATAAAAAGACTCGTAAGGAAGGCAACGACTAAGTAAGAAAAACATCAAGCCTGTTGTAAGAGTCGAGCGAATTAACGCACCTCGTACGTGATTTAATTTAAAATGCCCTAGCTCATGAGCCAAAACCGCAACTACCTGCTTAGGAGATAAAGCCTCAACAAGAGTGTCGAACAAAACTATTTTCTTTTTGCCAAAAACACCTGTGAAATATGCATTTCCATGACTAGAACGCATTGAAGCGTTCATAATAGAAATTCCAGAGTGATTAAATCCTACTTTATTCGCTAGTTTATCAATTTCTTGTTTCAGTTCGCCCTCAGGAACTTCCGAAAACTTGTTAAACAACGGTGCAAGTAACGTAGGATAGATAAGCATTGTGACTAAGCTAAAGCCCGTCATTAATACCCAAGCCCACAGCCACCACATTGATAATGAACTCATTACCCACAATAACCCGGAAACAAGTAACCCACCAAGAAGAACTCCTATGAAAACACCCTTTAAACGATCCATAAAAAAAGTTATGGGCTTAGATTTATTAAACCCATGTTTTTCTTCAAGAACAAACGTACGGTAATAATCAAACGGCAAATTAAACAGCATAGACGCAATGACTAAAACCCCAAAAAAACCAAGTCCAATAGTAATAGGACTTGAAAAATAGGACTTACTGATCTGTTCGACCCAGCCAAATCCGCCATTAACTAAAAAAGCAATAAATACAATAAACTTAATAGCGTTTACGATACTAGAATACTTGTATTTTGCTGTGCTATAAGAAAGGGTCTTTGTCATGTCTTCTTCTGTAATACCCAAAGACTGAATTGCCTCTTCTTGATTATGTTTATCTAAATAAAAATCTCTATTTTTGCGTGCAAGAAACCGCTCAAACATAAAATATGCAAGCTTGATAATAACAAAAAGCCATAATATTTGATTTGCATTCATCTGTTCGTTCTCCAATAAAATCTATGTTACTAATCAATGCCAAGCTTAGGCAGCATCTCATAGACTTGGTTAAAATCATGAGCAACTATATCAGGATTATAATCTTCTAAAAGCTCTAATGAGAAAGACCCTGTTGTCATAGCCATTGTATTACTTTTGATTGCTTTGCCACAGATTATATCTCTAGGCGTATCACCAATAACCCAAATATGGCCGGAGTCTATCTCTGGGTGTCTCTTACTTAACTCACGCTTTGCCATCTTCGCAACATCGTTTCGCTCTTCATAGTTATCACCAAAGCCCCCAAACTCAAAAGCCTCCCATAACCCAAAGTGCTCTAATTTTATACGGGCCCCTTCTTTCATGTTTCCAGTAAGCAGGCCAACCACAACATCGTCACGATTGATAAGAATATCCAAAATTTTCTCAACCCCGGGAAGTACCGATTCCGACTCTTGATTTAAGAAGTCAGGCAGCTTTGAAAGATAATTAGATTTAAAGACCTCAATACTCTCAGTAGTTACTTCTATTTCAGCATACTCTAAGATTTGTTTTACTAAAGCAAGGTCGCAGCTTCCATCAAAAACAACCGTCCCCTCATCTGGTGACACACCATACAACTCTTCGGAAGCCGCATACATCGCTTTCGAACCAGCACCCGCTGTTGTAATTAAAGTACCATCAATATCAAACAGCCATGCGTATTTCATGATTGCCCCTTTATGCTTTTTAAATATTCTGGGATTTTTGTTGGCTTTAATTCAGAATTAATACAAATAAAATGCAAGACCGCTTCTACAAATGGTTTTTTATTTTCATCGTACGCTACTTGCTTTGCACTAAAGCTAGCACCGCCAATTTTTTGAATCTCACAAGTAAATATAATCTTATCTCGAAATTTTGCTGGTTGAATATATTCCGTTTCAATTTTTTTGATAACAAGACCGAGACCTTCTTTTAAGAGTAGCTGATACTGCTTATCCCAGAGTTTGGTTCGGTACCTTTCAAATAGTCGGATCCAATTGTAATGGCCTATGATACCCATAAAATCTAGGTCATCAAGCTCGGTAATGTGTATGTATTCGTGCATTTATTTATTAAATCATATTTTTATAAAAAATACGTTAATCTTTCACGGTTTCGTCTTCAAAACGATGAAAAATTGTGAACAATAGCAGTACCAAGCAAATCACGGTGATATTACCACTCTTTGATAGCACCGAATTTTCGGTAATGGCAGCAACCAAAAAACCATAAAGAGCGAGAAAACCATAAATTAATTCAGGGGGAAGCTTTGTTTTTTTCGTTCTATAAAAACGAAAAACTTCATAAGGGATTTTTATCCACAAAAGTAAAAGAATGGGCAGAGCACCTACCAAGCCATACTTTGCTAGCAACGTAAGGTAACTATTGTGAGCGTTTTTTTGATTTCTTGGATAAAACTTGTTTACATAGTCTGATTTAGAAAGATTGGCAATATTCTGAACAAACGGTTTTTCCAAACCCTTCGAGCCGGTTCCAAAAACGGGATATTGCTTAAAGGTCATCCAAGCAGACTCCCAAAAAATAAGGCGAAGTCGGTTAGAGTGGGATGCGTTTTGACTTGAATCAAATGCAGATACCACTCTTGTTTTAACCCTTAGCTTGTGCTTATCTCCAACAGAAAACCATAAGGCCCCCGCTAACAACATTAATAAACACAAGTACTTTGGCCTTAAAAAGGACAGACAAATCAATGAAGGAAATACCGCAATCCAGACACCTCGAGTACCGTTACCAATTAGCACCAACAACCCCAAACAAAACACCAAGCCCAATGCAAACTTCCACCGAAGCTTTTGAACTCCCAAAGCGAGCAGGCCATAGACAATAACCACCGCAGGACCAAGCATATGACCATATCTCATCGTATCGTAAAAAGAGCTCACCCTCGAAACAGGGTTTTTAAACCATGTCTTCATCAAGGGAGCTGCACCTATAAATGAGATACAAAGAGACACAACCCAAAGCACTGCCAGTAAACGAAACATACGCCTGCTAGCGATAAACTCCCAAGCTACAAACACCATCAATAAATAACTAAACTTATCAAAAGCAGAAACGCTGCCGGTTTGTGGGATATTGACAACATCTGAAACTACTGGCATTAAAAAAGCCAGACTAACCCACCAAAAAAAACCCCTAGGCATAGCCCTCAAAGATTTTTTTTCGATTTTAAAACGCCAAAATAGTGCGGCCACACCAAGCCAAACAGAATACATAAGCCCACCTGTCCAAATAAAAAAAGACAGGCAATAGACCACCAAAGTAAAGTTTGCCAAAGCTTGTGAGTCTACGGATTTGATCAATTCTTTCATCTGAAACAGCTTCTATCTATTTGGAACAGACCACAAGAAATTTTAAAGATCTGCCCTACAAAACAACAACTTGCAAAATAACCATAAATTTGTATAGTATTAATAGAATATATTTAAAGTAAGGGCTATTTTATGCTAGCAAACTCACTGCCAAAATTAACAGCCATACAAGAAAAAGCTTTAAAGTTTATACACCGCACAACTGTCAAACGCGGGACACCCCCAACCTTGAGAGAACTCTGTGAATACATGGGCTACAAGGCCATCGGGTCTGCACAAGATGTTGTGTCTGCCCTCAGAAAAAAACAATACCTCATCAAACCCAAGCAACAGTCTGCTCGCAGCCTCAGCTTAACAAACATCGCAAACAACCTTTTTCACAAACCCAGTTTAAGCGAACTCGGAAACCTATATACGGTCCCTTGTCTAGGCACGGTTCCAGCAGGAAACCCCATTGAAGCTGTTGAGGAACGTATTGGAAACCTAACTATTTCACCTGAACTTATGAAAAGACACCATCGCAAACCCAAAAACCTTTTTGCTTTAAAGGCACAAGGTTGGTCCATGCGAGACGCTGCAATATCAGATGGTGACTGGTTAATCGTAAAACAAACGAAAGAAGCCGAGAAAGGGCAAATCGTTGTTGCTCGCCTAAAAGACGAAGCCACCGTAAAAAGACTGATGTACGACAAAAGGCGAGGGTATTTCCTCAAACCTGAAAACCCTGACTTTCAAAATATCTACGGAGACGAAAACCCATTTGAAGTCATTGGTGAAGTCGTTGCCTTGCAGCGTATGATTGTTTAAAAAACGTACTTCTCTAACCCGGAGCTTGACGCGATCAAAGATTAGTTGATACCATATATTTGTATGGTGTTAAGTTTGAAGCCTCTTCAAGTAAGCCTCAAAAACAAGCTCTACCACAGACCTAGCTAGTGGCAGACCTTACTTTCCCCCACTCTCTGCCACAAACCTCAACCAAACATACCAAATACTTCAAGCTTTTTTCACCCATACTTCTCTGAGCTCACGACTCGTGAACTAGTGTCACTTAAAAAAAATCTCTCTTTTAAAAGGTATTTTTTTGCTGATTCTATCAATGCGTTTCGCAAAACCCTTTTTTTGTCTCACGACAGGGAGCTTAGAAACATATGTGGGAATCACTTTAGCGATTTCATCTAAAGGGTCTGTTTGGGACAGATGACACTTCGCTAAAAAACCTTTAATGGAATCTAGCCACTCAGGCTTATTTCCCCAATAGTGAAGTAAATCCTTTTCACAGGTTTCCAAAGACGAGCACTTTCCCAAAGCTGCAATATTAAATGCTATTTGTTCATGGGTAAACCCAGGCATTTTTTCGTCTAATAGAATATCATTAATCGCCAAGACACTCTCTAAAGTATCTTTGATACCTTTATTTGGAAACCCCAAAGCCCCGCTATTCATTAGACAATAATCATCAGGGACCAAAATATTTTGGTATGTTTTATTTTGAAGGTGCCCCCATATGAGTTTGCTGGTTTTGCCACGACGTTTATGCATTGGACCTTCCGAACAATGAAAAACACAGCTTTGTGACTCTGATAAAAGATCCAGATGCTTTTGGAAGCTATTGACAAGCACAGTATCTGAATCCACAAGAATCAAATTTGAAGAAGGAAAAAACTCATGTGCCAGTTGCATTGTTTTAATTTTGGAGCGAAAAAAATACTGGTGAACCCCATACCAACTCTTTAAAGTCTCAGGGTCAACGCTGTGTATCTTGATGTTTTGGTTTGATTTGAAACGATTAAAATAACTAGCATGATCTGTGATCAACAAATATTGACAATCCGGGTGCTTTAAAAGAAAACTCAATAGGCTAAAACAAGCTTGGTAATAGTAATCCTCACGGTTACCTATGACCAAAAAAATAATGGTGTTTTTGGGTTTTGGTATAGATTGATGAGAATTTTGCATAAAAACCCAAGAGCTCAGGCGAGTGGTAGCGGGAGCAGGATTTGAACCTGCGATCTTCGGGTTATGAGCCCGACGAGATACCAAACTTCTCCATCCCGCGTCAGACTGTTGGTATAGACCTATGGGGCAAAGATGTCAAACACCTAACTTAAGTAATTGCTCAATTCTTCTGAATAGATGCAATTGCTTTGTTTATTTTTTCAGCAAGTGTTTGAAGTTGGTCTCCGTCTCTAAGCTTTAAAGGCCTTTGTTGCCCCTTGCCATCAGCAAAATCATCTAGGTACCTGTGAATGGAAACAAGCGGCCCATAAATATGGTGCGTATAACGTACAGAAACCAATAAGGTAGTTAATATAAAACCAAACATTAATACCCCGCCTACTATAAAAGGCGTTTGTAACTTAGAAGCAATAATTCCACTTTGAACTTGATCATTGCCAGTCATTGCAACGAGAGTGGAGTGAACATCATTTAAGTAGTATCCAAATACTGCTAAAAAAAGTGCCGCAAAAATAAGGTTTACCAGAAGAAAAATCAGACCAATTTTAATCTGCTTATAAGGCTCAACAATCAAGCCTTTTAAACCTTTTCGCCTTGGCGATCGGTCTGCGTCAGTCATTTCATTCTCCAATTTGTTACTTACCTATATGGTACTCGCAAAACGCAAAAATGCAAACCAACTAGAAATGGAAATCGTGGCTGTCGTTGCTCTCAGAGTTTCCTCTAAAAGCTTGAGACTCTTAACATTTGGGAGTTTTTGTAAAGCGTTTTGCGTAGATTCATCATGTCCAAGCTCAGACCCAATGATCAATAAATTTCTATCCGACAGCTCTAACTCAGTAATTTTTTGGCCTGAACCCAGAATATGATCAAATAAAAAACAAGTTGAGAATGTTTTTGCTAAGACAACTAAATCATCTACAAAGTGCAATTTACAAAAATGCGTTCTTTTTGATTGTTTAAAAGCTCCATAAGAAGCCTCTATTAGTTTTTGTTGATGTTTCATTTCAAAAAAATGCTTTGGTGTCTGCTTTTGAGAATAAAAATAAACCTCGTCTACCCCGAGCTCTACAAGAGGAGAAATAATATCGGAAAAATATTTTTTATTTTGAAAGCTTACTGCTACTGCGAGCTTTTTTTTGGGTGGGATTGATCTCTGTAAATGGTCTTCTTTAAAGATAACTTCATTATTAATAATATCAATCTTGCCCGAGGCAATTAGGCCGCAACCATTAGCCACCTCAACCATTGTTCCTGATTTTAATCGCAAAACTTTTTTTAGATGGTGCTTTTCTGATTCGTCAAGCACCCAAGCTCCATCGCTGCTTCTCTGCCCAATGAACCTATACTGGTGAATCATAAAAAAGCTCCAAGCAACACCAATCATCTTCTATATAAGTTTTCCGCTCAACAAAACCTAGGCCTTGATAGACGATTAATACAGAGTCCTTTTGGTCTAAGGTCAAACCAGACAAAAGCAGTGTGGAGCCTTTTTTACAATGTTCTTTTATGGGTTCGGCCAATAACAATAATGCCGGTTTTAAAATATTAGCAATGACAAGATCAAATTGCCTGGAAAAATCCGGCTTCGGCGTGTGAGAGTAACTAATAAAAACCTGGTTAATCTCGCTATTTGTTTCGGCCGCCTTTACTGCATCTATATCAATGTCTGTAGCAAATAAGTCTGTCGCACCCAGTTTTGCTGCAGCTATTGCAAGAATGCCTGATCCCGTTCCAACATCTAATACTGATGGCTCTCTATCTTCAAACTGATTCTCAATAGCCTGCAGGCATAATCTCGTAGTTTGGTGTTGCCCTGTTCCAAAGGCCATGCCTGGTTCAATCTCAATTCGAATCTTTTCGCTTTTTTCACTTATTTGCCATGGCATGCAGATAGCAAATTTTGAAGAATATATAACCTCAAAATGATCTTTCCAACCTGTCTTCCATGATTCTTCTTCCATTTCCAATAACTTCGTTGTTAATATTATTGGAAATTTTTCTTTTAGTTTAGTTTCTAAATCTAGTAATTCTTGTCTCGTAGAGCGATAAACAGAAATGGCTAATGGTTTTGTATCATCAGGGTTTGTGTGTTCATTTTCAACAGAGTGAAGATTAACGTCATCTTCAATTTCTACATATTGCCCTAAAGTCATTTCATCTAAATGAGCTCTAAAAACAATATAGCTTTGATGGTCGCTGCTCCACACGAGCTTTAGTTCATAGGTTTTTGACATTTTTAAAGGATAAGTCCCATACCAGTTAACGGAACTTGATGCTTATCAGAAGATAGCTGAAGAAGCCAAGACTTAATGATTTGAACAGGAGATGAAATAGCATTTACTCTTTCATTTTCTGATGTTAGATATTTTTTCTTCATATACTGGCTTAGTGGGTTAGCACCATACTTAGATGTAATAAGCTTATATTTTGCTTTTAATTTATCAACATCTTTATAAAAAACACTCAGTAATAACTCTGCTTGGTCGGCCCAATATTCCGCTCGATACCCTTGTTTTTTAATACTAGAAATGAGTGGTCTAGCTTTTTTATATTGTTTTAATGAAATAAACCGGATGGCATCTACAAACTCTGCTCGCCATTGTTGAAGCTTATTTTGTTTTCGAAATAGTTTTGAAATTAAGGTTAAGTTTTTAGATAGCTTTTCTTTGTTTTGAGCAATCAACAGATTATAATAACCTAGTAAATAATTAAATTCAATATTGCCTTTAGACAAACTTAGTTTTTGCAAGCTTGTAATACTTTGATATAATGCCTTCTTATTACTAGATTTCGTAGATGCTAAGACTCTAGTTTCCCATATTTTTTTCTTAAAATCGTTTTGTGCCGTAAAAACTGAACCCACTATATTATGATGTTCATCAATAAAACTCAAAAAAGATTCCGTTTTATTTTGTCGAATAGCAACATTCGCCACCAATTTCATTAGTGATTGATCGTGAACAAAAAACTTTAAAACAGAATTGTCTGCAAAAAGACGCATCACATTATTTTCTTGTCCTTCTTCAGTAAGAAAATGTAATGTCATAAGTCGGCCGGAACGTTGTAGCATATACCCATCAAAATGAATTTGTGCTGTTTTTAACAATTCCCGTACTTTCTGTTTATTGTTTTCCCGGTAGAACTTCATTGCGAATTGTTCAAGAACTCGTAGTCTGATATAACTTGCTTTAATGTTTCTAAGATTTACAGAACTAAATACGTCCTCTGTATTTTTTTTAGGGTCATATATATCCACCATAAAACCCAAATAAGCCCAATATTCTTTTGCCTGAGAGCTTAAGTCTGAAGGTTTGTTCTTAAGCTGAGTAATTTTATTTCGAACAAGCTCTAAGTTTCCTTTAGAGAACTCATAAACAAGTCTTAAGATACAACCGTCTGATTTAAGCCACTTAATACATGCTTTGTTTAGCATTTCTCTTGCGTACCTAGATGTATTTAACTTCGGCGTTGCTTCTGCCATGGCAAAATTCAATGAACTAAACCCAATGGTTTTTTTGTTTAGTCTTTTCTCTATTAGGTTCTTTTTTTTAACTGTATATTCACTTGGATCTATTAACAAATTAGCCGACTGAACCAAACAGTTATAAAAGTGATACATCTCATTTTTACTAACAAAATTATATTTTATTTGCTTTGTCATCACACTAGAAAATTCATGACATCTGATTTCTTTAAAATAATTTTCGCTTAATAAATTCAAATCTTTTTTTTCGTTTTTTGAATCATTGATTTTTTGTTGTATTTCAGTGAATCTTTCTGAGGGTGTGCTAATGATCGAAATTTTATGTTTCGACCTAAAAAACTCTAAAAAATAAAAGTGTTTGTGAGGAATCAATAAGTACGCCGCTAAAACCACCAGAATACAGGCTACTACGGCACTTTTAAAGTAACCAATGTAGATAAATTTTCTATTTATTTTCATTGAATCATACATAGACAAATCTAAAGGGCCATTATCTTTATTGCTTTTTAATTGAGAATAAAAAGTTTTATTCTTCTTGCTGGCGACTTCTTGTTTTATTTGACCTTCTGTTTTAGTTTCTTTTTGAATAGGGTCGTTTTTAATAGGATTTGAATAATCCGTGGGCTGAGCTAATTTAAGCTCTACTTCTTTTAATTTTTCTACTTCTAGCTTCATAATAAATTCTTTGTCTATTTCTCATTATATTTCGGGATAACTTTCTAGAAGCTTGAGAGTATTCTTAAGGTCGGTAAGTTGATAATATATTTGATTTTTTCTTATTTTTCGTAAAAATTCTCATTAACTTGAAATAACCTCCGATACCCCTTACGTAATGGAGGTTTTATGGATAACCGAAAGACAGCTCGTTTAGATCAAATTAGTTTACCTGGAGTTTTTACGGACTGTAATAGCGGTGAAAATTTTTTTGGTAAAATCTCCAATATCTCAGAAACCGGCGTAGGCGTTTTAAGTTCTGAAGATCTAAAAGAAAATTCTTTTGTAAACCTCACAACTCTCGATGGTGACATTACCTTTGAAATCCAATGGAAAGAATATAACGAAAACACTAGAACTTTTCATTATGGATTAACCTGCACAGCGAATCACAAAAATTTATTTAATTTATTTTATCAGTGCGAAGCACCACTTAAAACCCCGATTGCATCTTAGTTTTTTAAATCCAAAATAATCGGAGCATGATCCGAAAAAAACTTTGTCTTATAGACTTTATATTCTTTTAGTTTTTTCTCCAAATTTGAGCTCACAAAGTGATAATCTATCCTCCAACCAACATTTTTTTCTCTTGCTTGCCCTCTTTGAGACCACCAAGTATATACTTCTTTTTCAGGATACAAGCTTCGAAAGGCGTCCACTATTTTTAATTTTTTAATTAGTTTCGTTATCCAGTTTCTTTCTTCTGGTAGAAAGCCCGATCTCTTTTGATTTGCTTTCCAGTTTTTTAAGTCAATTTCTTGATGAGCTATATTCACATCAGAACAAAAAACAAAAGGCTCCCCGTTTTCTGTTTTCTTTTTTAAGTATATAAATAAGTCAACCATGACTTGCAGTTTTATTTGATACCGCTCTTCACTTCCTGTGCCGTTTGGCATATAAAAACTGATCGCACAAAAACCCTCGTACTGTGCCTCTATAAAACGCCCCTCATCCATCACTATTTTATTTGGGAATTGTGTAGAAATTTTTTTGGGTTTTGTTTTTGAAATAATTCCTACACCGCTATAACCTTTTTTTGAAGTAGCTGGGTTCCAATATTGATATGGAAAACTTTTATAATCTTCAGGAATTTGGCTTACGTCAGCTCTGATTTCCTGCAAACAGACCACATCAAACTTTGATCGTTTTAGCCAAGGAACAAAACCCTTCGAGGTCGCTGATCTTACGCCATTCATATTAAATGAGATTATTCGTGTCATGCAATTTAAATAACACATTAAGTATCTGAATTTAAAGGGGAAATTTTCTAATCATTCTCTCACAAAGTCTGCTATATAAATAGATAGTGAGATTATGGAGGATTAAGACATGAGACTGCTTGTTGCAGAAGACGATTTAAGACTAGGTGACTTACTATCACGGACACTCAAAGAAGAGTCCTATGCAGTAGACTGGGCTAAAGACGGCCAAGAGGCTGAGTGGCTAGCTTTTGAAAACCACTACGATATGATCATTTTGGATTTAATGATGCCAAGAAAAGATGGCCTTTCAGTTTTAAAAACACTTCGCGACTCCGGAAAAACAGTAAAAGTCATGATTTTAACAGCCATGGATACCACTGATGATATCGTTAAGGGCTTAGATCTAGGTGCAGATGATTACCTCACCAAGCCTTTTAGTGTAGATGAAATCCTAGCACGAGTTCGTGCACTATTAAGAAGGCAAACAAAACATCGCTCTGCGGTGATGAAGGTTGGCCCTCTTGAAATTGACCAAGCACGAAAAGAAGTTGTTCGCGGTGGAAAAAAACTAGACTTAACACTCAAAGAATACTCTCTTTTACATTACTTAGCAGCAAATAGTGGTCGAGTTGTCTCCAGAACTCAAATGGCTGAACATGTCTGGGATATGGATTATGAACCAATGTCGAACGTGGTAGATGTTTATGTTGGTTACCTTCGAAATAAAATTGACAAAGGATTTGAAAAGTCGATTTTAAAAACGGTTCGTGGTCATGGATATATGCTGGACGCATAAAATAGGTAACACGGTTGGAAGCTCTCAGAAAGATACCCTTAAGAATTAAACTTGTCCTCGGGCATGTTGTAACCATGGGTATCATTTTGTCTGCTCTTGGTTACGGCATTTTAAAATACGTTGAACACAAACTTGTAGACTCTATTGAGTTAACTCTTCGAACCACCGCAGACGGTATTATCGAAAGACGTTTTACCCCTAATCCGTTAACGGGACGAAATCCATTTCAAAACCGCGACCAAATTGACCGCATCATGGAGCAAATGCTTGGTGGGCGTGGACTAAGAATGCATGGCTTCCTCATTAATGTAAATAAAGATCAATCTAAACTCTCCCAAAAATCTACAACAAAAGTCAATTTTCCCACTTCTAGGGGGGCGGTGATACGGGCGAGAAATGGTGAGTCCACTTACGAAAACATTCTTAGAAAAGACGGCGTTCTATTTAGACTCTTATCTGTTCCCATTCTTAATGCGGGCCAATTCACAGGAGAGATTGTAAAAGTTGGCGTAAGTCTTCAAGAAACAAAAGATACTCTGAAAAATCTTTCATACGTATTATGGATTGCCATTCCAATTGCACTTTTTTTAAGTATGATTGTCGGATACATCCTCACGCGTCAATCATTGCAAAGTGTTAAAGTAATAACTCAAACAACAAATTTAATTACGTCATCTGACCTTAAAAACAGAATCCCACTTCCAGATGCTCATGATGAAATTTTTGAACTCAGCACCACTGTAAATAAGATGCTGGATCGTCTTGAGGATTCGTTTACAAGGCAGCAACATTTTTCTGGAAACGTCTCTCACGAACTGCGTACCTCACTTGCTGTTTTGCGAGGTGAATCAGAACTTGCGTTAAGGCGAACTCGTTCTCCTGAAGAGTATAAAAAAGCACTAGATAACATTATGATTGAATCAAAACATATGGCAGAAATTGTTGAGAACTTGCTTTTATTATCAAGAGCGAAAAGTGGAAAACTGCAAATTGATCGTGAAAAATTTAATCTTGAACTTTTTATAGAAAAAATTATAGAAAATCTTGACGACATGATCCAAGAAAAAAAGATTAAAGTAAATATACACGTTAGTGGAATACCCGACTTGTTCGTTTCTAAAAGTTACTTTAATATAATTTTACAAAATCTCATTATGAATGCTGTCAAACACAGTAAACCAGAACAAAGTATTATCATCCAAAAAAATGATTCTGATAAATGGCATGAAATTGAAATCATAGACAATGGCCACGGGATTCCAGGGAAAGATTTACCATTTATTTTTGATTCATTTTACCGTGCCGACACAGCGAGAAATCGATCTGCAGGTGGGGCAGGTATTGGATTAAGTCTCACAAAAGCTCTCACAGAACTACATAATGGGAAAGTGGGTGTTGTCTCGGAAATTGGGAAAGGTTCTAGTTTTAAGGTTTATCTACCGATTTCTAACGAGACCTAATCCACTTTGAAACCTCTGGCAAGAAGTCTGTTCCCGACTTTTTTTGCAGGAACGTATCAAACAATGAGGTGATAACATCATCTGTTAAAACCATATAATCAAACTCTTCCATCGTTTTGTCATCATCGCTGATTTCATCATGAATACTAAGCTTCCATGATTTTATGGATAGAGAGGGAGTCATTGAAAAAACCATTTCCGTTTGGCCGTTGATACGCATGCCAATTCGGTATTCTGAAGGCTGCATTCCGAGCTTTAATGCGAGTCTTGAAATCTCATTAGAAGCACTTTCTTCTCCCTGTATTGCCATCTTCGTAACGCCTTTATGGCGGTTAGGGTTTGTATAATTCACTTTGTCTTGAAGCCATATTTCCACCTGTTTGCCTTCGATATCATGCACAGGTGCATCTTCTATGTGTTTCCAAAGCCACAACATAAATTCTCTGCCCAAAAATGACTTCGCTTGGCTGTAAAGGTGATATTTTTCGAGTTCTTTTGTTGCAGAGTTCATATGTTTTCACCTAGTCTAAAGAAGTAAGAGGACTTGTATGATAGATACGATGGATGATGGACGACAAAAAATCAAATAAAAAAGCGAGCCAAAAAGACTTAGATGATTTTGAAATCTTTCTGAAAGAAATCGAGAACATAGACTCTCAAAAAATCGCAAAAAACAAAGAAAATGATGAACTGCCAATTCCCATTGCAAAAAAGAGTCAGTATCAAGCTGATATAGACCTACACCAAATGACGGTCAAAGAAGCAAAAAAGCACATTCTTCACACCTTAGACTCCCTACCAAAGCACTCTACTTATCAACTTAGAATCATTACTGGGCGTGGCAGGCATAGTAAGAATGGTAGTGTACTTGGAGATGAAATCTATAAGTTTGTAAAAGAAACTTTAAAAAACAACATCAAAAAGATTGACCCCAATCCAAGTCACTCTTCTATAAATGGTATCTCGGTTCGGGGTCACTTTGTTGTTGAGTTTACTTTAGTTTAGCTGCCCTTCTCTAAGTGCTGCAATGCGTTTTTCTAGTGGTGGATGCGTTGACATTAAAGCCATGATTGCACTCTTTCCAGAGATTTTCATAGTGGCTACACTGCTTGCACCGGCTGCAATCATTTCTTTGGATTGGTTTAATCGCTCAAGTGCAGCGATCATTTTTTGACGACCTGCTAATTCAGCTCCGCCTTTATCAGCACGAAACTCTCGCCACCTCGAAAAAGAACCGACAATCATGGAACCAAAAATCCCGAAAACAAACTGAAAAACCATAACAATGCCAAAGTAAGCAAACCCGCTTGTTCCGTTATCCCTACTGCCTTCACCCCTAGAAATATTTGAAATGGCAAATGCCACTACTCTCGCTAGGTACATCACAAAGGCATTGATGACACCTTGTAACAAGGTCATCGTTACCATATCACCGTTTGCAATATGTGCTACTTCGTGCCCCAGTACTCCCTCTACTTCGTCTTTTCTCATCTTAGATAATAAGCCAGATGAAACCGCAACTAAAGAGTTAGACTTTGTTGGCCCTGTTGCAAATGCATTTACTTCTGGGGAATTGTAATAACCAACTTCTGGCATTTTAGGTAAACCAGCTTTTAATGCTAAGCTATGAACTGTATTGCGAAGTTCGAGAAGCCTTGGATCACCCGTGTTCTCATCAATAACTTGAACCCCCATAGATCTTTTCACCATCACCTTTGATAATAACAAAGAAATAATCGAGGCACCCATACCCCAAAGAGTACACATCACTAACATGGAAACATGGTTAATCCCTGATGATGATGTCATCGTTGCATCTAGGCCAAAAACACGCATGATAATACTGATGGTTGCTACAATTACCATATTGGTAATCAAAAATAATATAACTCGTTTGGCTATCGCCATAATTAACCTCTTCATCATTAAGTAACTAGTATAGACTAAGTCTCTTAATAATAATTTAAGTCTTACATTTCATTTGTCTAGTTATGAGGACAAAAAAACAGCATGTCGCTGTTTTTCTTTTTAAAATCAAGTAGTTGAAGTAAGGGTGTGTACTCTGTTTGAGGTTTTATTAACGATTTAGTGTAGAAACGCTTTTCATGGCAACATGAACCGTTCGAGGTAGTTTAGGTTTTGGGGCACCAATTTCAAAAGAGACGTTATTGATAATACGGCCCGTTTCTGCAAGTTCTAGAAAACTTCTTTGGGGAACAACCCAAGAGCTGCTGTCTTTTCTCTGAGTTTTGTTTTGAACTTTTACTTGGGAAATTTTTCTCCCTAGTTTGGTAACAGTAATTTTTACTTGGTTACGGTAAACATTATCTTTATAGCGAAACTGGTCCCAGCTTGTTAGAAGCGTTTTTTGCTTAATGTTCATTTTTTTGAACGCGTAATTTGCAGATAAAACGGTAATAACAGAATCCCAAAGATCTCGCTCGTTTGCTTGAAAACGATAAGACGATTCATCTACGGCATAAACTTTTGGGATTACCACGTCAGAGTTTACCTGTGTGTTTTCATGTTTTTTAAAGTAAGACGATATACGATTAGGCACACAGGCATTCATTAAGAAAACAGCACTAAATAAAACAATATACTTCATAGGTAAACTCATTCGTTTGTTATTTTGTTAATAAGTCTTTTACAACATCACGTTCTTTTAAAAGCTCATCGGTTGTCGTTTTCATTTTTGTTTTTGCAAAATCACTCAACGGCAAATTAGGCACAACACTAATGTTGCCCTTACCGTCCGATGTCACTGGAAATGAGTATATTAAACCTTTTGGAACACCGTAGGCTTCACCGTCAGATGGTATTGCTGCAGAGAACCACTCACCTTTTTTTGTTGGTGTTACGATAGCTTTCATATGATCAATACATGCTGATGCTGCTGATGCTGCGGAAGATTTTCCTCTAGCTGCAATGATCGCTGCACCGCGTTTTTGAACGGTTGTTAAGAAGCCGTTTTCTAACCACTTACGATCAGAGATCAAATCTGTAGCAGGTTTTCCAGAAATTTTTGCGTTCTCAAAGTCTGGATACATGGTAGAACTATGGTTGCCCCAAATAGTAAGGTTACTGACTTCTTTGACACGAACACCTGCTTTTTCTGCTAGCTGAGCTCTTGCTCTGTTTTGATCCAGCATCGTCATTGCGTGAAAACGTCTCGGGTCAACATCATTTGCATTATGTTGAGCAATTAATGCGTTTGTATTACATGGATTTCCAACAACAATAACTTGAAGATCGCTAGCAGCTTTTTGAAGTGCTTTACCTTGGCTAACAAAGATTGGTCCGTTTTGAAGAATAAGATCATTTCTCTCCATACCAGGCCCTCGTGGTTTTGAGCCCACAAGCAAAGACCAATTTACGCCATCAAAACCCGTCATTGGATCATCGTAAATATCAATACCCGCAAGTGTTGAAAAACCACAGTCATGGATTTCCATTGCAGTACCTTCAGCTGCTTTTACAGCGACCGGTAACTCTACTAAATTTAAATGAACTGGGGTATCTGGTCCAAAAACCTGCCCTGATGCGATTCTAAATAATAGTGCGTACCCGATTTGGCCAGCAGCACCCGTAACAGCAACTTTTATAGGCTGAGTCATGAAATATCCTTTTTAAATGCACCTATAAAGTACCAATTCCCTGCTAGAGAGTCACGGTGTTTTATTCACAACATTTTTATCAGGATTTCGAATTAATCTGAAAGTTTAATGAGCTTAAGAGTCGACTTAGCTTTTGTTTTCTTAGGTTTTTTATTCCAGTATTTTGCATTTGGCTTATAACCATCAAGCTCGGTCCAATGAGATGCCTTCCCATTTTTCATAAATGAAAGAACTTTTACTTCTCCGCTTCCTTCAAGTTCGTGCCTACAAACTCGGCATGCCATCACCGTATGATTTTTAATGCCAACAGAAACATCTACATAACGAAAATGAAGCGGGTGATGAGGTCTGGAGCAAAAATAACAACCGATCTTAGAATTTTTATCAATAGAAAGGTCATTATACAAAAGATCTGTTTGATATTTACCGAGTCCAATTTGCTGGTGAACCGCTTTTGATAATCTCTGACATCGCTCAGTAATTTGCTTTGCTAAAAAAGCTGTTGCCTCAACGGAAGCATAATCTTCTTGAATTCTACCTTTGGAGCTAGAGATAGACTCTAATAAATTTTTAAGCACATTTGTTGTTGTTTCAAAATAACCGAGCAAAACCTGATCGTGCAAAAATAGAAGTCTCGGTTTTTCTCGGTTGAGGTAAAACTGGCTCTTCTCTAATTGTTGAATAACTTGGCCCCACGACACAGCAACAATGGCAGGGTAGCGATACAGTCGATAGATTTGCCTAATAAGCAAACATATTAAAACTATTAATATTAGAATCACATAGATTTTCATAGAATGATTATATAAAAAATTTTATAAAAAGGGAAATAATATTAAAAAACTCAATAATATCCATATTTTATGGTGTCACCATATTATTGATTATGCAACAATAAGCTGAAGGAAACAGTTTGCTATGGAAATCATTCAAACCGAAAATGGGCTACACCTAAAGGACTCGATCTTATGGCTCGACGGGGAATGCAAAAAATCTCAGCTAAATTTTATTTCCTCGATTGAATCCTATCAACAGTTTAAACACAGCCCTCAAGCCCAAGTCATTACCAGCTACGAAACAGCAAAGCTTATTACCCCACTTCGAGAAGCTCAAAATGCTTTGATCTGCGAGTTTAATCGTCCGTTTTCTGTAGGAAACTTAGAGCTAGAACTAATACCTTCTGGGCATATTTTTGGTGGTTCAATGCTCCGCATTAAATACCAACAAGAGTCTCTATTATATGCTCCAGTCATCCAAACAAAAAAAACGAATATTCAAAGACAAATTCAAGTTGGAAAATCTGACACTTTACTCCTTGGTGCAAACAACCTTGATTCATCAGGGCATCAATCCATCAAAAAAGAATATGAAAAACTTCGAGAGTTTGTCTCACAAAAAATGCTAAGCGGCACACAAAGAGTCAATATTTTATGTAGCTTAAGTATCTCTTCAGATCTTACCCACTTTTTTTCTAACTCAGAAATAAAAGTTGTCACCCATCATGATATATACCGACTTAATAAAGCATACGAAGACAGTGGAAGACCGGTTGGTAAATACACCTTATTCAAAGGGCGTGCGAGCCTACCTGAAAAACCATGCGTTGTTTTATTTCCTTTTAAGACTCAACTTGGCTCTCACATAAGGACAGAGGTTCCCGACGGGTCCGTAGCTGTCATTGACGACTCACGCTGGAACCCTATTCACTTAGACGCACTAAGAATCCCTGAGTACCGAACAAAAATCAACAGTGCTGCAGGCATCAGTGAAATTAAAAAATTTATAAAGTGTGTCGATCCCAAAAAAATTATCTTATTTGGGCCGTATTCTAAGGCAATGCGTTCTAATTTATCTGAGCATCATGCTAATACAAATGAGGTTTATAAGAACCATCAACCTTCACTGTTCTAATGACTCTTTTTAGGTTCCAACACCTATTTGAAGTGAAGTTTTTGACACCCGTCCATTGTTTCAACAACTCGTCAGAAAAATAAACCAATATTTTTAGACACTTATTTTGGGTGCTTGCTTGCAATTAACTAAACACCTCAGTCAATGAGGCGTTGTTGTCCCAGTTGAATCCACGTTGTATCGGAGTTGAAAAATGAAAAATGTTCTAGCAAATGTCCAAAGTATTGTAAAAGAATCATACCAAATCCCATGGCTTCCGCCACTTTGGGAAGTATTATACCAAGAAGGAGTAAGAGGAAATCACTTACTTTTTAGTAAAGACGATCAAAGATATTTTCAATCTAGAGACTTATATAAATCATCTACAATTGCTGATATATATTCTGATGATTTAGAAGAAATCATACTAAAACTATTATGCTGCTGCGAACTTTCAAGCCTTATTCAAACCGTTGAAAGCCACAGTAAAGATACCAGAGAAAAGCTATATCACTTATATCTTCACACCTTAAACGTAAGCAGACGCTACCATAAGGGCTCTCTTAACTAATTAATAAGCTTAAAGTAACTCTCGTTCTTTGAGGTATTCTAAAAATAATATCATCACTTAAATGATATAATATTAGGATACTTCCATTGAACGAGATTTTTTTATGTCTACAAAAACAATAGATCAGCGTGTCGGTCCATTCTCTTATTTACATTATTTTTTATATCTCGCCGTTAGCCTCTACCTTCTTTTGGCTCTTTTTAGTTTTTCTTTAAATGATCCCTCTATTCTTGCTAGTAACTATCCGCAACTCATGCCCCTACATAATATTTGTGGCCTCATTGGCTCTCAAGTTGCTGGATGGCTTATTTGGCAGTTTGGTGTTCTTTCCTTTAGTATTCCTTTACTACTGACGTTTGAGAGAACTCTCCACCTTAGAAAACACTCTTTTTCTTTTTATTGGGTATATATCTTACTTCTTGGTTTTACTGCTTCTATTCTTCTCGTAGAGAACTTTGCATATCATTTTGAAATTGAGGGTTTTACACTTGCATCCACTGGAGCATTCGGACAAGAGCTCTATAATGTTATTACAAAGTATCTAGGCAACACTGGGCCTTGGGTTTTCATTGGCATGATTGCACTCTCAACCTGTGCCCCACTCCTCTCTAAAACAACTTATATAATGAAAAAAATTCGAAACATCCCTATTAAGATTCCTAAAACAAATGCTTTTACAAAAATAAAAAAACAAATGAAAGATTTTAGAGAAATTAAACCTATTGAAAAAGACCAAGAAAGCCCTATAGCTTTTATACCGGAAGATAATTTAGATGACGTGGAAGAGTTTATTGAGAATGAAAACCCTATCTCTGAAGAACCAACTGACATTGACACAACCGATTCTAGCTTTATACCACCCACTGAGGTTTTTAATAGATCAAAAAACAACACGACCAACGAACAAGACAACCAACAAGAAACCAAAGACCTTTTACTTCAAACCCTTGCGGACTTTGGTGTAAAAGGTGAAATTATTAATGTTCAAAACGGCCCTGTTGTCGCAGTTTATGAATTCCAGCCAGTTGCCGGTACAAAACAATCGAAAGTAATAGGACTTGCTGACGATTTAGCATTGTCTTTAAAAGTAGATAGTTTGTTAATCAACCCTGTTTCAGGAAAAAGAGCTCTTGGTATCGAAGTCCCAAACGATAATAGAGAGTTAGTTTATTTTGGTGATTTATTAACAAGCCGTCAGTTTAAACAAAGCAAAGATCCATTAACTTATGCTTTAGGTAAATCGATTTCAGGAGAAACTCTTTGTTTAGACATAACAAAGATGCCTCACCTATTAATGGCTGGTGCAACTGGTTCTGGTAAATCTGTGGCTGTTAATGCAATTATTTGTAGTGTTTTAATGAAGGCAACACCTGCTGAAGTTCGGATGATTTTGGTAGACCCTAAAATGTTGGAATTAAGTGTATACGAAGAAATTCCACATTTACTTCTTCCGGTTATCACCGATCCTGGCGAAGCTGCTACTTCATTAAAGTGGGCCGTCAATGAGATGGAAAAACGCTACAAACTTATGCAAAAAACAAAGGTTCGAAGCATCGCGGGCTATAATCAGTTTATTGATAAAATGTCTCAGTATGAAAAAGAAACTTTTCTAGAAGAAAACGAGCTGGAAGAAATTGAGCCTCTGCCTTATATTCTGATTGTCATCGACGAACTAGCGGACTTGATGTTAACGGCTCCAAAAGATGTTGAATGCCAAATTCAAAGACTTGCACAAAAAGCCCGTGCCTCAGGCATCCACCTTGTGCTTGCAACTCAGAGGCCTTCCGTTGATATTATCACAGGTGTCATCAAGGCTAATCTCCCCTGTCGTGCTGCATTTCAAGTGGTATCAAAACACGACAGCCGCACTATTTTAGACCAACCGGGGGCCGATAAGCTTTTAGGCAAAGGTGATATGCTCCTTCAAAGACCGGGGTTCTTTAAGTTGCTTCGTGCTCAGTCGGCATTTATTAGTGATGAAGAAGTGAATGATCTTGTCGCTCAAATCAAAAGAAAACACAAAACAAACTACGATGCCACATTAATGGATTGGATTGAAACAAACAACGTGACGCAAGCCGATGGAAGTCCATCTGATGATGACGACGACGTAAAATATACTGAAGCTGTCGATCTTGCACAATCCAACGGTCACGTCTCAGCTTCTTTCTTACAACGTCACCTTAAAATAGGTTACAACCGAGCAGCAAGAATAGTTGAGGCTATGGAAAAACGGGGGCTTGTTGGAAAGTCTGAAGGATCAAAACCAAGACCGTGGTTAGGATAATCTTCTTAATATTTACCTTCATATTGTAAGCAATTTACGCACATGTGACTCGTAGCTATAAATAGCTTGAAACTTTGTTGCTCTTTTTTCTCTTGTTGAGGTTCGTAACTTTATTTGGCTTTGAAGAAACTTCGCCATTTCGCTCACTCTATTGCGAGAGTTATGTGAATAAATAAAGCCGTCTTGAGAATCAAAAATACTTTGAAGGGAATGTACTCTCGAAACTAACATTGGAGTGCCGCACATCAAAAACTCATAAGCTACTCTACAGATATACTCTGAACCCTCTGAACACACCCAGCCAAATAATGCTTCATTCATGTAATTCTCAATCTTGTCCACCCTAGTATAGTCTACATAAACATCACGCCCAACCATTAAACCAGATACTAAAATCCAATCTTCGAGTGTTTGCTTACTTATGTTTTTTGGTTCTCCAATAATACGAAGCTTTAGGGATGGTATCTTTTTTTGTATCTCAGAAAAATCACTTAGTGCTTTTCTTAAACCTTTTACAGGGTCCAATCTACCTACAATAATTATTTCATTTTTTATGTCGGAATTTATAAAATGGAATTTTTCTTTATCTAATGCCATTTCGATGATTCTTATTGGTTTTTTTGTTTGCTGCATTAATTGTTCTTTCAGAAACGCTGAAGGAACAATATATGACTTAATATGTAAATGAGGTAATTTTAGTTTTAGGATACTCCAAAAACTCGGACTGTTGATCTTATCTCCTTTAAACCTATAAAAATTAACATTCCAAAAAAAAAGTTTTAAAATCAGAGCCTGAAAATTTTCGCTACCACCATATGTGATCACTTGCTTGGGCTTGTATTTTATGAGTATTTTAAAAAGATAAAAAAACGTCCAAACGCTTTTTAGGTTAACGCCGATTACTTTAGTTGTTTTCTTTTGAGCTGTAACAAGTGGAGCTGTACCGTTTTGAAGGACAAGTACGCTTTTTTGGTTTTTTGATGATAATGCGATATGGGAATTTCTTGCATATTCAGAAATAGCACTATTAAAACGATTTGAACTGATATGGATAAAAATAAAAAACCCCAACGAATTTCGTTGAGGTTAGGGTAACAAATACTGAGTCACCTAAACTAGTAGTTTTTAGGATTAACTACCTTCTGTAAGGCGCGGAAAAAGCTCCCGAATAATCATCTTGATCGGCTGGTTCTTTTAAAAGAACCTTATGATGCTTTAAGATTGATCTGTTAATTATTTCAAACTCAACTTTTACAAGCCCTTTCTTTGAAGCCCCTACAATCCAACCTTCAGCAACAAGTGCTTTATTCCCTTTTTTTCTTGGATCAATAACAATAACTGTGTCGTTTATTGTAAAGTCTTTTAGGCTTACAAGACACGTGTCTTTTACCTTATCGCAACTTACAACAGAACTTGCTGTTAATGTTTGAGGGGATAAAAAGAAAACCCCAGACACCACTGAAACTAAAAACCAGAAACCATTCAACTTTCGCATAATAACACTCCATACAGTTCAACAGATATAGTTGTGCAATCAGACACCCAAATTTAATCCAATAAATACAGTTTCTTACGCTGATCTAACTGTTTTAATGGTTGCCGACTGAAAAAAAATTCGACACTCTCTATTTGCAACGAAAACAGCTAGTGGATACCCCATGCAAACAACAGTCATTGAGCCTTTTTATCCAAAACTAAAAACAAAACTTGTTGATTTTGCTGGCTGGAAAATGCCGGTTTGGTTTACAAGCACCCTTGATGAACACAAGTTCGTTAGAAGCTCTTGTGGCGTATTCGATGTTTCTCATATGGGTCGAATTATTTTATCTGGTAGTAACGTAGTCGATTTTTTGGAAAACTTACTGCCGAGCAATATTTCTGAAATAAATATAGGAGCCAGTAAATATACGGCTTTGCTAAATAAAAGCGGCGGTATCATTGATGATCTGATTATTTATAGACTAAAAGACTTATCTTACATGCTTTGTGTCAACGCAAGTAATGCTGAAAATGTACTTAGCTGGATTAACCAGCAAGAAAATGCTTCTGAAATTCAAATAAAAAACCTATCCACAACTTATGCCCAACTGGCCGTACAAGGACCAACCAGCTTAGAACATATTCAAAAAATATTGCCCTCTTTTCGGCCTATTCATTTTGGAGAAATCTCTAGCCACAATGTTGATGAAGGTACCTGCTATGTAGCAAGAACCGGTTATACCGGTGAGCACGGATATGAAATATACACTCCTAATTCACATGGCATAAAAATATGGGGGCAACTCTTAAACAACGGTGTTCACCCTTGTGGACTAGGGGCAAGAGACACTCTTCGTTTAGAAGCCGGCTACAGTCTTTATGGTAGTGAGCTAAATACTGAACGTAATATTTTTGAAAGTGGCATTGGGTGGATCTCAAAAACAAAGACACAGCCTCATATTGGTATGATTGAAAAAGAAAATCAAAAGTCAAAAATCCGGGCTTTTACAATGGTAGACTCAGGAATTCCAAGAAGTGGAATGTCAGTCATTATTGGCGATGAGCCTGTTGGAATTGTCACCAGTGGAGGTCGTTTACCGTCTCTAGAAAAAAACGGAGGGCTATTGTTTTTTGAAAATGGGGCTCCAAAGGTCGGTACAGAGATCTTTATTGATATTCGCGGCAAAAGAAAGCTTGCAATCATCCAGAAAAAACCATTATATTCAAATAGAATTCAATAGTTACAGGAGCTGCGGGACATAATGAGCAACAACATTCCAGAGAACCTGAAATACACAAAAGACCACGAGTGGGTCTTGGAATCAAAAGGCACAGTCACTGTTGGAGTAACCGCTTACGCAGTTGAGCAACTTGGAGACATCGTTCATATTGAGCTACCGGAGATTGGTGCTGAGCTTGATGAGGGTGACCCGTTTGGAACCATTGAATCAACAAAAACAGTCTCTGATCTTTACATGCCCGTTGGTGGTGAAGTTATAGAAATCAATGATGGATTAGAAAGTAGTCCTGAGTCTCTTCAAGAAAGCTCTTACGGAGACGGTTGGATTGTAAAAATTAAATCTAACAAAGCCGCCTCTAATCTAATGACTGCGACTGAATACCAATCTTTTATTAGCGAGTAATCGTTTCTTTTTTTTCCTCAATTTTAAAGCGAGTTTTTTGTGACCACCTTTACCGAGCTAAAACTCGCTTCTCCTATTCTTAAATCACTAACTGAATTAAAGTATACAACCCCTACTCCAATTCAAGAGCAATCCATTCCCATTGTTATGAATGGTGATGACTTACTAGGGATTGCACAGACTGGAACGGGTAAAACGGCTGCTTTTTGTCTGCCGGTGTTACATAAGCTTCACACCGAAAACAAAAAAACGACTCCCAAGGGCTCTAATGTTTTAATTCTGACGCCTACCCGCGAGCTAGCCATACAGATTCACGAAAACCTGATGGAGTATGGAAGCTACTTGAAAAAGTTCTTTGCTGTAGTTTATGGAGGGGTATCACAAGGAAAACAAGTACAAAAAATGAAGCGTGGAGTACATGTTCTCGTTGCTACGCCAGGAAGACTCTTAGACTTAATAGAACAAGGTCATATCGACCTCTCAAAAGTCGAAACTTTTGTGTTGGATGAAGCAGACAGAATGCTTGACATGGGTTTTATGAGAGACGTCAAAAAAATTATCTCTAAGATCCCCAAAAAACGCCATAATTTGTTTTTCTCTGCAACCATGCCGCCAGACATTAAAAGTTTATCTAAAAATATTTTAAACAACCCAAAGAAAGTTGAAATTACTCCTGAGTCCACCACTGTCGAGTTGATTCAACAGTCGGTTATGTATGTTGATAAAACTAAAAAAATCAAACTCCTACTACACCTCTTAAAGTCGCAAAATCTTGATAAGGTTTTAGTTTTTGTTGGCATGAAATACCTTGCTAACAGGGTTGCGGAGAACCTCAATAAAAACGACATTACCACCATGGCCATACACGGAAATAAATCTCAGTCCGCCAGACAACGAGCTATTAAAGATTTTGCTGACGGTAAAGTACAAGTCCTCATTGCAACAGACATTGCATCACGAGGAATTGACATTGATGGAATCACACATGTGATCAATTTTGATTTACCAAACATTGCAGAGAGCTATGTTCACAGAATCGGAAGAACAGCAAGAGCAGGGAAAAAAGGAACTGCGATCTCTTTGGTAACTGGGGATGAAAAATCGTATTTAGTTAATATTGAAAAGTCTATTCACAAAAAAATTGAGGTTGTGACCGACCAGCCATTTCACTCGGAAGATGCTATGAACAGTCGAGTAATGAAGCCTGGAAAAGCGAAAGCGAAAATAGAGGGGCGTCATAAAAAACCGTTTAAACCAAAAAAGCCCCGTAGTCGTGATACTAAAAAAGCACCACCTAAAAGATCTAAACAAACACGTCGCGGTAAACCAAAGACTAAATAATGATGCCTTCTGCTTACTAATACATGGGTGTTAGATGAACACGTCATTCTACAGCGAACGAAGTGAGCGTGAGAATCGGTCGGTATACTATAGAATGTCACTAACAAAAACAAACCTGTTCTGTATACAGGTCTGACAAACAAGTGCATCTTTTTCTTAAATTAGGCCTGTTTTTATTAAGTTTTTGTTACATAAATAATTATAATTTATAAAAGCAAAATTATTATCTAGTTACCTTCTTAGGTTTTGTGGTTATTGGACTTTTTAATTGATTCCCCCTCCGTTCTTTGAGCCCTTTGAGCTTGAGCCTAGGAGCCTAGTGACAAGCTAAGTCGGTATTCGGGACGGTATATTCGGTAGAGATTCAATATTGCAGTATAATCATTTAATACTAAAGACATTTTTCTTCACGCTCAAAAGTCGCCGCTTAGTCTTGATCTGTTTTTAGATAACTGTTAGTACTTGAATGTTTATATCTTAAACAGCTCACCCAATAAAACTTCAGGAGTTTTTCTAGACATGAATTCTTTATTACCTTTATTATTTGTGTTGAGCTTAACAGCTTCAGTGGTTCAAGGCCAAGTAACTATATATGAAGCTTATTTACTTAATGAATCAACCCCGCGTTTTGTTTTTCTTCCAACAATACACGCAAAGGCCCCAGATAAGTTGTACGAAAGAGCGGACGATATCTTACAGTTCGAGGAATTTGATGCCATTTACTTTGAACATGAATTGAATCTCTTAGATAAAATTCGAAGTGACAGAGACTATTTAAAATTAGACCCTGACTATGATCGCATGAGGGTTGGAGATAATGTACCCAGTAAATTGTTTCAAATTATGGAAAATGATCTTTCTCTATTGGGTATAGATATAACAATTAGTAAAGAGACTCACTTATTCGATGTTCTGGAGAAAATTGATTTACACCAAGAATTAAAAAATCCATTTATTGGAGACAAACTACTATTCGATTTTGAAGTTATCGAGAGAGCTAAACATAGAAATAATAATATATATTTTCTTGATCACTTGTCACCTCATACAGCTAATATTGTTATTGGGATCACTGGACAAGCAATACTAGGAAAAATGCTGCTTCGTATGAGGCTACAGGGGAAAGAGCTGAACAAACGATTATTTACTAAAATATCTGGATTTATAAACTCAATTATGGGTAATTTTGTTTATCCATTTTTTTTGAAAAAACTAATCGCAGGAGGAATGAGACGGGGTTTTTGGATACCATTTTTTCTTGGTTCTGCATCTGCATTTCTTGCAAAAAATAAAAATTTATATGAACATTCAATAAAAAAAAGGAATGCTGCATGGCTAAACACTTTACTTTCAATAGCAAAAAAAAATAAACGCACTCTAGTTGTAGCCGGCGTATTGCATTTTCATGGTGCTGACAGTATTTTTCAAGGCCTTATCGAACAGGGATATTCCATCAAAGAACGAAAAATAAAAAAAGGTGAAAGCTGTCATAAAGCCTATCAAAATAATTTTTAAAGAGTTTTAGCATCTGCTAAAACATCTTCACAGCTAAGTCGAAGCAATGACTACAAGAATCTTAATGCTGTGAATCTCAAGGCTAAACGGCGAAGAAACAAAACCTAAGAAGATGCCACTCAATAGCTATAAATCACGATGTTTCTTTTTAAAAGAGGCATTATCAATTTTCAAATCAGAAAAATCCTCATACAATTTTTCCACAAAGCTAACACTACGATGCTGACCACCAGTACAACCTATTGCAATTCTCAGGTAATATTTACCTTCTTCAAAATAATGAGGAATACCGTCTTTTACAAATTCATAAATCTTTTTATAGAAATCTTTAGAGTGCTGCTCTTTAAGAACATATTGCTGCACCTTTGGGTTTGTTCCATTTTCTTTTTTAAGATCACTACTAAAATAAGGGTTTGGCAGGCACCTTACATCAAAAACGATGTCTGCTGAATCTTGATAAGCGTTTTTAAATCCAAAACTAATAAACTCTACTTCAAGCTCTCTATTTACTAACAAAAATTTTTGTTCAATGGTTCTCTTTAGTTCGTGGGGGTTTAGTTTTGTTGTGTCAATTAGGACATCTGCTTTTGATCTCATCCATTCGTTATTCGTGCTTTCAATCTCTATCCATTCCCTTATAGAGCTCCCGGCCATTTCCATAGGGTGTCTACGTCTTGTTTGATTAAATCTTTTAAGAAGAACTTCCGGCTCACAATCTAAAAATAGCGTTTTTGTATCAATGACACCCTTTGCTTTTTCGGAAAGTTTTAAAAGTTGTTTTCCTAAGGTTTCATGGACGCTACTTAAGCCAATCGCATACAAACCATGGCCAAAATCATGGTCCTTAATGGATTTAAATATTTCTGGAAGTAGAAGAAATGGAATATTATCCATGCAATAAAAGCCACTATCCTCAAAAACCTTCAATGCTGTAGATCTACCAGCACCGCTTTGGCCAACCAAAAAAAACAGCTTCGGTTGATTTGTTGCCTTTTGGTTCAATAGTAACGCTTTCTTTTGCTAGATGGCGGGATACCAAGGCTTTCGCGGTATTTAGCGACGGTTCTACGAGCTAGTTGAATGCCCTTTTCTTCAAGGATTTCAACTATTTTTTTGTCTGCAAGAGGCTTTTTTGTATCCTCTTTTTTGATGAGCTCTTCAATCATTGCTCGAACGGAAGCAGATGCGATTCCATCTCCTTGAGTTCTTGCAACAGCACTATTAAAAAAGAATTTTAATTCAAAAATTCCTCTCGGAGTATGAACATACTTATTCGTAGTAACTCGACTTACCGTAGATTCATGCATCTCGATATCTTCTGATACATTTTTAAGAACCAAAGGCTTTAAGTGCTCAACACCTTTTTCAAAAAAATCTTTTTGATACTTCAGTAAACTCTCTGCTACTTTAAAAATTGTTTTTTGACGTTGTTGAATACTTTTAATTAACCAAGAAGCATCTTTGATCTTATCTTGAAGGTATACCTTCTCATCATCTTTTGCTTTGTTTTGAGAAAGCATTTGGTAATAATCTTGATTTAAAGCTAAATGAGGAAGACCATCATCATTTAATGAAACTACCCAACGATGTCCTACTTTAAAAATATAAACATCAGGAATAACTGTTTGCGAGGTCTCGCCACCATAAGGGCGGCCCGGCACAGGTTCTAACTCTGCAATAATAGCAACGTTTTCAATCACAGTTTCTACAGAGATTTTAAGACCCTTGGCAATTACATCAAAGTTTCTAGTTTCTAGCTCTTTTAAATGTTTTTCGACAATTTTTTCAACGATTTGGTTTTTGAGTTTGTTGTTTCTTAATTGAATTAAAAGGCACTCTTTCAAGTCCCTTGCTCCAACACCGTTTGGCTCTAACCTTTGGATGGTATCTAAGACATCATCCATTTCTTCTTCTGTAGACTCAAAATGTTTTGCAACCTCTTGTAAGCTTATTTGCAAATAACCACGCTCATCAATATTACCGATAATTAAATCGGCAATAGCTTTTTCTCTTTCGTTAAAATCAAGCTCGCTGATTTGTGTGCGAAGGTCATCATGAAGAGTTTTATCTTTGGAAACAAAGTTCTCATAGTTAAACTGACTGGTTTCTTGTTGGTTTTTGGCTCTTGTTTTTGCGGCAGACTGAGACTCGTGTATATTGGAGTAGTTTTCCCAATCCACGTCTTTTTCCGTTCTTACCTGATCCATTAGCTCAGAAGCTTCTTTCATTCTTTCATTAACAGCGTGATCTTCTGTGGATTCTTTTTCTTTTGATTCTGCAACTGAAAGATCGTCAATAGTGTCCGAAGAAATCATGCCTTCTTCAAGCACGGGGTTTTCTGCCAGTTGTTGAGCAACATATTGCTCTAACTCAAACCTAGATAGCTGTAATAGTTTAATCGCCTGCTGGAGAGCAGGTGTCATCATCAAGTTTTGAGTTAACTTAAGATTTTGTTTTAATTGAAATCCCATAAGACCCTCTATTGCTTGATTTCTTATCGGCACTCTTTAAGGGAACTATAACAAAAATAGTGTTTAAGTTAAAGATTTCCATTACTTAGATTTACTCGATTTGAAAGTTTGAACCCAAGTAGACAGACTGAACATCTTGATTGTTTAAAACTTCGTCTGGTGAGCCCGTTGCCAAAAGCCTGCCATTCGCTAGTATGTATGCATGATCACAAATCCCTAGTGTTTCTCTAACGTTATGATCAGTAATTAAAATCCCAATTCCTTGTTCTTTTAGCTCTTTAATCACTTGTTGAATCTCTTGCACAGTTACTGGGTCAATCCCCGCAAAGGGTTCATCTAAAAGAAGAAACTTTGGGTTTGGGACAAGGGCTCTTGCAATTTCAACCCGTCTTCTTTCACCGCCAGATAATGAAACACCTTTGCTCTTTAAGATCTCTTTGATGCCAAACCTCTCAACCAACTCATCAAGAAGTCCCGCTCTTTGTTGTTTTGCAATATTGGTTGCTTCCATCGCTGCGATAAGGTTTTCTTTAACGGTTAGCTTTCTAAAAATAGATGCATTTTGAGGAAGATAACCAACACCTAACTGTGCTCGTTTGTACATTGGCAACGCTGAGATATCTTCACCATTCAACAAAACTGCACCGGAATCTGGTTTTAAAAAGCCCACCACCATATAAAAGCTTGTGGTTTTACCTGCACCGTTTGGACCTAATAAACCAGTGATAAATGACTCTTTCACTTCAAATGAAAGACCGTCTACCACTTTTCTTCTTTTAAAGCTCTTCGATATGTTTTTTATACTAAGGGTTTTCAATTTGAATCCTGCCTGTACAAAGTGCCTTTTACATTTGATACTTTTATGGTGCCTTTTAACATTTGATAGATTACTTTCTTGCCTTTTATTTTTGATTTACCACGAATAATTACTGCTGGATTACCAAACAGGGTGATCGTTTGTTTGTTTTTTTCATATATTGCCGAGCTGCCCGTTGCTTTGACTTTTTCACCTGTTGTTAAATCGTCGTTTGTCACCTTGATTGAACCGTTTGCAGTTACTTTTTCGACTTCATTTGAACCCTCACCTAAAAAAATATGAGCTTTTTGAGAGTTCATTTTTAGTCGACACCTTGTTACCTCCACGTTTCTTTTAAGATAAATATCGCGGTTTTGTTTTGAGGCTTCTAACTCGTCACCCCTAAAGTATACTCTACAATTTTCTGAGTCCGAGCCAGAAAAGCTCGCGGGGTCGCGGAACTTTTTAGTTTTTTTAGGCGTTTGTATTTTTTCTTTCTCAGGCTGCTGCTTTAATTTAATAATTTTTTTTGGTTCATCTATATCCTCTTCAATGTCGAGAAGATCAGCGAACACAACCGCCGAGAAAAAAACAAAAGGCACAATTTTACATATTAATTTACTTAGATTAACCACCAAAAAAACCTTTCACCTTACCGTGCATCTTCATTTTTTCTTTTTTTAGGTCATAAATAAAGCCACTGTCGCCCTCTATCTGCCTGTTTTTCCCGTCAGCAATAACTTTTGAGGTTGTTTGAAGAGTATTCTTTCTCGCTGAATACTGGCAGGTTTCCGTATGAATCAAGTGGTTACTAAACTGGATAGAAACATTGCCGATCGCATTGGCCTTTTTAACCTTAGCGTTTCTTATGACCGACTGAAATGCTTTTTGCTCAAACTCAACAAAGAGTTTATCTGTATTACTTTTTTTACTACTACCCTCATCTTTACTTTCAACAAGAATCACCTTACCGTCTAAAGTGAGTTGGTTTGGGCTTTTAAAGTACCCATTATTGGCTGATATTTTTGAAGTTTCTTTACCTTGATTAAGGTCGTATTTTTTCATCACCAAATACTCTGCTTGAATTAAGGTACTTCCTATCTCATTTTTTACTTCACTAATATCTGATTGAAACCAAATAAAATAATAAACGGCCCCAATCAAAAAAAGACAGCCCACAAATAATGTCATTGCCGTCTTTAGCAAGTCAAACGTCCTTTATTTTTTTTGCAGCTCCAATAAAGCTTTCAAATAATGGGTGGGGTTTCATTGGCGAGCTTTTTAGTTCGGGGTGAAACTGACAGCCAATAAACCATGGATGGTTTTTTAGCTCCATAATTTCAACCAACTGGCCATCGGGAGAAATCCCAGAAAAGCAAATGTCTTGCTCCTCAAAAATCTCTCGGTATTTGTTGTTGAATTCAAAGCGGTGTCTATGTCTCTCGTAAATCAGTTCTTTTTTTCTGTAAACTTCAAATGTTTTGCTGTCTTTTTTTAACTGACATGGAAAAGACCCTAACCTCATTGTTCCACCAAGATTTTTTTTGCTTTTTTGATCTTCCATTAAATGGATAATGTGGTGTTCTGCTGCTTCATCAAATTCTTGGCTGTCTGCACCCTTAATTTTTAGTTGGTTTTGAGCAAACTCAATCGCCGCCAACTGCATCCCTAAACAAATTCCAAAAAATGGGGTTTTTGTTTCACGTGCATACTTAATTGCTTTGATTTTACCTGAGGTGCCACGGTCTCCAAACCCTCCAGGAACAATAATTCCGTCTAGGTTTTCTAGCTTCTTTTTAATTGTGCTCTTGTCTAAACTATCAGCGTCTATATAAACAGTGTTGATCTTCAGTTGGTGGTGTATTCCTGCATGAACTAAGGACTCATCAATGGATTTATAAGAATCCACAACATCAACATACTTTCCAATAATTCCGACGTTGATTTCATTTTGTTGATTATCCAACACTTCGCGAATACGCTTCCACTGTGATAAATCTGGTTTACCAGTCCAGATATTTAGCTTTTTAAGTACGATTTCATCTAAGCCCTGCTCATGTAAAACCATTGGCATTTTGTAGATACTATCCAAGTCTTTCGCTTCAAAAACACTTTCTCTAGTAACATTGCAAAAAAGTGCTATTTTCTTTTTTAGTTCCTCGGGCACAGTTTTTTCAGATCGACACACCAACACATCCGGCTGGATTCCAATTTGCCTCATCTCTTTTACGGAGTGTTGTGTTGGTTTTGTCTTTAGTTCTTTTGCGGGTTTAATATAAGGAAGTAATGTTAAGTGAACGTATAAAACATTTTCTTTTCCAATATCAAAGCTTATTTGCCTAATAGACTCCAAAAAAGGAAGCCCTTCAATATCACCAATTGTCCCGCCAATTTCTACAATCGAAACATCTGCATTTTGACTAGAGTTAAAAATTCTTTCTTTGATGTTGTTTGTAACATGAGGAATAACTTGCACGGTTCCGCCAAGATAATCACCCTTTCGTTCTTTGGATAGAACTTCGTCGTAGACTTGACCGGTTGTGAAGCTATTAAGTTTAGTTAGCCTAGCTTTTGTGAAACGTTCATAGTGACCTATATCGAGATCTGTTTCACTCCCATCTTCTGTGACAAATACTTCTCCGTGTTGAAAGGGGCTCATAGTACCAGGATCAACATTTAAGTATGGGTCTGCTTTCGTTAAAGAAACCTTTAACCCTCTTGCCTCTAGCAATGAACCAATACTAGCAGCAACAATCCCTTTGCCTAATGAAGACACCACTCCACCAGTTACAAAAATATATTTGGTATGAGTCGGTCCGATTGTCATGAGATTTGCCTGTTTTGGTTCCGCTTCTAAGCTACAATATGTAGTTTATACAATATTTAACCATTGAAACATAGGCATTTGAAAGAGAGCTAACCCAACTCAAACCGCCAAAAATAACCAATGAAAACAGTATGATAAATCCAAACTGCGAAAGTGCCGATTCAAACTTAAATGCTAGCTCCTCAGGTAGTAATCCAGCAATAATGGCCCCTCCGTCTAATGGAGGCATAGGGATTAAATTAAAGAAAGCCAGGATAGCATTTACATGAATCAATATGTTTAACAGATTTAAAAGCGGAAAGAAAAAGCTGTCTGGGTCCACAAGACCAAATTTAAACATCAGTTCTAGTAAAAATGCAAAAACGACACACAAAATCAAATTCATAGCCGGACCAGCAGCTGCAATCATCATATTTGCAAAACGTTTATCGCCTCTTACGTTAGAAAGGTTGACTGGTACGGGCTTTGCCCACCCAAGTAAAGGAAGCTTAAAAATCATTCCCGCTAAAGGTAAAATGATGGTGCCTACCAAGTCTATATGAGCCAAGGGGTTCAGAGTCATTCGCCCCCTCGACTCTGCTGTCGAGTCTCCAAAGCGATACGCTACATAAGCGTGAGCCCATTCATGAAAACACAAAGAAATGATGAAACCTAATAAATATCCAGATATTAGAGGTATATCAATATCCATTTTTACGACCCTTATCTCAGTGAGAGTGAACTATAATATTAAATTTATACCCTTATTGTGATTAAAGCTCACTAAAATCATGGTATAATAATAATTATCAATACAACAAAAACCTGGAAATCTAAATTGAATAAATTTATTGCAAGCTTAATTTTTATTTCTTTATCTTCTTGTAACATTATAAAAGATAAAGGAAGTGATGATGTTGGAGCAAAAAAACTTGTTTCCAGCAATTCTGTGCAATTAATGAGAGTTAATAGTGGGACTCAGTTAAATTTCTCATTGAGAGCAACAAGACCTATTAATTGTGAAGTTGTTTATTGGGAAAACTCTGATAATACTAGCACCGACACATCTGCAAACGCAAAAAAACATGCCTGCCAGACTGATGACATATATAAAACCATCATTTCAACAAACATTGAAAATCTTAACCCAAACTCCATTTATCGATTTAAGGTAAGAGCCTGGTCTGAAGACGCCGCAAACCTGATTGAAGAAACAGATGTTCTTGAAAGCACGAATAATTCTTTCTCTATAACAAATAAAGAGTTTTATCATGTTAAGGCACAACTAAATAAAGATATTGGAGGAGTGTTTGCCTATAACCCGTCTAACCAATCAAGTTTTAACTCACTTGAAACAGGGTGCCAAAACAATCTAACTGAACCAGAGGCTTTAGCCAATCCCCTTTATGCTGATGATGTAACCTTTACCGGCTTCACAAACACCAAGGGAAGAAACCTCCAGCTACCAAACCCCTTTGTACAGTTTTCTATTTCTTCAAAAAACTATGATTTACCACTGAACGTTGCGATTCAAAACTCTTTAGGGGCAAGCAACTTAAATTTTCGGTCGCCTTTAGCGTTTAAATCCTTAGAAGTTTCGTCCATTAATAAAATTTCCGTTCCAAGTTACCGCGAAGGCGACACCCCCCCTTCAATACGGTCTTCTAACGGTGACAGCCTCAATTTGACTTGGACAAACAAGGGCAAGGCCCCCATTGGCTACCTAAATGCCCACATATACAACCTCAATGGAGAACGACTATTGACTTGTAGGTATAATGCATATGACGGTTCTGCATCTATTAACGACCCTATTATAAAAAATCTAAATGTGGGTAGCTATAGAGTCAGCTTAGAATTAAAAAGCTTTGATACCGATCAAAACTCAAATTCCATCATGACATCCTCTGACTGGCGTGTACTAATTTTTAAAAGGTCATAATATGAAACTATTTTTAAATCTCTTGTTTTTGTTGTTTTCTTTCGCTTATACTCAACAAATTTATGCTCAAGACATCGTCGTTAAATCAGTCAACGCATCCAAAAAACTCGTCACTATAAAACCAGGAAAGGTCGACGGCGTAATCAAAGGAGCTAAGGTTTGTTTTTACAATGACTCTACTAAAGTAACTTGCGGCAAAGTGCTTAAGGTTAGAAAGACCTCATCACTTGTAAAAGTAAAAAGCTCAAAAATAGAAACCGTAACCACAGACAGTGTTGCAAAGTTTATTTCAAAAAAACGTAAAAGACGAAAAAGAAAAACTCGAAGACGTAATAATTTTAGAACAAATATAAAATTAGCTTATTCATATATGTTTTTATCTCCCACTTCACACAACACCCCTTTTTATAAGCATCTCACAAGATCTGATGGTGCTGGCGGGGCAGAATCAAATGAACCAACTGGCCCTAATACTAGCCCGTTTGGAATGATCAGAAACAGACCAAAAGACCCCATGGGGGATTCTTTTTTGGGCGGTGGCTTAGAGTTTGAATTTGCTTTCAACAAAAAAATGAGCGTCTCCTTAGGTGGTCGCTATAACCACGGAGGTGAAAAAACAGAACGCTTTAGTGTAGCAGAGGGTCCGAGCGGAACCTTTAATGACAGCGGTTACGAAACAAGTTTTCCTATTGATTCTTATATTGACTTAACCACAAACACGGCGGCTTTTGGTGGTTGGTTAGATTTTAATTTTTATGGTTTTCGCATGGGTAAGAGTGCCTTGTTAAAATTTGGCTTAGGAGTAGACGCAGAGTTTTATTCACTAAGTTTATCAGCAAACAGCTCTCTACCCCCCCTTCCAGGCAAGATAAAAACTGCTGATTTTGCAAATAACGGAAGATTATCCGCAGTCATTTCAGGAAGATTACCCATTGATTTTTCATTCAACATGAAAAAGTTTGGCGTGGGCATTAAAGTTATCCCAATATTTTCATTTTTAGCCATAGACTTAAATGCTGGAAAAAAAATTATTAACGGACCAGCTCTAGACCCCACAATAACAAACCCTCTTAGTGACTCAAGTGTTAGAAAGCAGTGGGAAGATGCTTTATTTGAAGATGACTTAGAATACGGTCCTGCAGGTTTTTCTTTAGAAATTCAGCCTATTTACTTTGCTTACTACTTCTAAAAGCACTCAATGGTCCCAAAGTTTTTCGTCAAGAAAATAGTGGGGCCTTGCTTTTACCTCCACATAAATTTTACCAATATACTCGCCGAGCAAACCTAAACCAAACATTTGAACACCTCCTAGGAAATAAAGCGGCACAACCGTTGATGTCCAACCCGGGATTACACGACCACTAAAGTAAGCTGCGAACGCCCAAATAATCACTGCGAAAGAAATAAAGGTTGTTACAAAACCGATTATAGCTAAGATTCGCATTGGAAAAGCAGAAAAAGAGGACACACCTTCCCATGCAAGTGAAATCATTTTACTAAATGAATATTTTGTAACTCCCGCAGTTCTTTTTTTTCTGTCGTAAAAAATATTTTTAGTTTTAAAACCTAAGCCAACAACCATCCCTCTTAAGAAAATATTTTTTTCATTGTGTTGGGTCAGTGCCTTTAAAGATTTAGACCCTAAAAGCCTAAAGTCTGCGTGGTTTATAACTGTTTTTATTCCTAATAAACTCATAAATAAATAAAAAACCTTAGCCGTCGTTTTTTTAAAAAACGTATCAGAGTTTCTTTTTCTTCTAACCCCGAGAACTACTTCATATCCATCCGAGTATGATTCTATCATCGTTGAAACCACTCTTAGATCGTCTTGTAAATCCGCATCAATAGTAATGCAACAATCCACTTGATCTGAAACGTTTTTTAACCCTGCAAATAAAGCTTTTTGATGGCCTACATTCGTTGAAAGTTTTAGTGCTTTCATTTTTTTTATGTTCGCGTGGAATTCTTTAGACAAAATTTCCCAAGTAGAATCTTTACTGCCGTCATCAACATAAAGTGCATAACTCTCTTCGTGAATTAAATTTTTCTCGATGAATTCGCCGATTTTTTTTTGTAAAACATCTAAAGTTTCGCGTAAACATTCTTGCTCGTTATAACAAGGCACAACAAAACAAAACTTTGGAGACTTAGAACTCAAAAAACACCTCGTTTATAAAACTTATCTAAATTGTGACAAAATTTAGACGATTATGCCAAATTTTTGATGGTGAGAAACTAAACAAAAAAGCGAAGCAAGATTTTTATTGTTTAATTAATGGACGTTATTTTTTCGCCTACTTTTTTTGCTGTTAAAGGGGCATATTGAAGCCCATTTTTATACAGCCCTGTGACGATTATTTCACCGATAGTGCTAAATTCTATCATGGGTGTTCTTATTTTAGTCAAAATTCTCGATCCACGAGAAATATTCTCTGGCTCGAATAAAGGAATAAAAGATGAAAGATTTTGAAACGAATTTTTCGATGAAATATTTTCTGAAAATCCACCATATTTCCAAGAACCATCACAGACACCTAAATACTTCCCCCCTTGGATGAGCCCAAAAGCCTTACCCTGCAAGCCGTAGCGACCTTCCAAGATATAACCTTTAGACTCTTTCAATAAACTACGAAAACTGTGGGATAAGTGTGGATAACTTATAATGCTTCTTCCAATACACAAAACAACCTGGTGATAATCACCAAAAACATCACCATCTTGAAAACATAGCTGAAACCTATTTCCAGATTTTTTTGACTCTCTAAATGTTTTATCCACAGTTTTTCCACCATGGAGCATAACATATTTTCTCAATATATTTAGATACTTATCAACATTTATAAAAAAATCTTCGCTAAAAAATAATGAAGAATAGTAAGTGGAACCAAACAGCTCTAAAACCTCTAAAGGGATTTTTTCACGATTTAATTTTTTAACACTTGCTGGAAGAAAATCATCAAAACGATAGATTCTGCTGATTTTAGCTTGTTCATCTAATTTTGAAAAAAAAGGTTCATATACACTTTTGTATAAACAAACCTCTGGAAAAGCTTGCTGCAGAAGGCGTAATTGTTTGATTAAGCAAAAAAAACCTTTCACTTTATATGCAAACTCCGGCTGCCTTGCACGATATAAACCTTTTAGGCTTACGATACCTAAAGCTAACCTTGAAGCTGGTTTTTTTTGAGAATCCGAAACAATATCTACCTCATAGCCTTTTTTAATAAGCTCTAAGGCTACAGAAAGCCCCGCAAAACCTTGACCAATGACAGCTATTTTTTGTTTTCTCTCCATTAGAGATTTACTTACCAAACTCTCCAAAAACAAGCTCTCTTAATTTTGTCCTATCGCTTGGGTTGCGTTCCTTGTAAACAGAGTTTGTCAAAATTATACTGTAATTATAGGTGTTTGGGTCTAACATGATGGCCGTTCCAGTAAACCCGTAGTGGCCAATACCTGTTTGAAACATATTCGAAGAACCATACCTTCTCCACCCTAAAACAGAGTTTTGAACCCCTTCAAAGTTTTTTGCCTCTATAAGAAATTTTCTAAAAAAATCTGTGTTGATACTATTTTTTAGCCACAGAATTAAATCTTCTCCTGTTCCAAATAACCCAGCATGACCTGAAACACTGCCGAACGACCTACAGTTTTCGTCGTGGGGAAGCCCTCGTAGTCTTTTGCCCTGCAACTCGCAATAAGCTGTTGGCACTATATTTGTAGTGTTTTTTGGATGAAAAGTAATACTTGTTCCACTGAACCAGTGTTTTGCTAAATCATGAAGAGAGGTTTTTTTAATTTTAGAGAGAATAAAACCCAAAAAAATATAGCCGACATCTGAGTAAAAAAAATCTTTTTTTTGTAGCTTCGTGTTTTTTAAACGCAACAAAAACCTGCTCCATTGCACGGAATCGCTTTCTTGTTTAAACTTATTTTCTGCATCTAGTTGATTGATCCAAAAATTTTGCCAAGCAGGCAACCCGCTCTTATGAGATAGTATCTCCGAAATTTTTAAGTCTGCAAATTGACTTGGTACTTCGTTCTCAAAAACATCTTCAAGTGTCTGATTTAAATCAATATTTTTGTAAATCAGCGGGGCAGTAAAAATAGCTTTAGTCATACTTGCTAAGTCAAAAATTTTTTCTTTGCCCTGCTCCCAAATATATTCTGGCTTTGATTCTTTCGCGTTTCCTTTTGCAATAAACACATGAGTCCACGGTAGATTCGTTTGGTTTAAATATGATTTTAAATCGTGACTAAGCATTCAAAAGCTTGTCTAAGATTTTTTGAACTAAACTTGGCGAGAAATTTCCCGAGGACACTTTCATGATTTGACCAACAAAAAAACCTTTCAGTTTTGTTTTCCCTGCTCGGTACTCTTCTAATTGTTTTGGGTTTTTATCTAAAACATCTTGAATGACTTCTTTGATTTTTGATTCGTCTTGAACTTGAATCAATCCATTTGCTTTTGCAATATCTAGAATCGCTAAGCCTTTGTTTTTATAATATAAATCAGCAGCTTTTTTTGCTGTTTTACTTGATAAAACACCGCCATCCACGAGATTAAATATTTCCGCGAGCTTGCTTGGGTCAAATAATTCAAAAATTTCTAAATTTTGATCTTGTTCTTTGTTGGACTTAATTTCTGTCATAAAAAAAGCCGCCAATTTACCAAGGTTTTTTGAATTCTTTAGGTTTTTTTGACACTCTTTTAAATAATTAAAGTTTGCTTTTGACTCGGTGAAATAAGTGGTCGTCTCTTGATTTAATCCGGCTTTTATTAAGTTTTTTTCTGCTTCTATAGGATCTACTTCTAAATCTAAATCCATTTTTAACTGTGAGCCACAGTCTAGAACCGGGAGGTCTGGGTCATCGAAATATCTATAATCGTGAGCATCTTCTTTATCACGCATTGGAAACGTTGTATCAGAGTCAGGGTCATAACCCCTTGTTTGTTGTTTTATTTTTTGGTTTTCTTCTAGAATTTGAAACTGCCTCAGCATTTCATAATTTATAGCTTTTTCTGCGAACCGAAAAGAGTTTACGTTTTTAATTTCGCAACGCACTCCTAGTTCTTTAGAGTTTACCGGGCTTAAAGAAATATTTAAGTCCATTCTAAAATTGCCTTTTTCCATATTGGCGTCACTAATTTTATGAAACCTAACAAGCCTATAAACGGTTTTGACGTATTCAAGGGCTTCATCAATGCTGTGCATGTCTGGAGCTGATACAATTTCAATGAGGGGCGTTCCAGCACGGTTTAAATCCACCAAAGAACTTTTGCCTTTGTGGAGGATCTTTCCTGCGTCTTCTTCGATTTGAACCCTATCTAAGAGCACAGAACCACCAGACGGTAACTCTATAGACCCTCCCATTCCAATGGGATGAGTGAGTTGTGTAATTTGGTAGCCTTTTGGTAAATCAGGGTAAAAATACTGTTTTCTCATAAAAAACGATTGTTTACTTACACTTGATTTTGCTGCAGTTGCAAATCTAATGGCTTGCCACACAGCATGTTCGTTAATTCTTGGTAACGCACCGGGTAGCCCCAAACAAACTTCGCATGTGTGTTGGTTCGGCTCTAATTCTGAAGAAGTCTCTCTTGCACACCTACAAAACAGTTTTGTCTTTGTAGCAAGCTGACAGTGAATTTCTATTCCAATGGTTGGTTTATACTTTTGAAGCAAGTTTTGCATAACTCACTTACCTCCAGATATACATTTTGTCTCAAGCTCTGAAACACTCTTTAATAAAAAGTCATCTGTAAGGTGATTAGATACAAACTGAAGCCCAAGTGGAAGCTTTGTCTTGTTATAACTAGAGGGTATCGACACGCCGGGGAAACCCACCAAATTTAGAAAAACAGTATACAAATCAGATAAATACATCTTCATTGGGTCACCTGTGTTTTCACCTATTTTAAACGCTGGTGTTGGAGATGTCGGGGTTAATAAAATTCCATTTTCTCCAAGTATTGTTTGTAGTTTTTCTTTAAAGAGTACTCGAATCTGCTTCGCTCGTTTGTAATACTTATCAGAATATCCAGCAGATAAAACAAAGTTTCCTAATATAATTCTTCGTTTTACTTCAGAACCAAAACCATTTGTTCGTGATTTTACAACGAGGTCTTCATAGCCTTCGAACTCTGTAGCCCGGTTTCCATAACGAACGCCATCAAATTTTGCCAAATTCGATGAAACTTCAGCAGTCGCAATCAAATAATAAATGGCGATCGAGTCTTTTAAAAAGTCTAGATTAATTGTTTTCGTTTCAAAGTTCTCTTTAATTTTATTCGCCCAACTTTGATAGTTTTCAATGATGTCTTTGTCACAACCCTCTAAGGAGGCCTCGTCTAAAAGACAATAAACAGGTTTGTGTATTTGTTTATATTGAGAAGCTATCGAGGTTGAATCTCTATCATCATAACCACTCATGATACTATGTAAAACCATAATATCATTGATGTTGTTTGTGATCGGGCCAATTTGATCTAATGAAGAACCGTATGAAACTAAACCGTGTCTTGAGACCGTTCCGTAACTTGGCTTAAACCCATACACACCGCAAAAAGCAGCCGGTTGGCGAATACTACCGCCTGTATCTGAGCCTAAACTCACATCTAAAGCACCAGAAGCAACTGCTGCCGCACTTCCGCCAGAAGACCCGCCAGCAACTCTTGAAGTGTCTGCTGGGTTTTTTACAACACCAAAACAGCTGTGTTCTGTCGAGCTTCCCATTGCAAACTCATCCATATTGAGTTTTGCAATAAATATTGCACCTGCTACTTTTAGTTTTTCAATGACATCAGCATCAAAGCTACTGATATAGCCTTTCAGCATGTTGGAAGCACAACTTGTGGGCCAACCTTTTATCTGAATATTGTCTTTTACACCGACAGTAACACCTGCAAGAGGTAAGTCTTCTCCGGCTTGCAGTCTTTTTTCAAGCTCTGCAATCTGTTCTTCAACTTTATTTTTGTCGTAAAACGTTGAAAAATTCAGGTTTTTTGATTGGTTTTCATAATCAACTAAGCCATCGAGAATTGTTTTTCTAACGCCTTGCTTCTCTACACTTTTAGCAATCTCTGCGATAGTGCGTTTCATTTTTTTACAACTCTTGGAAGTTTAAAATAATTTTGACTGCAATGGCTCTCACTCTTTAACACTTGGTGATGGTCTAAAGAAACCACGTGTTGGTCTTTGTTAAAAGGGAGTGTGTTGTCAGTAACAGAGTCTGCAACTTCTTCTTTTAGATCATATTTATCCATACATTTTGCAAATTCTAAAAACCGTTCTAACTCCGGTTGAAACTTTGTTGTTTCTTCTGGAGTTAGTTCGATTCTCGATAGCTTTGCTAAGCGTTCAATATCAAATTTATTCTTCATCGTCTTGTGCTTGTGAGTTTTCGATGTCTACAACTTTACACACGCTTATCACTTTTTCTTCGTCGCCAACCGTCATCAACCTAACACCTTGTGTGTGTCTTCCGATGACGCCAACTTCTTTTACAGTGAATCGCATAAGTTTTCCAGCAGAGGTCATTACCATTAAATCGTCGGTCTCAGACACCTGTAAAATCCCTATAACAGGCCCGTTTCGCTCTGTTACCTTAATAGTGTAGATGCCTTTGCCACCACGGGTTTGCTGTCTGTATTCTTCAAGAGGTGTTCTCTTTCCATATCCATTTTCGCAAATAGATAAAATCGTCGAATCACCTTTGATGATTTCAAACCCAATGACTGAATCACCCTCTTCAGAGAATCGAATTCCTGTTACACCGCGAGAAGCACGTCCCATTGGTCTAACGTCTTCACCTTTAAAACGAATTGCTTTTCCAAGCCTGGTAGAAAGTAAAATGTCGTCTTCGCCACCAGTAAGCTGACAAGCTATTAGTGAATCCTCTTCTTCTAACTTAAGACCAATGATCCCTGTCTCTCTAATTTTAGAGTATGCCATGAGGTCTGTTTTTTTGATGTAGCCCTGTGCTGTTACAGAAACAACAAATTGATCTTCTTTGTATTCTTTTACTGGAAGAACAGAAACGATTTTTTCTCCGTCTTTTAGCTTAAGAACACTAGCTATGTGTCTTCCTTTAGAGCGAAGTGCTGCTTCTGGAATTTGATAAACTTTAAGGTTATAAACACGGCCTCTACTTGAAAAGCAAAGTAAGTTCGAATGGTTTGTTGTGTTAAAGAGGTCTTTTACAAGATCTTCTCCACGAGTTAACATCCCACTTTTGCCTTTTCCACCACGGCGTTGTGCGGCGATACTATCAGTTTGCGTTCGTTTGACGTAACCACCTTGGGTGATTGTAACAACAACTGAATCATCAGAAACTAACGATTCCATTGTAAAGTCGTCTGCGGCAGGAAGAATTTCTGTTTTTCTTTCGTCACCGTGTGTTGCTTTTACCTCTTGAAGTTCTTCAACAATGATTTTTGTTACTCTTGTCGGTGAGTTTAAGATGTCTTCAAGGTCTTTTATAATTTCCATAATCTGTTTGTGTTCAGTGATAATTTTATCACGTTCTAAACCAGTCAATCTTGCAAGTCGCATATCTAAAATAGCTTTTGCCTGCAAATCAGAAAGCTTAAAGCTTTCTAGTAAGCCTTGGTGTGCAATCGCAGGGTCTTTTGAGTTTCTGATAAGTTTTACAACTGCGTCAATATTCTCAACGGCAATTTTTAAACCCTCTAAAATATGTGCTCTCGCCTCTGCTTTTCTTAGTTCAAAAGCAGTTCTACGTAAAACAACTTCTCTACGGTGTTTGTTAAATTGAACTAGTATTTCTTTAAGGTTTAAAAGTCTCGGTATGCCGTTTACAAGAGCAACCATGTTGACGCCAAAGTTTGTTTGGAGTTGAGTTAGCTTATAAAGATTATTAAGAATAATCTCTCCAGACTCACCACGCTTCATATCAATAACGACACGAATATCATTTTGAGCAGACTCATCTCTGATATCTGAAATGCCTTCGATTTTTTTGTCACGCACTAAATCAGCTATTTTCTCTATGAGTTTTGCTTTATTCACTTGGTAAGGAAGTTCCGTTACAATAATTCGTTCACGGTTTTTTATCTCTTCAACTTCTGCTTTTGCACGCATTTTTATAGAGCCGCGACCTGTCCTGTACGCACTTACTATTCCCGCTTGTCCTAATATCATCGCTTGTGTTGGAAAGTCAGGGCCTTTGATGTACTCCATCAGTTGATCAATGCTTAAATCAGGCTCTTCAATCAAAGCCTCAAGTGCTGTGATTACTTCCGTTAAGTTATGAGGAGGAATGTTTGTTGCCATACCAACGGCAATACCAGATTGTCCGTTAATTAAAAGTTGGGGCAATCTTGAAGGCAATACAAGGGGTTCAAAGTCTTTGTTATCGTAGTTAGGTCCAAAATCTACGGTTTCTTTTTCGAGGTCAGCAAGAAGGAGTTCGGCTCTTTTTTCGAGTCTTACTTCGGTATAACGCATGGCGGCAGCAGAATCGCCGTCAATAGAACCAAAGTTACCTTGGCCATCAATAATGGTATAACGCATGCTAAAGTCTTGGGCTAAGCGAACAAGAGCATCATAAACCGCCGTATCTCCATGAGGGTGATACTTACCAATGACATCACCGACCACACGAGCAGACTTTAGATAAGGCTTGCTGGCATAATTTTTAAGAGTGTACATTGCATATAAAATACGTCTGTGCACAGGCTTAAGTCCGTCTCTTACATCAGGAAGTGCTCTCGAAACGATAACACTCATGGAGTAGTCTAAAAACGAATTCTTTAGCTCGTCTTCGATATCAATAGAAACAACGTTTGATGGATTAACCGTGTTTTCTTCTGTCATATATCCTCTTTTACGCCTAAATATCTAGGTTTTTAACGTCTAATGCGTTTGTTTCAATAAATTTTCTACGCGGTTCTACATCGTCACCCATTAAGGTGCTAAACATAATATTCGCTGCGATCGCATCTTTAATCGTAACCTGAAGCAATACTCTTTTACTTTGGTCCATAGTGGTTTCTTGCAACTGGTCTGGGTTCATTTCCCCTAAACCTTTGTAACGCTGAAGGTAAACCGAACTACTTCCAAACTCTTCAATTAAACTGATGAGTTCTTGTGTCTTTGTAACAGAACCCGTTTTTTCTTCTGCATCCTTTTTCTTTTGGATGACTTTGTATTGAACCGGATACTGAATATGCTCTGCCATCTGCTTATGAATCCGCTTTAGCTCAGTAAAATCTGATTGCGTCAATACACTGGAATCCAAAATAGAGTCTTTCAAAACTTGATGGATTCTCGTTCTAAAAGTAATTTGAAAACGAGAAAGGTCTTCATTAAAAAAGACTTTATAATCAACTCTGCAATAACGATCGTCCGCTAATTCTTTGATGTATTTTTCGATGTTTTTTGCAAGACCTTCGCAAGCTTCTTTTGATGCAAAACTCTCAGCACTGACGTTATCAGCAGTAATTAAATAATCGATAATCGCTTCGGCTCGTCTTCGAGAAACGATTTTTAGAAGCTCTTTGTAACGTCTATACTTTGTGATCACACCGCGAAGAGTCGTCTTTTCTAGTACTTTTCCACCTAATGTAAACTCAATACTATCAAGACCAATCTCAGAGAGATAATCGCTTAACTCAACATTATCTTTTAAATATTGTTCCGACTTGCCTTTTTTACATTTGTAGAGTGGCGGTTGAGCAATATACAAGTAGCCGCGTTCAATGACTTCTGGCATTTGCCTAAAGAAAAACGTTAACAATAAAGTACGAATATGAGCACCATCAACGTCGGCATCGGTCATTAAAACAACCTTATGGTAACGGATCTTACTGATATCGAAATCATCTTTACCAATACCCGTGCCTAGAGCTTTAATCAAAAGTTTGATCTCTTGAGAAGAAAGCATCTTGTCGTATCTCGCTTTTTCAACATTTAAAATTTTACCGCGAAGTGGCAAAATCGCTTGTGTTTTTCTGTCTCTCGCCTGTTTTGCGGAACCGCCCGCAGAGTCACCTTCCACTAAGAAGAGTTCACATTTTGCAGGGTCTTTCTCTTGGCAATCTGCCATCTTTCCCGGTAAACCAGCAAAATCCAAAGCACCTTTACGACGCGTAAGCTCTCTTGCTTTTTTGGCCGCTAAGCGAGCTCTTGCAGCATCTACAATTTTTGTGACAACACGCTTAATCGCATCAGGGTATAAATTAAAATACTCCGTTAATTTTTCTGAAGTAACTTGTTCAACCCATGGCCGAACTTCTGGGTTACCCAGCTTTGTTTTTGTTTGTCCTTGGAATTCAGGATTTTTTATTCGAACTGCTATAATCCCTGTTAGACCTTCACGGATATCATCACCTGTGATGTTTCCTTTGAAGTTTTTAAGAAGTCCTTTTTTCTCAGAAAACTGGTTTATAACCCTAGTTAAAGAACTTTTTAAACCTGTTAAATGCATACCACCTTCTGCAGTATGAATATTATTTACGTATGAAAACAAGCTTTCACTATAAGCGTCCGTCCAGTGAAGAACACACTCAAGTTGCGAAACTAGTTTACCATCATCATCTAATTGATCATGAGTAAAATAAACTGGTTTTGCATGCAGTGGGTTTTTGCCGGTATTTAAAAACTCACAGTATGAAAGTAATCCACCCTCATAACAAAAATCTGCTTTTTGATCTGTTGCTTCATCCGAAAGAATGATTTTTATACCTTTATTTAAAAAGGCTAATTCACGAAGTCTTTTTGATAAAACTTCAAAATCAAAACGTGTATCTAAGAAGATCGTTGGATCTGGTTTAAAAGATGTGAACGTCCCAGAAATAGATGTTGCACCAACTTTTTTTACGGGAGCGTCAGGAACGCCTATTTTGTAGCTTTGAAAGTACTCTGAACCTTCTTTGTGAACACGAACGCTACAACTTTCAGACAATGCATTTACAACGGAAGCTCCTACACCGTGAAGACCACCGGAAAAAGCAAACGCCTTATCATCAAATTTACCGCCAGCATGTAAAACCGTCATAACGACTTCTAGGGCAGATTTTTTTTCTTTGGGGTGTTCAGCAACAGGAATGCCTCGACCGTTATCTGAGACAGAGCATGAACCATCAATATGAAGGTTTACAAGTATCTCATCGCAATGACCTCCCATCGCTTCATCGATAGAGTTATCAACGATTTCGTAGACTAGGTGATGTAGACCATCCGTTGAAGTTGACCCGATATACATCCCGGGACGCTTACGGACAGCCTCAAGGCCTTCGAGTACTTGGATATGTCCAGCACCATAATTTCCATTCGAGCCGCTAGAAACTTGTGTTTCTTCCATTTAGACCTCATTTGTTCTCTGACAGGAAAGTATCTTACCTACTTTCTTTGATAGGCACCAGAAGATGTTTGGAAAAGCAACCTTCTGGTTCATTCATCGGAAAGAACACAAGAGGATCCTCTAATTTATCTTCTTGAAAAGATATCTTCAGCTTATCTACATTGGATGTGGATAAGATATCGCTTAAAAACTTACCATTCACCGTAATAGATGATTTTTTTGTTTTAAAACCGGGCAATTTAAGAGCTTCAGTACTTTCAGAACTACCAGATGTACGACTTTGTAGCACTAGATTCTCGTGATCAAACTCAAAGCGAAGTGCTCTAGATTTATCAGCAGCAATTAAGACTCTTTTGACAGCAGTTGCAATATGGGGGCGGCCTACTTCAACTTCGTTTGACAATGTTTTTGGAATGACTCCGGCGTAGCTTGGGTACTTTATTTCAACAAGCCTAATAAAAACCTGGAGGTTCTCAACCTGTAAAAGAGCTGTTTTACCTTCTTGATCAATACCAATAGAAACATCTTTGTAGCCTTGATGACAAACCCTAAGAATTTCTTGAATCGCTCTTTTTGAAAAATTAACGCCTTTTTCGAAGATTTCTGCGTTCTTTTGTTGTGCTTCAGGAAGAGTCACATCGCAATGGGAAAGCCTAAAGCCGTCTGTTCCAACCATGCGTAAAACGCCTTTTTCTGGAGAATGTAAATACCCTACAGAACCGTAAACCCTTGGGGAGTCAGGCATAATGCAAAACTGCACTTGTTCAATCATGTAACTCATTTTGTCACTAGGAAGTGTCTTTAAATCAAATAAATCTGGCTCTGGCGGGTTTCTCCAAACAGAGTGTTCAACCAACGGTACTTTCATTTGATACTTTTCATTAAGGTCCGTCATGGCGGAAACAAGCATAAAGCTATCCGTTAGCTCTAAGGTCACAAGTGAGTTTGGTAGTTCTTTTACGGTTTCGGCGAAAAGCTTTGCTGTGACAAAGATGGTCCCAGCTGTATGTACCTGACATTCAGAAGATGCATATATAGCGATGACATGATCAGAAGAAGTTACGGTTAACTTACCATCAGCAGCAGAGAGCCCTATTGATACTAATGATTTATCAGAGAGGATACCAGATAGCTTACTAACGCACTGGCTGAGTGATTGCTTTTCAATACTTATTTTGAACATCATTTATTTTCATCCATTTTGGTTTATATATAATTATTATTAGTTTATTTAGTAGTAGTAGTATATTCCTGTGGATAACAGGGATAACTAATTAAGTCATTGTTTTTGTTAAAGAATAAAGCATTTTTTTTTGCGGAAAAATGTTGATACGTGTGCATAAGTTTTTGTTTAACCTCGCTGCTTATTTTTTATCTGTGAATCACCCATAGTTTATCCCCTATTTATCCCATGTGTATAAAGGTTTTATTCCTAGCTTTTTAACATGTTTATCCACAGGTTTATGCACAGCTAGCACCTTTAATAACTTTAAATTAGCACATCTGCTCGATCTTACGCTCTAGTACATCCAACTCAGTTTTGATGTTTAGGTTCGTTTTTTCTTTCGTGATCTTCTTTACAGCATGCATTACCGTTGTGTGATCTTTTCCGCCAAACCTTGAACCAATATCAGGGTAAGAAGCATTCACCTTTTGGCGAGATAAATACATGGCAATCTGTCTAGGCAATGTAAGTGTTCTTAATCTTTTTTTCGATTTAAGGTCTACAACTCTTACTTTAAAGTGCTCAGCAACTATTTTTTGAATAGATTCTATAGTGATTTTTTTATGAGGGTCTCCTAAGACATTTGATAATGTCTCTTGAGCAAGAGCCATACTAATATTTTTGCCTTGTAGCGAAGAAAAGGCAGCCATTCTGTGCAATGCACCCTCAAGTTCACGAATGTTTCGTTTTGCTTGGCTGGCAATATATTCTGCCACTTCTGGGTCTACATAAATCCCCAAAGCCTCCGCTTTGTTGTATAAAATGGCCATGCGGTGTTCGAAATCAGGTTGTTGGATATCCGCAATGAGTCCCCATTGGAACCTATTTCGGAGGCGGTCTTCAATGTCGGGGATGTCTTGTGGAAATAGATCAGATGTAATAACAACCTGTTTTTTTTGTTCGTACAGAGCATTAAAAGTATGAAAAAACTCTTCTTGCGTGCGTTCTTTTCTAGAAATAAATTGAATATCATCCACTAAAAAAACGTCACAATGTCGGTATTTTTGGCGAAAATCCCACATTTTTTTAAAACGTAGGCAGTAGATCATTTCGTTCATAAATCTCTCGGAAGAAATATATGTCACGACTGCTGAAGGGTTTCTTCGAAGTATTTTGTTTCCGATGGCGTGAAGTAAATGAGTTTTACCTAGGCCTGTTCCTCCGTAAATAAATAGCGGATTATACGTATTTCCCGGATCATCGGCCACAGCTTCACAAGCAGCCTGAGCAAAGCGGTTGCTTTCTCCACTCACAAATGAGGAGAATAAGTATTTGTTATTTAGAGGGTTTGTAGGACGGTTCATAACCTTAGATTTTTGTGACTCTAGGTTTTCAATATCGTCTTTTTCTTCGGTAATTATAGCAGAGCTGGTGGTTTGTCCGTCAATTTCAATGCGTAAACAATATCGGTCTAAGCCCGGCACACTTTGTTTTGCGTTTTCAATGGGTTTCCACAGGTCTTCAAGAAGGCCCTGGTAAAACTCTAAGTCTGGAACACCTAAAATAATTTCTTCTTCTTTACCACGTGCGTTTATAGGCACAATCCACTTTTGAAAGATAGAGTTTGGTAGCGTTCTCTTAAGATATTCTGTAATTCTAATCCAAGCTTCTTTGGGTGTTGCAAGTGAACTGAAAGGTTGTTGGTATATTGGCATATATAAATGTTCCTTAAAGAAACGTATTATTAGTAAAAAAGTCTTCTTTTTAAGGCGAAAACTGTGAAAAACTAACACAGCTTATGTATTCTCACAACAATCAAAAAACAAAGGTTTAAGATGTCAGGTATGCACAAAAATTTTGGAATGATGCTCGTATTCCCAACGGAATTTATCATCATTTTTCTTCTTATGTTTTATGGCGGTGAATACCTCAACGATAAGTACCCCATCGCTTTCGACTGGTCAATCATCACTTGCGTCATAGGTGTTTTCTGTATAATCAACCTGCTGTATAGAACCTATAAAATGATTATGCAGGAAGATAAAAATGAATGAGCTGCTTATAAGCTGTTTAAGCATGTATAGTTACCTGATACTAAGCAAATTTGTTTATACAAAAGCCTTGAATAATCAAAATAAAATATCAGTATTTTTTTACGGATTGATGACAATTAAAACACTTATTTTATGGATAGTGTTTTATTTCATATTAAAAAATTATTCTAATACGATTTTGATAATAACCGGAGCATTTTTAGGCAAAAGCTTGTTTTGTATTCAACTTTATATACAACAAAAGAAATCCAACAAAAATACTTGATAAATACTTCCAATATTTGAGTAATTGGGTTAATAATTTGGCTCTCGAACTAATGTTTTAAGGCCGTAGATGAAGAATATGAATTCAAAGCTACACAAACAAATTAAAAAAGCACTTTTGGCACTTTGTATAGGGGTGTCCGGTAATTGCTTTGCTGCTGGTGGCCTGAACTTTTATGGTTCTATCGCAAAAAAAATATTTCCTGTCGATGAGCATCATCCATACCAGTGGGGTGCCGTGATTGCTTTATTCGCTATTACCGTCTTTGTTTCTTTTGTTGGTTTTTTCTTTAAGAAACGCATTGAATCAAGCATTCAAAACGACATTACCCCGCCAAAGAAAAGTAGTTTTCTGGGGTTTATTGAGATGGCTGTTGATTTTGCAATCAATCTTGCTGAAGACAGTATTGGTAAAGGGTTTCGTTCGTTTTTGCCTCTTATGACGACCTTGTTTTTGGTTATCTTATTTTGTAATTTGTCGGGTTTAATTCCCGGTTTACCTCCAGCTACATCTTCGATGTCAACTAATGTGGGCATGTCTTTGGTGGTTTTTATTGTTTATAATTATTCGGGTATTAAAGAGCACGGAGTCGCTGGCTATGCAAAGCAGTTTATGGGCCCCGCACTATTTATAGCCCCCCTAATGATTGTTATAGAAGTGATCAGTCATTGTTCAAGACCATTCAGTTTAAGTCTTAGATTGTATGCAAATTTATTTGCAGATCATTTGGTTGTTGAGAAATTTACAGATCTAACATATTTATTGGTTCCTAGTTTAATGATGATGTTTGGTGTCTTGGTTGCATGCATTCAATCATACATTTTCGTATTATTAACAGGGGTTTATATTTCTATGGCTCGTTCACACGACCATTAGTAGTAGATGTTTTTATCCAAAAGGAGTGGAGTTACATGGTTTTAGTTAAGTATTTCGTAGTAGTTTTCGTAGGTTTTTTTAGCTCTTTAGCTTTTGCTCAGTCAGGAGAAGTTACTTCTTCTAAAGGCGTAATCGCTTTGGCTGCAGCTTTAGTAATGGCTATCTCTGCTTTTGGTGCAGCATCTTCTCAGGGACGTGCAGCTTCAAGTGCTCTTGAAGGCATTGCTCGTAACCCTAGTTCAAAAGGCCAAGTAAATGGTCCTATGTTGCTTTCATTAGCTTTCATGGAATTTCAAGCCTTATTGGGTTTTGTAGTAGCGTTCCTTCTTTACAACCAAATGTAATTTTGGTTATACAATTTCTGTAGAAGCTTGCTTTTACATAGTTTCGCGTGGGATTTTTCTTACCCCTTTCCCCTAGAATGTTTCACGTGGAACTTTTTATTTAAATCGCTCTTTCTGAGCGATTTTTTTTATTTCTGTCTCGTCACTCTAATTTTATAACCCCTATTCTCTAGGTGCTGTGTCGAAGCATCTGTAGTTGTTTCACGTGGAACACTCTTAAATAGACGTAAGCCCTCAACTTTTTATTTTAGAAGCTTAAAATGGATATTTAAGGCCCTGTTTTTTACTTTGTTTTCCTGAATATATTTACAAAAACGGTTTTTTAAATGTTTTACATAACAATTATCGTTTTTGAAGCTAACAAAGGTCTAATTTGATAAATTAAGCTCAATTAAGCCGCAGAAACCGTTTTTTTAGTTTTTTTTCTTTTTTTTTCAGTATGATGAGGGGTATCAAGCAAAAAACTTGTATTCCATGTTTCACGTGGAACATTCATGAGAACGAATCATATATTTTTGAATAAGGAATCCATATGGCACGAGTGATCGCCCTTTCAAATCAAAAAGGTGGCGTTGGCAAGACAACGTCTGCTGTGAGTATTGCCAGTTCTATCGCTGCGGCGGAGAAACGCGTACTACTAATTGATCTTGATCCACAGGGAAATGCAGGTTCTGGGGTAGGTATTTATCAAAAAGACTTTGAAAAGAGCATATATCACGTTTTAGTGGATGAAACTCCGCTTCAAAACGTTATTTTGCAAACAGAAATGAAGTATTTGCACTTAGCACCGTCCGACCAAGACTTGGTAGGTGCTGAAATAGAGCTTGTTTCAGTCATTGGAAGGGAAACAAGGCTTAAAGATGCTATAGAACGTGTCTCTGAGCATTATGATTTCATATTCATAGACTGCCCTCCGGCACTGGGGATACTAACAGTTAATGCTCTAACAGCCGCTGATAGTGTGATTATACCGCTACAATGCGAGTATTATGCGATGGAAGGCCTAAGTCAGCTCTTAAAGACATTAAAGCTGATACAAAAGAGGCTAAATACCGACTTAGTGATCGAGGGCGTGCTTCTTACCATGTATGATAAGCGTAATAACTTAAGCTCTCAGGTTGAAGAAGAGGTTCGGCAAGTGCTTGGCGACCAAGTTTTTAAGACTGTTATCCCAAGAAACGTAAAACTATCTGAAGCACCGTCACATGGTAAGCCAGTCATTCTTTATGATATTGGATCGACTGGAGCAAGTGCCTATATGGAGCTTGCTCATCAGTTGATCGAGAGGTACTTGGGCGGTGTGAAGCCTAAAAAGGCTAAAATGAAGAAAAAAGATAAAAATATTAACATTGTTTCACGTGAAACATCGCAGCCTCAGCATAAAGGAGCACCAACATGGTAAATCACAAGACACCTAAACGAAACGCTCTTGGAAAAGGGCTAGGCTCCTTACTTGGTGGCGATATGGAAGAGTCCGCTTTTGAAATCCCAAAGAAAATCATTGAAGAAAAGCAGGAACCTAAAGATTTTATCGCACACCTTAAAACAAACAAAGTAATCCCCAACCCTTCTCAACCAAGAAAACACTTCGCAGAAGAAAAGCTAAAAGAATTATCCGACTCCATAAAAACAAATGGAATTATACAGCCAATTGTTGTTCAAAAAATGGAAGGCGATGAATATCAGATCATTGCTGGAGAAAGAAGGTGGCGTGCGACAAAATTAGCTGGGATTGAGACCATTCCAGCTATTATTAAAGATGTTTCACGTGAAACATTGATGAAGATGGCTTTAATTGAAAACATTCAACGAGAAGACTTGAATGTTATCGAGGAAGCGTTGGCATATCAGTCACTCATTAAGGAATTTGGCCTAAGTCAAGAAGAATGTGCTGAAAAAGTAAGCAAAAACCGTAGTACTGTGACAAATTTAATCAGATTGTTAGCTCTGCCAAGCGAGACGCAGAATGACCTTGTAAACGCCAAACTAAGCATGGGCCATGGCAGGGCCTTACTTTCACTAGAAAAGCCTGAGAAGATCATTAAGGCCGCCAAACTCGTAAAAGAGCGATCGCTGAGCGTTAGAGAGACAGAAAAACTAATTCAAAATTTAAAAAATCTTTCTGGTGCACATTCACACGGTGCAGTTGCTGCAACTGGTCAAGAATTAGACGCAGATTTTGATTACATGTGTGACTTGCTTAGAAAACGCCTAAAAACAAAAGTTAAAATTAGTGGCAGTGGCTCAAGAGGCAAAATAGAAATTTCTTATTTCTCAGCCTCTGAACTCGAAAGAATTTTAGATATATTTAAAAGTTAAGAATTATGTTGTTCTTGGTTTCTCGATGAGTTAAAAATCCCTACGATAAAAGATTCTTAGGGAAACCATGGCAGACTTTAATCTCGTTCCAAATCCTGTGATCACCGCTGTTCAAGCCGGCCTATTCTTTGTGAATATGTACGTTGTAAAACGCTTTATTTTAGACCCATACTTAAAATTAAGAGAGCTAAGGTTCGGTGCAACTGGTGGGTCTATAGAAAAAGCACACACTCTAAATCAGGAATCTGAAAAACTCCAAAACAATATCAGCGAAGAAGTTAAAAAGCTTCAAGAAGAGATAACAGCTGAAAGAGACAAAGCTTTAACAGAAGCATCAACACAAAAAGAGAGCCTTTTAGCGGGTGCAAGAAAAGAAGCAGAAGCTACTTTGCTCAGTATGCGTGAGCAAATTTCAAATGAAGTAGATTCACAAAGGTCTCAAATACCAGATCATGTTCAAAAAATTTATAGTGCATTAAAACAAAAGATTTCGTCTTAATTCATAGAGGTTTTAGACATTGGATATCGCGACATTAGCCCCATTTATTAATTTTGCAGTGCTCATTGCCATTTTGGTTTTTCTTGGGCGTAAGCCTTTGCAACAAATGTTCTCTAAGAACAGACTAGAGTTTGAAGAGAAAAAACATCTTGCTAGAGAAGCTATAAATAAAGCTGAAGCACAATATAAGGAAATAAAGTCCAAGTGGGACAACCTTTCTTCGGAGTTGGCTGAAGTAAAAAAACAATCCTTAGGGAGCCTTCAAAAAGAATCCGACGAGGTCGTGGAACACGCCAATAAAATGGCAGAATTTATCAAAAACGAAGCAAAAAAAACTTCTGAAGTTGAGATTGATTTAGCACGCAAGAAACTCTCGTCTGAAATTATGGAAGCCGTATCTGCTCAGTTCCAAAAAGAGCTTAAATCTTCGGACAGCATGCCTATCCACCAAGAGATCATGAAAAAAGCCATTACTTCAACTCAGAGAATGGAGGTTTAAGCATGAAATCCATTATTGGCCATAGATATGCAAAAGCTTTATATAAACTAAAACAAAGTGAAATCATTGAGACTCATAAACAGCTACTTCCTTTGTTGGAATTGTTTCAAGATGAAAATATTAAAAAAGTCATTGCGAATCCAGCGGTAAGTGTTTCTCTTAAAAGCGAAATCATGGAAGTGGCCGCTAATCAGTTGAGCCTAGACCCAACCATAAAAAATTTTTTAAAGGTCATCGTTAACGAGGGCAGATTAGCATTTTTACCAGATATTATTGAGTGTATTGAAGAGATCGCACATAGTGAAAACAAAGCTGAAAAAGCGGAGCTCATTACAGCTGTTGATATTAGTGATGAAGACACTCAAAAAATCAAAGACCAAATTGAAAAACAGCTTTCAATGAAATTAAACATATCGAAAAAGGTAGACCCAGAAATTTTAGGCGGGTTTATCATGAACATCGGGCAGACCCGAATAGACCAAAGTGTTAGAAAAAGCCTTAGAAATATAGTCCATTCTGTCAGTAGTGACGTTTAAAAGGAGTTAACGTGCAGAAGCTTAGAGTTGAAGAAATCAGTCGAATCATTAGCGATAAAATCGCAAATTTTGACCACAAGTCTACCCTAGAAGAAACCGGAACGGTTTTGACGGTTGGAGATGGTATTGCCCGTGCTTATGGCCTAGAAAACGCAATGGCAGGAGAGCTCGTTGAGTTCGAAACCGGCGTCCAAGGTGTGATTCTAAACCTTGAATCAGACAATGTTGGTATTGCCCTTCTTGGTTCCACAAAGGGGATCGAAGAAGGCTCCTCTTTAAAGCGTACAAAAGAGATTAACTCTGTTCCGGTTGGAAGAGCTCTGATTGGTAGAGTGGTTAATGCTGTTGGTGAGCCTATTGATGGTGCCGGCCCACTTGAAGGCGTTGAATCAGGAACCGTAGAAGTAAAAGCTCCGGGAATCATTGCACGTAAATCTGTAGATGAGCCCCTTCAAACAGGAATCAAAGCGATTGATGCAATGGTTCCAATCGGTCGCGGACAACGTGAACTTATCATTGGCGACCGCCAAACAGGTAAAACAGCGATTGCGATTGATACGATCATCAACCAAAAGGGCAAAGACGTTGTTTGTGTTTATGTTGCGATTGGTCAAAAAGCTTCAACCGTTGCAAACGTTGTAAATAGATTAAAAGCATCCGGTGCAATGGAATACACAATCGTTGTTGCAGCAACAGCGATTGACCCGGCTCCTCTGCAATTTTTAGCTCCTTATTCTGGTTGTAGAATTGCCGAGTACTTTTTAAATAAAGGAGAGCACGCGGTTATCTTTTATGATGATTTATCAAAGCAAGCGGTTGCATACCGTGAACTTTCACTTCTTCTTAGAAGACCTCCGGGCCGTGAAGCATTTCCGGGAGATGTTTTCTATCTTCACTCAAGACTTCTAGAGAGGTCTTGTAAACTTAATGATGATTTAGGTGGAGGCTCCATTACGGCTTTCCCTATTATTGAAACACAAGCTGGTGACATCTCTGCTTATATTCCAACAAACGTTATCTCTATTACTGATGGCCAGATTTTCGTGGAAGCCGATTTGTTTAATGCTGGCCAACGACCTGCTATTAATGCTGGTTTGTCAGTATCTAGGGTTGGTGGTTCTGCACAGGTTCCTGCAATGAAAAAGGTTGCGGGCACGATGAGACTAGAGCTCGCTCAATACCGCGAACTAGCAGCTTTTGCACAGTTTGGGTCTGACCTTGACGATTCAACTCGTAAAACCATTGAGCGTGGAAAACGTCAAATGGAAGTTCTTAAACAAGGTCAGTATGTTCCTCTTCCGGTTGGTATTCAGGTTGCTGTAATTTATGCAGTAAACACAGGAAAACTAGATGAAGTTGAACTTTCTAAAATCGGTAAGTGGCAAGAGGGTTTTGTTACTTTCTTGAAAAATGGCCATAAAGACTTAACAGACAAAATCGAAAACCGTGCAAAACTAAAAGACGTACAGTCAGATTTAGATGCTGCGATTGAGTCGTTTTCTAAAGGATTCTCTTAGTCATGCCAGCAAATTCTCGCGACCTCAAACGTCGAATCGGAAGTGTTAAAAACACTCAAAAGATTACCAACGCCATGAAACTTGTGGCAGCGGCTAAATTTGCTCGTGCTCAAGCAGCGGTAAAGTCTGCTAAGCCATACAATAAAGCACTTGAGGCGGTTGGTGCACAGGTCATGTCTGCACTTAAAGATGTAGAAATGAAACTAAGTGAAAAGTCTAAAATCCAAAAAAAAATTGCTGTTGCGGTGATTGCATCAGATAGAGGTCTTTGCGGTGGTTTAAATACAAACCTATTTAAAGAGCTTGAACGCTTTAAGAAAGCAAATGAAGGCGTGACCATCGAAGTAATTGCATATGGAAAAAAGGCGGTTTCTTACTGTAAAAACCGTTTCCCAATTATTTCAAAAATTCTTGGCCGTTCTGATAAGCCTTCGTTTGAAGATGCAAAAGAAATGGTAAAGCAATTTAAAGAGTTGTTTTTGGCTTCTGGTGAAAACACTGAAAAATACGACGAAATTTATGTTTTATACCCAGAATTTCAATCTGCATTAGCACAGATTCCGACGGCAAAAAGAATTTTTCCTCTTGTTTCAAATGATGAAAACAAACAAGACGAAGAGGCAGCTAACGAAGAGACAAATTCAGATTTTATTATTGAGCCAAACGCCAAAGAGCTTGCGGAAGGTTTGATCGAACGTAAAATTGCGACGCAGGTTTTTCAAGCTTTATTGGAATCTAAGGCCTCAGAGCAAGGTTCAAGAATGTCTGCAATGGATTCAGCAACAAGAAATGCTGGTGACGTTATCAAAAAATTGACGCTTCAATATAACCGTGCAAGACAAGCATCTATTACAAAAGAATTGATTGAGATTGTGAGTGGAGCAGAAGCTCTTTAAGAAAAAGTATTTAAGTAATTAACGAGTGAGAAAAATCACTTTAGAGGAGAAAAAAATGACGACGGTGGATACAGGTAAAATTCTTCAGGTTATGGGTCCTGTAGTAGACGTTGAATTTCCAGAAGGTAAGCTTCCGGCGATTTACAACGCACTAAGAGTAACAAATAAGTCGATTAGTGATGTTGAGGGAAACCTTGTGCTTGAAGTGGCTCAACACCTTGGTGAAGGTGTTGTTCGTACGATTGCAATGGATAGTACAGACGGACTTGTTCGTGGCACAGGGGTAAAAGACACTGGCGAACAAATCATGGTCCCAGTTGGCGAAAAAGTACTCGGTCGAATTTTAAATGTAACAGGTGATCCTGTTGATGAAGCTGGCCCTGTGGAAGCTGAAAAATATTATCCAATTCATCGTAAGGCACCTGACTTTGTTGATTTAACGACAGAATCAGAGGTTCTTGAAACAGGCCTGAAAGTTGTCGACTTAATTGCACCGTTTCTAAAAGGCGGTAAGATTGGTTTGTTTGGTGGTGCGGGTGTAGGAAAAACCGTATTGATCATGGAGCTTATTAATAACATCGCGAAAGAGCACGGCGGAAAATCTATTTTTGCTGGTGTGGGTGAGCGTACTCGTGAGGGTAATGACCTGTATCACGAAATGAAAGAATCAGGCGTTATTGATAAAACAGCTCTGATTTATGGCCAGATGAATGAGCCACCGGGAGCACGTGCTCGTGTTGCTTTGTCGGCACTGTCTGTAGCAGAGTATTTCCGTGAAGAAAAAAACCAAGACGTACTATTGTTTGTTGATAACATCTTTCGTTTTACTCAAGCAGGCTCCGAGGTATCGGCCCTTTTAGGTCGTATCCCTTCAGCTGTAGGTTACCAACCTACTCTTGCAACGGAGATGGGTAACCTTCAAGAACGTATTACTTCAACCAAAAATGGTTCTATTACATCCGTACAGGCTGTTTATGTACCTGCAGATGATATTACTGACCCTGCTCCTGCTACAACATTTGCTCACTTAGATGCATCTATTGAGCTTTCTCGTGGTATTGCTGAACTTGGTCTTTATCCTGCGGTAGACCCACTTACTTCAAACTCTCGTGTATTAGACCCTGCTATTGTAGGCGAAGAGCATTACCAAGTAGCAAGAAACGTCCAATCTATTCTTCAGCGTTACAAAGAACTATTGGATATTATCGCTATCTTGGGCATGGACGAACTTTCAGAAGAAGACAAAGCGACCGTTGCTCGTGCAAGAAAAATCCAAAGATTCATGTCACAACCAAACTTTGTTGCAGAGCAGTTTACAGGCTTGCCAGGTAAATATGTAAAACTTTCAGAGACCATCCGTGGGTTTAAAGAAATCTGCGAAGGAAAGCATGACAATGTCCCAGAAAAAGCATTCTTATATTGTGGCGGCATTGACGAAGTACTAGAAAAAGCGAAGAACTTATAATGAACGTTGACATACTATCACCTGAAAAACTAATCCCAACGGTAGTTGCAGACGCTGTGTCTGTGCCTACGGTTCAGGGTTATATGGGTGTTTTGCCAGAGCATACTGCGTTAATTACTCAGCTAGAAGCTGGTGGATTAATTGTAAAGACTAGCGAAGGTCAAAAACGCTTTTTTGTGAGTGGCGGATATCTTCAAGTTGAAAATAATAATATTAAGATTATTGCAGATTCTGTTGAGGCAGAAGCCGATATTGATTTTACCAGAGCAGAAGCAGCCCTTAAAAAGGCAACGGCTCGTTTAAGTAAATTTGAAGATAGCACGACGGATATTCCAAGAGCTATTAACGCTCAAAACCGTGCTGAAGAACGACTAAAACTAAAATAAATTTGCAGTTGAAACGTCTTCTTCTATAGGCTTGATTTCTAATTTAATCTGTGGAGTGAAGCTATTATCTTCAAGCAATGTTGATGATGATCCACACTCTAAAATATTGCTTTCTATTTTTAAATGGTAGTGAAACATATCTGTTTCACTTAGCAACTCAAAACAGATGTTATAAAAACCCTCAAGACTAAGTGCTGGAATGTTGTGTTCGTTATCTCCTAGTTGTTCAGAAGCTTCCGTCCAAACACGTGTTGTTCTTTGAACAAAGTTATTTTGAAAACTAGCTGGAGTAATTTCAGTATATTCTCTTGAAAACACATTGCTACTAACCACATTAATGGTTGTTTGGAATATTTTACCTATCCCAATAACACTTGATAACGAGTCTTGGTTTTTAGATATAATCTTGTAATCATCATATAGCTCTTGTTGATGCTCGGCGTTTTCTAAGCCGTTGAGTAAGGCTTCACGCTGAGTGTTAGCTTTTTCTAAAGCGAGCAGCTCTTCTTCCGAAAAAACGACCTCATTTATAGGGCGATCTTTATCTTCTTCTAACTCTACTTCTTTGGAATGTTGAATAGTGGAAATATCGACAACTTCATTTGTAACGTTTTGTTCATCAGAACATGCAATGCATGACGCGATCATTAGAATTTTTATTAAATATTTCATAATTACCTCTAAGTCCTGTTCGGATCTTAAGGCTGTAAAGATAAAAAATCTTATAAAATAAAGTAATAACAGTAATATATAGCCACAGATTTCGAGTCAGTTCATTAGGAGTGTTACCGGAGAAGGTGCAAGTGATGAGAAAATAGAATGTAATCATAAGATTGAAAGGCTGCCTGATACTGATAAGTTTTTGTTGCGAAATAAAAACGTAATAAAATCAGGAGACCCCGAAGTGTCATATCAGGCAGTAAAAGAATATCTAACAGAAATCTGGCGTTAATACAAAAAAGATGAACATTGTAAGAAAAATCGTGTCAAGAAGACGGATAACGTAATTGGTATTACAGACAATAATCAGTAGATGATTTTCCTATATTTCCAAAGAGAGGATTCCCAATTAAGCCTGGAAATAAAGCACGGTTTTCTAGGTTTTTAAAATTATCAATAAACCAAATGTCTGGCACGTCACAACCAGGAAATATTAAGTTTTCTCCTACAATTACACCCGGTAAACCAGTACCACCAGATGCAGCTTGAGCTAAAAAACCAGTACTACCAGTAATAACAGGGCTTGAAGAGTAGATGTAACGAACTTTTCTACAGTCCGTCAACTTAAAGCCAAGATCATTCGGAAGGTTGCAGTTTGTAACAACACCTCCAGAGCCACTATTTGTCAAGTAACCTACATTAGGCAATTCAGCATAAGAATCGTTATCTCCAAAATAGCTTGTTTGAAAAGCATATATGTGATTTAGGTTCGTTTTTGCTTCAGTTTGACGAGCTTTTGTCATAAAAAGTTGAAACCTCGGGATTGCAATCGCAGCTAATATTCCTATAATAGCAACAACAACCATAAGCTCAATTAGTGATAACCCCAGCTCTATTTTTTTTTGTTTTTCATAACACATAATAACATTTGTTTCTCATGGTATACATGCGTATTCGGAGCAAGTCTTTGGATCCTTTAATAATGTCCATAGGTTTCTATCTAATGGTAGTTTATTCAGTACTTTACAGTGCGTTTTTCAGTAAAAAACCTAGCCATAACTGAGTCGGTTCATTAGGTGATTCGGTCTAAACCTCAAAAAGCGACACAGGAAATGAAGTTTGCTAAGATGGTGGTAGGATTTACACTTAAAATTTTACGAATTCATACAGAGGTGCTTATATGTACTCATCTAAACTAAAAATTTGTGTCACAGGGGCTTCTGGTTTCGTCGGAAGAGCATTATGTAAAAAACTTATAAACCTAGGTCACGAGGTGACTGGTATTTATCATAAAAACGCAATATATGATATTGATGGTGTTTACCCGGTTTGTCTTGATTTAGAAAACACACCACTTCTTGCTGCTCCGCTTAAAAACGCTAATGTCGTTGTTCATTTAGCTTGGGACGGGGGTTTTCAGTCATCATTAAATAAAAAAGATGAAACCTTAAGGTACTCAGAATCTAAAAACTTGACGATGATAAAATCAGTGTTGCGTGCTTGTCATAGAGAGTCAGTGCCTAAGGTTATTTACTTAAGTGCATTGAATGCATCAAAAAAATCTCAAACCGATTTTTTAAAAGAAAAGTATTTATCTGAAGTTGAGTTCGTCAACAGCGATGTTTCTAAGCGTGTGATTATAAAGTCTGATTTAGTATTTGATAAAAAAATAAACCACTTGAATAATTCTAAAAACAACTTGCTGGACCTAGTTGCGAAGAAACGAATGCTACCTTGTTTTGATGAGGAACGTCAATTAAGTCCCGTTGATTTAGAAAGTGTTATAAACACCATTACTTATCTTTGTGAGAAAGATTTGCCTAGTCCATGTTTGATATACAGGTTAACAAACGCATCAAAATTAAAAATGAACGATGTTCTTCAAAAAATTAAAGAACAATTTGATCCACGTTTTCAATTATCTCTTAAAGGTTATTTTGCAGATTTAATTATGGATAGACATTACAGACAAACAGGATTTAATTTGGAGACATTGGTAGATAGTTTCGCACAAAAAGAAACAGAAGAAAAAACACAGCTTTTAGTTTCAAGTAGGCTTGGTTTAAAGCATTTCTTACCTAGTGATATCAATAAACTAATATAGTTCCTCTCAAAGTGAAGGCCTTATACCTGTTTATAATAAAAAACCCCCTAAGAAGTTTTTGACCTCTTAGGGGGGTTTTGTTTTTAATGTTCTTGAGTGATTAATCTTTTGGAAGATCGCTCAAGCCATTTCTTAAAAACGCAGGGATATCTAAGTTGTCTATCTTAGAGTCTGCTTTTTTGGGAGTAGTAAGCTCAAAAGGAAGCTTTGGAGTGTTTTCAACTCGGGCCCCCATCAGCATGCTAGCTTCAGGCTTTGTCTCAATAGCTTGCATTGCAAGGTCTTGAGCATTGGGCAAAGACTCTGATTTTGGTGCTTCTGGAGCTTGGAACGCTGCTTGCCCAGCATTATCGTTTGTTTTGGTGTTCACTTGAAACGAACGATTAATTGCAGGCTCATGTCTTGACGGACGCCTCTTAGGTTTATCAAAAGAATCTACTTCACTAGGCTCAAAACCTGTAGCGATCACCGTGATTCTCATTCGATTTTCCATCTTTTCGTCAATCACCGCACCGAAGATAACGTTTGCGTCTTCATGAGCTGCTTCTTGAACGATAGAACATGCTTCGTTCACTTCCATAAGGCTTAAATTAGACCCTGATGTTACCGTGATTAGAATTCCAGTAGCTCCATCAATATTGATGTCTTCTAATAGTGGCGATGAAATGGCTTGATCTGCAGCAACAGTGGCACGGTTTTCACCCTCAGCTTCACCGATTCCGATAAGTGCTAGGCCTCTATTTGCCATGACAGTGCGTACATCTGCAAAGTCAACGTTGACAGTGCCCGGGACAATAATAATGTCACTAATGCCCTTTACAGCATTTACTAGAACATCATCAGCAAGTTTAAAAGCGTCCAACATACTAGTATCAGGAGTAGCAATATCAAGAAGCCTTTGGTTTGGAATAGAGATTAAGGTGTCCACAGACTCTTTTAATCTTGCAGAGCCTAGTTCGCTGTGTTTCCAACGTCTTTTACCTTCAAAACCAAATGGTTTTGTTACCACGGCAACCGTCAGAGCACCGAGTTCACGAGCAATCTCAGCAACTACAGGTGCACCACCTGTTCCGGTTCCTCCACCCATACCAGCAGTAATAAAAACCATATCGGCATCGCCAATTGCTTGGCGTATTTCATCTTTATCTTCTAAAGCTGCTTCGCGACCAACGTCAGGCTCTGCACCAGCCCCAAGCCCCTTAGTAAGACTCTTTCCTACTTGAATTTTAATATCAGCCAACGAGTGATCGAGAGATTGTATATCTGTATTACAGACAATGAACTCTACACCTTGGATCCCTTTACTGATCATGGTGTTCACTGCGTTTCCGCCACCACCACCAACGCCTACGACCTTGATTTTTGCACCAATTGGTGACTTATTCTGTCCATCAACAGACATACATCCCTCCCCGTCTATGGATTTGTTTCCACAGATTATTGTTTTCGTTACATAAATTATAAAATTTTGAGGAGTCGGATGTCAATTTTTTGGCAAGAGTAAATTAAGATAATTCTTTTAACCAATTGATAAATTGGTTGATATAGCGTCCAGCTTTCAGTCGCTTAGCCTTGATTTTATGAGTAATAATTTTTCCAAGACTTACATTAACTAAGCCTAATGAAGTTGCGTAACGAGTCGCATAATATTTTTTATTGTCGTCGGAACCAATTTTTAAGGAAGGTTTTGCTTGTCGAACATGAATGCCAAGTTGTTTTGCCAAAAACCAACCAAGCCCATTCACATCACTGCCTCCGCCCGTTAATACAAGGCCAGAACGTAGAACATGATGGTATCCAGCGGTTTCTTTATGAATAAGGTTTGCAAGTTCACCTAATCTAGAGGCAAGGATTGGATATAAGTCTTGCCAACCGACCATTTTTTTTGTGCCGTTCAGTAAAGTTACTTCAATTTTTTTCTCACGGTTGTTTGGTATCAGGCCGATCTCTCGTTTTAGTCTTTCTGCTTGGTCTTCATCTATTCCAAGCCCAATGCTAATGTCTTGTCTCATTAGAATGCCAGCAATGTTAATTGTAAAAGTTTTAACAGGGCGGCCTTCCATGAAAACAATCCCGTCTGTCGTACCACCACCAATATCAATGAGTGTCACACCCATTTGTTTATCAACGTCTTCAAGGGTTACAGATGCTGAAGCAACGGGTTCAGCTTGAAAGCTTTCAACGCTAATCCCACACTGATTACAAAGACGCATGACATCTTTAAGGTAGCTTTGATCGCCATCAATGGTAAGAAACTTTCCGCTTAATTTTTGACCACTCATTTGAATCGGAGCACTTAAGAAGTCTCTATCATCTAGTAAGAAACCATAAGGAAGACAATGAAGAACCTCACGGCGGTCTTCTTCACATTGGTTTAATGCAGACTCACTGAGAAGATCTACGTGTTTTTGAGTAACGACTTGATCGTTTAAATCAATAGAAGCTGATTCAATAAAACAGTTTAAATGAGAACCAGCAATGCCCACATTTACTTTGTCGATATCTTCATTGAGCTCTTTTTCAGCCTTAGAAATAAGGGTGTTTAGAGCTTTTTGAGCAGCAGCAAACTCGTCTACCATCCCGCGACGCATGCCGCAGGCTTCAACTTCAAAAATTTGCAAAGAATGTTTATCGGACCCAAAATCTTTTAAGGCCGCTAAACAAAACTTTGTAGTTCCAAGATCTAAAGCAAAAATAGACGCCACGTATAAACCCTATTCTAGAGATTCTTATATTTAGTAAATACTTTATTACCATTGTAATCTAATTCGACACGACTTACGAGTCGACCGCGAATTTTTGATTTATGAAGGATTGTTTTTAGTTTTGAGATTTTTTCTTCAAAATCTTTAAACCCAATCATAACTTCTGTTTCATGGGGTTTTACCCAAAATGACAAACCTCGATAAAGGTCATAATGGTATTTAGAGACGTCCAGCAGCCGGTTTTTGAGAGCAGCGTTCAATTCAAAAATACTTTCAATAGCTTGTTTTTGTTGGATTTTTTCTAGTTTTTTGACTCCTGTCAACAGAGGCATAGAGTCAGAATTTTGGTGTGTGTTTTGATACATGAATCCATCACTACTAATAAAACTTGAATCTTTTGGGTCAAGTTTAAACACAGGAACTCTTTCTTCAATGACAACTTGTAAAGGCTCACCATACGAGCGAATAACCTGAGTTTTTTGATACCCAAATTTTTTAGCAACTTGCTCTCCGTAGTCGTTAAAAAAACCTTTGTTTGATACTTTAAGTATATGTTTTTTTAGTTGCCGAATTTTTTTGTCATTATTTTTATTATTGGTTTCTTGTCTTGTTTGCGTATTCGTGATGCTTACTTCGCTCGGCTTCCATGAGGAAATCGGCTTGCTTGTAAAGTATAAAGCAAATAAAATAGCGGCTAAAATGGCCGGAAAATAAAAAACGGCTGATTTAAACGCTTTAAGGCACTTAGAAACAATTACCCTAAATACTAGTGGGGACTGTTTTTTTAGTACCGATTTTCTTTTTTTCTTTTTTTTAGCCATCCATTCCCCCTTTGAATTCAAGTGTAGAAGAGTAAGCTTTTTTTGGTGTTCTTTTATTATAGCTTTTTTGAAGTCTGTTTGCGAATTTATGTTGAAATCTATCTTTTATCCAAACTAGAAGAATAAAGAAGACGGTGACTAAAGAGCGTTTAAGTAGTTGGCGATATTTTCAAGGCTTTTGTCAGGATCGTTTTTGTTGGCGAAACAAACCGCTAAATAAGCCAAGATATCTGACTTGTTTATTTTTAATTTATCAAAACAAAAAGTTCGTTGGTTCTTTCCTATAAGTAAATCAACCTCTAAAAGTTTAACGCTCTCTTTTTGTTGGTAAACTCGTACATCACAGCCAACGAGTGACCCATAACTTATACGCTTAGAAGGTACGGTTTTTGATAAATTTCGAGAGAGTTCTTGGTCCCAGTTAAAAACCACGCTTTCAGTGGATTGTTTAAGAACAGTTTTAATTTGTGGGAGTTCTTTTGTTTCAATATTAGATAAATCACCAATAAATATGTGAGTCGGTTTAACTTTATTTAGTAGCTCACCTGCAGATGAAGGCTCATATATAAAAAAAGAAGACCCTTCTTCTTGATTGTGGTTTATATAATCCATTAATTTGAAAAACTGTGAATTTTTTGGTTGAGGAAAAACCAAAAGAGAACAGGCCATTTGTTCGAGGGACTGTAGCGTCTTGTCTGAAGATTTAACTTTTAGGCTTTCAGAGCGGTAGAGTTCTTCAAGCTCTAGAGTCTTTTTTTCATCCGTGCAAATGATTCCGTGCAACTTACGTTTTTTTGATAATAAAGAGAGTTTATGGAGGTTGTCATATTGTTCAATGTGAAAATTTAAGTGTTGTAAAAGTTTCCGAACTAATTCGTTCGAAGCAAACACATGGTTTTTAGGTAAAAATAGAGTCTGTTGTTTTATTGGTTTCACGGATTTTCAAGCTCGCTAGTTTCATCAGTATTCCGGCTAATACCATGAAAATCAATAAGGATGAACCACCGCTACTAATGAAAGGAAGGGAGATACCTTTGGTTGGCATGGTGCCTGTCGAAACAGCGATATTAATAAGTGCTTGAATAGCAATCAAAACAGTTATTCCAAAAGCTAAATATTTGTAATAGTTGTTGTTTTTATGAAGACTAGCAACCCGAAACCCTAACAAACATAAATAACAAAAAGCTAAGATGACAAATAACACTCCAAAAAAACCTAGCTCTTCAGCAATAACAGGAAAAATAAAATCAGAGTGAGCCTCCGGTAAAAAGAAGAGTTTTTGTCGAGACTCCCCTAATCCAAGCCCCCAAAGCCCACCGTTTTTAAACGCCATCCAGCTTTGTATGATTTGAAACCCACCTTGAGAGTATTCTTCCCACGGTCTTAAAAATGCCGTTAATCGTTTCATCCTATAGGGGGCTGCTACTACAGCAACCGTTAATGCGGCTAACCCCAAACCAATTGAGCTAAAGACCTGCCACTTTGGAATGCCAGAAACATAAAGAAGAACAAATGTAACAGATACAATCATGAAGGCAGAACCAAGGTCAGGCTGGCATATGATTAACCCAGCCAGCAAAAGTGACACCAAAACATTTGGGATCACTCCAAAATAAAAGTTTCGCACATCATAAGTGTTTCGGGACATGTTTTTAGCAAGAAATAATAAGATAGAGACCTTAGCAACTTCGCTTGGTTGTAAGTTCATGATTCCAAAAAAACGAAGCCAGCGGTAGGCACCTTTTACCTTTACTCCAACCCCCGGAATAAGAACCATGACAAGCAAAACTAAAGACAAAACTAATAAAAAAAGGTTACACCGTTCAATAAACTTGAAAGGCACGATCTGAATAAGGCCAATAAGAACAAGGCCTAGAGTAGCAGCAACGGCTTGTTTCTTTGCAAAAAAATAAATACTTCCAAACCGATCCCCTGCCATTACAGCAGAAGATGTAAAAATAATCATGATTCCAAAAAGAACCATAAAAGCAACACACACTAAAATTTGCCCGCGGTAAGTCATAAATATATTTTACATGATTCTAAAAAGAAGTTCAGATTCAATTTCAAGGTTTGTTTGACTGAGAGAAAGGAGGTTTTATTTAAACGCCTGAAAGCATTGTTTTAAGCTTAGAAATTTAGGAGAAGGGCTAATTGTTTTTTTCTTGATGGGGGCTTGAGATGTAGCGTCGGTTTTTTTGTTGGATTCCTTTGGGCCTTTGGGAGTTTGGCTGTCTCGCATAAAGATAGAAACAATCGAACCAACTGCATAAGTTAAATATGTAGCAACCAATGTTGTATGTAGCTCAAATGGTAAGCCAAAAAGACCAGCTGGAATAGCGGCATGGAAGCCAAGCTGGTAAAGCCCCATAAGGTTAAGAGCTAAGACACTTGTATAAGAATAAACTCTTTCGCTTTTAGCTGGGTCGGTGACAAAAGTATTTCTAATAGCATGAAACATGCTGCTCCCAAAGCTTGCAGCTAATACTAGCGAAGCAGTTTCAAATAGGCCCTCTTGTGTCCAAATAGCGTGGGAGTTATTGACGAGTTCGTTTTTTGAGTGGAGAATAGCGTTTAAAATAGAAATGGAAACAGCACTAAATCCAGCTCTACGAAGCAGATTCTCAACGAATGATGTCGAAGCCAATTGAGGGTTCATTTCTTTAAAGTTTAAAAGCTTATCATCACCTTTAGATTCTCTAGACCTTTTTAGAAATTTTGGAATGAACTTCCCCCAAGGGAGGGGTTTTGAAAAAAATCGGTCGTAACGTTGAAGATACTTGGTAGAGTAATAAGTAATAGCAGTCATGATGGCAAAAGCTGTTCCAAATGAAACTAAGGTGATTTCACCTTCTTGGTGATCTCTTAATAGAGCGAAGAAGGCTATGGCTTTTGTAGAAATAGTGAGCATGAACGCACTATCTTCCTGCTTCTTTTTTAACTCATCTGAAATTTCTATTTCTGTATCTTGAATCCATTGAATGATAGCGTTTTGAGTAATTTTTTCTTTTGTCGAGAATTGGTTATTATCTTTAGAGCCTTGAGCAAGGCAAGCTTTAGGTGTGCAAAATGAAACCATTAAAAGCACAATAGTGATAAATTGATAAAATTTAGAATGAAAAACCATAGTGCAAGATAGCATAGAATAGTTGAAAAGTCCAGCTACAAGGTCTTGTAATCATTGGGCTAAAATCAGAACCTTGCCAGGCAGCCAAAACTTCTTTGTAAATTCATAAATTTAAGGCCTGTACAAAAAACTGACCTCGGTCTTCAAATGATTGAAACTCATCGAAACTTGAGCCACCCGGAGAAAATAACGTAGCGAGCTGTGAGTCTAGCCAAAGCTCTTGGTTTTGTGGAGCCAAGCACTCCTTTAGTGTCTTAAAAAAATGGACATCTACGCCAAGAGTCTTAAAGAACTCAAGGCTTTGGGCTCCAAGAGGTCCAAATAACACAACAACCTGAATAGATGGTCGGTGTTTCGTCAGTTTTTTGACACAATCTCCATCTTTGGGTTTGCCACCAAAAAGCAATATAACCGGTTGCTTCATTGAAGAGAGTGCGTAGCAAGTAGCGTCAATATTTGTTGCTTTTGAATCATTGATGACAAGCGGGTTCAAACAAATTTTCTCTAAGCGGTGCTTTAGTCCTTTATAAGTTGAAAGGTGCTCGGCTGTTCTATTTGAGTGTCTTGGAAAGGCATTCATAACGAGCTTCTCAACGAGATCAGAGTTTGATGGGTTCTCTAACGATATCATCTCAGCGTTGACTGTGTTTGGAGCAAAGCTTTCTAGTGCTTGGCTAGAGACAATACACGCGTTTTTGGTGTGGACCGCTAGTTTGCTTTTTGAGTTTTGGTAGTGTTTTAAGCTGCCATGCCATTCAAGGTGATCGCTAGTAATATTGGTGATAATACTCCAATCAAACATAAACTTTTTTAAATAAGATAACTGGTAGGAAGAAACTTCCAAGATAACAACCATATTGCTGTGTTCATTTAAGGCAGCTAGTGTGGATGTTGGGGTTCCAATGTTGCCAGCAGCAATAGCATGAATACCTGCTTGATTGAGGGTGTGTTCCAGCATTTTTACAACACTGGACTTGCCGTTTGTTCCAGTTACGGCAATGACGCTTTTTGGTTTTAGGTGCATTAAGCCAAACTCAAACTCCGAAAGCCAATCTTTATCTTTTATAAACTCTAGCTCATTGGGGTCTAGTTTATAGCCGGGGCTAACGACAACGGCTTTGAGTTTTTTGGTTTTGGACTCTTTTAGTGTGCATTGACCAAGGTTGCCACTGAGTTGCAATAGCCTTTGATCGATTACCCAGATTTTTGAATCTGGGTGCTGGTGCTCAAGAAGCTTAGCAGCAGCTTTTCCAGAAACACCGTAACCAAAAATCAAAAACTCATTCATCTCAATTTTAAACTCAAAAGACCAATGAGGGCTAAAATAATCGAAATGATCCAAAAACGAACAATAACCTTTGGTTCAGGCCAACCCTTTAGTTCAAAATGGTGGTGAATGGGTGCCATTTTAAAAACACGTTTTCCCGTTGTTTTAAAGGAAGCAACTTGAGTGATAACCGATAGTGCTTCAATGACAAAAATCCCTCCAACGATAGCAAGAATTATTTCATGGTGAGTACAAACAGCAAGTGTGCCAAGGGCACCGCCTAAAGATAGAGAACCGACATCTCCCATAAACACTTGGGCTGGGTATGTGTTGTACCAAAGAAACCCAAGCCCTGCCCCAACCAGGCACGCAGAAAAAATAGTAAGTTCACCGCTACCAAGGATAAATGGATAGTTTAGGTAGCTAGCAAAATTAGTGTTGCCTGTAACATAGGCAAGAATTGCTATGCACGCAGCAGTGGTCATAACAGGTCCGATTGCTAAACCGTCTAAGCCATCAGTAAGGTTCACAGCATTTGAGGCCCCCACAATGACAAAGGCACCAAAAGGAACAAAAAACCAATCGAGAGGAATAATGAAGTTTTTAAAAAACGGAAATAAAAGCTGTGGTTCGATGTCGCCGCGGTAATACATGCAACCAGTCACACCAAGAGCTAAGAGAAACTGCCAAAAAAGTTTTACTTTTCCGGAGACACCTTTTGTGTTTTTTTTGGTGATTTTCCAATAATCATCAAGAAAACCTAGGATTCCATAACCAAGAGTGATGACAAATACATACCAAAAAAATGGATTGGTTAGGTCCATCCATAAAAGTGCTGGAAGTAAAATCGCAACAAGTATCAACCCACCACCCATTGTGGGTGTGCCGGCTTTTGAAAAATGCGACTCAGGCCCCAGCTCACGAATCTGCTGTCCAATTTGATTTTTTTGCAGACGCCTTATAAACCATGGCGATATTAAAAAACAGATTCCTAGGGCGGTAAGCATCCCTATTCCAGCACGGAATGTAATGTATTTAACAACATTAAAAATAGAAGCGTGGTCAGCGAGTGGAAGTAGTAAGTGATAGAGCATAGAGTGGGTTACCTAGTTTTGTATGTCTTTGATAAGTCTATCAAAGTTCATTGAATTACTCGCCTTAAAATACGCGACATCCCATGAGACTTCATTGAGAGCCTGTGAAGAAACATCATCAATGGTGAGGAAGTATTTAACAGGAAATGTATTTTGAAGGCCTTTAAAAAGGTGTTTCATTTCAAGCCCTACAAGGACTAATAGTCTGATTTCACTTATTTTTTTTAGATCTTCAGATATTTTCTCATGGTAATCCTTAGAGTCTTTCCCCAGCTCTAGCATGTCTCCTAAAACAATAAGCTTTGACGCTGATGTAAAACAACGTTCTAAAGTGCTTAGCCCTGCGGACATGCTTGATGGGCTTGCGTTATAAGCATCATGCACAAGAGTTTTCTCTTTCGATTCAATTTTTTGAAAGCGGCCGTTTGCAGGCTGAAGGTTTTGGAGGGCTCTTTGAATATTGCTGAAGGAAATTTCAGCATGCTGACACAATGCAACAGCAGCAGTGGTGTTTAGTCCAAGGGATTCATGCAGGTAGTCAGATTCAATAGGGATGCTGTGGTTTTTAATGTGAAGATCAAACGACTGCTTACCTTGTTGCCACCTTTGATTCGAGTAAAATATATCAGCTTTATCAGAGTCGCCGAATGTAATGACCGTCTCATGGTTTGCGGTTTCTTTTAAAATTTTTGGGTCAAAGACAGGTGCAACAGCAACAGTACTTTTTGTGGTTTTGTGAAACATTTCGCATTTTGTTTTTAAAAGTGTCTCTCTGTTTCCAAAAATTTCAATATGCGTATTGGTTGCATTTAACACGCAACAAATATCAGGTTCTGCAATTTCAGCTAGGTAACCAATATCATTTTGTTTTCTAGCTCCCATTTCAATTACGGCCCAGTTCGTATCAGAAGTGATTTGAAGAAGTGTAAGAGGCACACCAACTTCGTTATTCATACTCCCTTTGGGTGCTAGTGTTTTGTGTTGGGTCTTAAGGAGTTCTTCACAGATATTTTTTACCGTCGTTTTCCCAGTTGAGCCAGTAATGGCAATTATCTTTGCTGAGTTTTTTCGTCTCCAAGACCTTGCGAATGCCCCCAAAAACACAAGCGTGTCATCAACGCCTACTCCGCCTAACGCGTGGAACTCCTTACTTTTAGGGTGGCTCTTCCGATAGAAGAACCCTGCTATTTGTTGAGTAAAATCTTTGGTGAGAAAGTTGTGACCGTCAAAAATTTGACCCTTTATGGGCAAAAACCAATGATTTTTTGAGCATTGCCTACTATCAATAGAGAGAGTACTTGGCTGAGGACAAGTTTTTGTAGATATGTCTTTAGGAATAACATCTAAAAAATCTTTCCAATGAAGTTTAGGTTTTAAGCTCAAAGCGATATCTCCAATTTCAAACAAGCATACAAAATCATAAAAAACTTCGAAAGGCTTTAGTCTTTAAGGTACTTACAGGCAACTTTTCGGTCAGAAAAAGGGCGTTTTTCTTTTCCTATGATTTGGTAGTCTTCGTGGCCTTTTCCAGCAATGAGAATTATGTCTTCTTTTTTTGCGTTTTTAATGGCGTGTGCAATAGCTTCTTCTCTGTTTTCAATAGACACAAAGGAGTCTTCTTTAAGGTTTTGAGAGACTTCTTGAATGATTGTAAGCGGGTTCTCTGTTCTTGGGTTGTCGCTGGTTATAATCATGTGATCAGATGATTGTGCTGCTTCAGCCATCAGTGGCCTTTTTGTAGAGTCTCTGTCACCACCACAACCAAAGACAACCCATAGTTCGGAGGTCTTTACTTGGTTGAGGTTCTCGATTGCCTGTTGAAGTGCGTCTGGAGTATGGGCGTAGTCAATCATTACGGTTGGCTTGCCTTTGATCTGAATTTTTTCCATTCGCCCGAGTGGAGGCCCTAGTTTTGATAAGCTCTCATTTGTCAGGGTGATTCCTAAAGATTTCACTAGTAAGCATGATCCAACGATATTTTCTATTCCGTAATTGGTTAGCTCGTTTAAGGCCACATTTTGGTGCTCTTCAAAGCTCACTGTTGTGCCAAGAGTGCTTTTGTTGTGAAGTGATATAGGGTGCTCACTTTCTTTTGCAAAACCATAAGAAATAGAGTTTTTAATTTTATTTTGAATGCTTTGGCATTTAAAAATAGGGCCTGATGTTTGTTTTGAAAGGAGTAGTTTTGCTTGCCAATAATCGTCCATATTTTTATGAAGGTCTAAATGATCTTGAGAAAAACTAGTATAAAGGCTTGCTTGAAAATTGATTCCAGTAAATTTGCCGTGCAGAAGTCCTTGGGAAGAAGCTTCTAGCACAAGGTACTCAACTCCTTTGTCTACAAGGCTTTTAAGGAATTGATAAAAAACAGGAGGGTCTGGTGAAGTGTGAGGAGTCTCTTTAAAAGATTTTCCATCTGTCGACAATCCCAAGGTTCCAATTTGACCAACCTTACGATTTGAAGAGCGGATTAGTTCAGCAATGTAGTGGCAAGTGCTGGTTTTTCCATTCGTACCAGTGATCCCAATAATGGTGAGTTGGTTTTGGGGAAACTCAAACCACGCGGCAGCGAAGCTAGCCCAAACAGCTCTGGAGTCCTTTACGCGAAGCCAAGGAATATCATCGTTTTTTGGTGTGAATTTAGGGTCTTGAAAGATGACCCCCCCTACTCCCTTTGTCATAACGTCTTTAATGAATTGGTGGCTATCTGTCTTTACGCCGCAATAAGCAATAAAGATCTTATCTTTAGTGACGTCTCTAGAGTCCACGGTTGTTTCGAGAAGGCTCATTGCACTACCGCTCGACTCAATAACTTGATCTTTGATTAGGCTGTGCAATGAACTTGGTATCGTCTTCATATTACTCGTTTTTTTAAATTTTGATCACTCAACGCATATTCAGACTATGCGTATCACTTCTTTGTTTACCCTGCATCTTTATCAGGGTTTTTCCCTTTTGTGGAGATGTTTAAAGGTGTTGGCGGCAAGACGTTTAAATAGTTGAGGCTGGCTTTGGCGATTTTTTTGAAAACCGGTGCTGCCCAAAGACCACCGTAGTGGGGAGTTTTCCCGGGAGAGTCGATGACTACGCCTATGGTGAGGTGTGGGGAATCTTTAGTGGCTGTGTATCCAAAAAAGCTGGCCAAATAGTTGTCTTTTGAGTAGCCGCGAGTATTTGGGTCGGCCATTTGAGCAGTTCCGGTTTTTCCTCCCACGTGTACGGAGGACATTTTTGCATTTCGACCACTACCGTTTTGCACCACCAACTCTAGCACCCCTTTGATTTGATCTGCCACTTCGGGCTCAAAAAGTTGTGTAAAGGTTGGTTTTTGTTGAAAGAGAATACTGCCGCTTTCGGTTTTAACTTGATTGAGTAGGTATGGGTTAAAATATCGACCTCCATTAGCAATCGCTGAAAAGGCACGAACTAATTCAATCGAGTTAGTCAAGAAGCCTTGTCCAAATGCAATGTTGGCAAATCGGATGGGCCGCCACTTTTTATAGTTACTTAGCCGGCCTTGTGTATAGCCTGGAAAATCAAATTTCCACTTTCTATCGCCTAACCCAAAATCAATGAGGTGTTCATAGTATTTTTGAGGCCCCATTTTTTCGGCGATTTTATAAGCACATACGTTGCTCGAATGAACAATAACATCTGTAATGGTTGCGTCTTTAACAATATGAGTATCATTGATAGTGTGCTTACCAATTTGCATCTTTCCTTTGTCGCAGTTTATTTTTTGATTTAAAGTAACGGTTTTATTTTGAAGAGCTCCCGTTAATAGCATTGCTTTTGTTAAGGAACCCGGTTCCCAGATATCCATAAATGCTCTATTTCGCATAAGCTTTTTAGGTTTGTTTGGGTTTGCCCAATAGTTTGCAGCAGCAAGAATAGCCCCTGTATTTGGGTCTGCAACGACAGCCCACCCACCCTTTGCAAGTGAGCGTTCAACACCCCAATTAAGAGCTTCTTCAGCAATCTCTTGGATGACCTGGTCAATACTTAAGACTATGTTGTTACCGGGGTTTTCAGGTACAGCACTTTTTTGATCTAATAGAATCCTTCTTCTAAGTGCATCAACTGTCGGGTTGATCTTGGTCACCTGTCCGCGTAGTTGTGTGTCGTATTTTTTTTCAATCCCTCCCTTGCCGTTGTTATCAATGTCTACAAAGCCAAGAATTTCGGCTCCGCTTGATCCGTTCGGATAAACTCTGTGGGGTTCAATCTGAAATTTAAGCCCTTTAAGTTTTAATTTTTCAACCTCTATGTGTGCTTTAGGCGATAGTTTTCTTTTTAAGTAGGCAAAAGCCTTTTTCTTTTTGATGGTTCTTTTTATTTTCGAAACTTTAACACCTAGGATCTCAGCTAGTTTTTTTATTTCAGAGTTACTTGGCTTAAAGTTTCGATCAATGTAAGCGGAGTATCGTTGTACGCTAATTGCTAGTGCGTTGCCGTAACGATCAAAAATATTACCGCGGTACTGAGCCACTTTAAGGTCTGTTTTATATTGTCTCGCAACTTTTTTGAGTTTAATGTGGTCTGCAAAATGACACAGATACAAAGCCCTTCCTGATAAAATGAAAAAGCCTGTAAAGATCATGCATATACAAACAATGATCCGCCCTTGCTTAGACTTTTGTTTATTCATTGGTTTTACTCTCTAAGAATGGTTTGGAGTTATTGGGGAGTATTTTTTTGGAGTATTTTTTAAGTTTGTATACTCTCATTAAACTAGAGAGTTCGTTTTCTAGTTCGGCGGTTTCTTGAAGCAGAGTTTTCTCTTTTTTCTTTAGCTCGCCAAGTTTATAGCCAATAAAGGTAATGCCTACTCGTTGAGATATTTTTGACATGCCTGCAAAAAACAACAAAAACATCATAGAAAATATAAAGATTAGTAAATTGATTCGCTTAAATCTTGTCACAACCCCACCCTACTATCATGCTAACAAATTATAAGACGGTTAGAGTTTTTCTAGGCACCGCAAACGAGCAGTTCGTGAACGTACGTTGCGTTTCGTCTCATCTTCGCCAGCTTTTGCTGGAAAAGGTTTGATTATTTTTGCCACCGTCTTACTTAATTGTCGCATAGAGTCGTCGGTGATGGGAAGTTTTTCTTGTAAAATGAGGGTCTTCGCTTTGCTAGGGCCCTTTTGCCAAAATTTAAACTGCTCTTTTACGATTTTATCTTCAAGCGAATGAAAAGCAATAAATCCGAGTTTACCGCCTTTTTTCACTTGTTCGAATGATTGTTTTAGAAGTTTGCGGATCACCTCAAGCTCTCCGTTCACTTCTATTCTTATGGCTTGAAAGTGTTTTGCTGAAGGGTTGCGTCGCGAGTGTTTCCAGAGGTTTTGACTGATCTCGTAGAAGTCCCCTACTGTTTCAAATGGTTTCTCTTCACGTTTTTCAAGGATTCTTTTAGATAAAAGGTGGGCTCTCGGTTCTTCTGAATACAGTCTAAAAATATTGGTGAGTTCTGTTCTGTTGTACTGGTTTAGTATGTCGGCCGCCGTTTTTGTTTTTTCTTGGTCATTCATTCGCATGTCGAGTTTTGCGTTTTTGTCTCTATAAGAAAACCCACGAATATCACCATCAAGTTGAGGGCTCGAAAGCCCAAAATCAGCAAATACTCCGTCCGGGTGAATATTTAAACCATTTAAAACAATAGATAAATTTTGAAAATTTGTGTGAATTAGTAATAATCTTTTCGATTGAAGCTCTTCTTTAAACTCCGATTTGGCGTGTTCAATAGCTTTATAGTCTTGATCGAGTGCAATTACTTGTCCCTTCTCCCCTACTCTATCGAGAAAACCCCTAGTATGGCCTCCCCTGCCAAACGTGCAGTCCACCCACACTTCACCGGGTTTAACGTCAAGCATTGAGAAGGTTTCATTGTAAAGAACGGGTATGTGGCCCACAAATTCCTCATATATATCAATAGGTTAGATTTCGCTCTGTTTGCTCCCCACTCTTAAGAGGGCGAGTATGAGGTTTACTTAACATCCTATTAGGCAAAAAACACCTACTCACCACACTTGAGTAGGTAATTTAACCCGATTTATCTTTTTATAAAGTAATTTTAGCCTATTAACACATTTGAGTAAGCTTTGGGTGATCACGGTTTTTTTGGTAGTCAGACGTTTTTTGTTTAATGGTTTTCTGAGTAGACAGCAAATTTTTTTGCGTATGCAATTTTTTGAATAGTCATCAAATTTGATTAATCAAGTGACGTTGTTTTTTTGGGTGTGGGTTTTAAAATATTTTTTTTAAAAAAAAATTTAGGAACGAAAAGTAGGAAATCATTTCACTTCCAAAAATATTTTTTTTGTGCATTCAATGTTTTTTAAAAGAATTGTGATGACGCAAGGAGTGAATACTATTAAAGGATCATCGTTTATTTTATTTAAACTGAAATGATCAACAGAAGTAAGATCAATTTTCGTAATTAAGTTAAAGCAGTAAATTCCGAAAAATATATGGGAATTAATGTTAACTAAGATAGGAGGAGATGCGAATGCGAGCTTTAAGTCGCTATCTGAGCATGTTGCTTCTCTTGTCACTCATGCACTTTGGCCCAACGGCTTGTTCGAGCGCCCAGCAAGAACAAGGTTTACAGGGTGAAGAATACGAGCAGGGTGATCAAGAACAAGAGCAGCAGGGGCAGGAGCAAGAACAGCAGCAAGAGCAGGAAGAACAAGAACAACAACAGCAACAAGAACAAGAGGAACAAGAGCAGGGTGAGTACGACAACGAAAACTCAGAGCTCGAAAATGAAGACCTAAATGGAAATGAAGGTCAGCAAGCAAGTGAAGACGGCGATAATGCTGGTTTCAACAATCAATTGCAAAATAGTGATGACGAATTGCAACAGATTATTGAGCAGGAAAACGCTGGAAACGAGCTAGATGCTAACCAACAAGACTTCGAACAAAATCTTCAACAAAATGGCGAGCAGTTTGTAAACGATTCTGAGCAGAACGTAGATCAAACATTCAACAACGAACAAGTTGTCGAAGAAGAGCCAGTACAACAAGTAAGTGATCAAGGCGAGCAGTTTGTGAATAGTCAGCCTGTTCAAGAAAACACACTTGTAAACGAGCAAGTAGCAAATGAGCCACTATCAGCTGCAGCACCAACTGGAAACCTTCCAGAAATCGGAACAACAATGTCATATATTGTTGAGCGTGGTGACACACTTGGTAAAATTGCAACGAAAATCTACGGTGATATTGGCAGATGGAGAGAGGTTATGAAGCTTTCAAACCTTGCAGATCCAAACAGAATCTATCCGGGAGACGTTGTTTATTATCAACTTGATGAGCAATCTCAAAGTTTTGCACAAGCTTACGAAAACACGCCGAAGTCTTCTACTACGGTACAACCAGGCGATACACTTGCAAAAATTGCAACAAACGTTTACGGAAACTCAAGTGCTTGGATGAACATCTGGCGTCAAAATGATTGGATTAATGATCCAACAAAACTAACTGTTGGAAAAACGGTTTATTACATCAACCCAGGTCAAATTGTAGCAACACTTAAGTCACTTCGCGAAACAGCGAAAAACACTTTTGCTTACGCAAAAAAAGCAATTGAGCAAGCAGCTGAAGATAGCTTAAATATCACAGTGGAATTTGTTCATAACGGTTAATTTAAACTTAGGGAATGATCTGTACAATTAATGTGTTTCAAAAACAGCTTGTTTTAAGAAACTAATCAAACAGTACGGAACTCTCACCCCTTTTTTTCATTCCATATATCCCAGCCCCAAATATCATGAGCGAGAGAGCGAATCTTTTGGTTTTTAAGACCAAGGTCTTGTGCATTTAAATAGTCAGAATGCGAACCTAGGTCCTGCCAAAAACCTAAATGTTCAACCCCATAAATATCTTCATAACAACGTTTAAAAACATTCACTATATCAAAGTCATCAGGCTTGAAGTAGTTCAGCAGTCTTTTGTTTACGACATAGATGCCACAAAAAGAACGCTTTAATATGGGGTCGATGCTTTTATTTTCTCCGATGTGGAGTAGGCCGCCATTTTGAAAATAAACGGGATTAGATACAAGGTTATGAGGGCGATACGCCATTGTTACGATAGCATTAGATTTATAATGGTGTTCTATTAATGCGTTATAATCAAGGTCGCAAATAATATCTCCGTTTGCAACCAGAGTGTTATCGCAGCTACTTTCTTTAAGAACTTTTAAGATGGTCCCGGCAGTTCCTAGAATAGTGGCTTCATGCATAAAACTAGTATCTAAATGCAGACCCTCTAAAAAATTTTGTAGTTTGTGTGCTTGGTAATGCCCGTTTACAAAAATCTTTTCAGGCTTAAATTTTGAAACTTTTTCAAGGTTGTAGGAAATCATTGGAGCCCCTAAGTAGGGGATGAGAACTTTTGGAAGGTGTTCGGTAAGTGGGAGCAGTCTTTTCCCGAACCCAGCACCAAGTACCAAGGCATTAATTTTGAAAGTGTTTTTTGACAATTTTAGGCAACTCTTTTGTTAGAAATGGGAATGCGTCAAGGGGTTCAATAGTGGAAACAGCTGGTAAAACATAGTCTAAATAAAGAGGCTTGTTTTTCTCAATCTTTAAATATCCAAAGGACCCAATGGCTTTTAGCTGTCTTTGTACAAGCATGATGAGTGACTGTGGTTTTACATTGTCAAACATATGATTGCTGGTTTGTTCTATTAGGTAAGAGCACGAGGCCTCAAATAAATTAACTCTTTGCTCTTTAGAAAGTGGGAGGTATGAGTCGAATACTAGAGAAACAAAGTCATAACAAGCTGGGCCGAGTCGAGCGTCTTGAAAGTCTATTAATGCATAGAGGTTTTCATCTTCCGTAACCATAATGTTTCTGCTGTGGAAATCTCGGTGAGTAAAAACCTGAGGTAAGTCAGCAAGGTTTTTTGATAAAGAGTCTGCTTCTTGAAGGAAGAGATCATTTTCTTTACGGTTGAACTTGTACTGTAGTACGCCCTCTACAAAGTTCTTTTTGAAAAACCTCAGTTCCCACATAAACCTGTCATAGTCGAAAGACCTTTGGGTCCAGCACTCGGAATTGGTTTTTGAAATCGTTTGCATTTTTAATATTAAGTCTAAAGCAGGTTTGATGTTTTTCATGACATCGGCTGAGTTTAGTTCTTTGTTTAAAAATAAAGATTCTAACATTTGGTTTCCATAGTCTTCGATAATCAGTAAACCAAGTTCTTGAAGAGTGTGGAGTGGGCGGGGAGTAAGGATATTGTGCTTATTTAAAATAGCTTCAATTTCAACCCATTCATATTTATTTTTTTTAAGTGCGGTAAAGTCCTTGTCCGCTAATTGCATTAAAACAAGAGTCTTTTCGTTGTCTGCAAGGGTAATTCGGTAATAGCTACGATCAGACCCGTCGCCGGCTAGCCAGCTTATTTCCAAAATTTTTAAGCCAGTTTTTTGCTCGATGGCAAACTTCCAGTCTTTTGGTGCTGGTTTGTTTATGGTTGCTCTTGACGTGATTTCCAAAAAAGGTCCAATCAATAAGTTTGGTGTTTATTATATCCATCCACGAGTTGTCTTGCAAAATAGGGGTGTATCCCACTGTTTTAGATCAAGAAAATGGAGGGTTGACCACAAAGCATACAGCGGTGTAGCTTACGGTAGTGATGGACGAGGTTATATTGTCGCCAAATATTCAAAAGTACCGCCAAAACAAGTCTTTAGAGAAGCTGTCGCCTCTTCAGCTTTATATGAAAGAGGTTGCTAAGCACCCGCTTTTAAAGCCTGAAGAAGAGCTTGAACTTGCCAAGAAGCAACACGATAACCAAGATGTTATCGCAGCCCATAGGCTTGTAACTGCTAATTTAAGGCTGGTGGTAAAAATAGCAAACGACTTTAGGCGTGCTCAGATATCATTGTTGGATCTTATTCAAGAAGGCAACTATGGTTTGATGCAGGCTGTAAAAAGGTTCAACCCTTATAAAGGGGTTCGACTAAGTTCATATGCCGCGTGGTGGATAAGGGCGTATATTTTAAAATATATTATGGATAATACCTCTCAGGTAAAAATCGCCACAACTGCAGCACAACGAAAACTCTATTATAATCTTAGAAAAGAAACAGAAAAACTCTTAAGAGAGTATGATGTTGCTGATCCAAAGCAAATTGCAACGAACCTAGACGTAAGAGAGAAAGACGTCATTGAAATGCAAAAACGTTTGTCGTCTGGGGATGTCTCTTTGGACGCTCCCATTGGAGAAGACGGTTCTCAGGCTACTAGAAAAGACTTTATTATAGATCACGAGCCTCTTGCTGATGAAGTTGTAGAGAACAAACAAATTTTTACAGAGTTTAAAGAACACCTTGGAAGATTTAAAAAAACACTTAAGCCTAGAGATCTAGAGGTTTTAGAGCTTAGGGTGCTTTCAGAAAAACCTTTAACACTTCGAGAGCTAGGCGAAAAGTATGGCATATCTAGGGAAAGAGCCAGACAAATAGAAGCTACAATCATAAAAAAGTTAAAAGCCTATATTGAAGAGAATACATTTATTAAGAACTAACCGTCTAATTTAATTAAAAAAATTATGTTTGATGAAATGCATGGGCCTTATCTCCGAGAGAGTACTAGTAAAGGAGGTCATTATGTTTCGTGGTGCAGTTTTTTTATCTTTAATGATTGGTTTAGTCATAAGCATGTTTATGGAAAAAGCAGAAGTCGAAGGTACTCAGAGGACTTTAAATAGTATTAATAAGACATTAGATCCTAACGCAAAGAGTATAACGAGTCTTCAAGATGCTGAAAAACAAATAGAAAAATCCATGCAAAAGATTATGAACAAACGCTATGAGAACCTAGGTCATTAATACAGGTTGTCTTGTCTGTGTTTTTAGTAACTAATATAGCTCATTAATCTCTTAAATTTATGCCTATAAGCTGTTAGAACAGTATTAGGGATTAATGAGGTTAAAATGCGATTATTAATATGTATGCCTTTATGGGGCTTGCTGCTTAGCACTCAGCTACTCGCCGACTCTCATCTTCTTAATTTAAAAAAGTTAATGCACTATGCAATCACGCACTCTGAAGAAGTAGGTGGGGCATTAGTAGAACAAGAGATTGCTAGTCTAGAAAAAACAAATAGTTTTGCAGAGTTTCTTCCAAAATTAAACTTAGAGTCTTTTCATGGCTATGGTGGCGTTCCTACTACAGACGTTCAAGATGATTGGCAAAGTCGATTTGGGTTGACTCTATCAGAGACCCTTTATAATGACGGAAAAAATTATCTTGGTTATCAAAAAGCAAAACTTTCAAAAGAAAAAGCGTATATAAACGCTCAGCAGGCTAAAGCTGAAATTCTCTTGGAAGTTATAGAGGGGTATTTTGACCACGTATTGCTCAAAAAGAATTTAGAAATTTCAAAACGCAATGAAGAGATTTTACAAAAAAAATATAAAAGCACGAAATCAAATTATTATGCCGGCATCAAAAGAAAACAGGATTATTTAAGGTTTTCTTCTGAGTACAAACAAGCAAGCCTGAAAGTTAAAAGGGTTATGCAGGGTATCAGATTGTCAAAAATCAAAATTAAAAACTTAATTGGAATGCCTGCAAATAAAATCTTAAGCATAGATACAAAGAGCCAAGAAGTGCTCGGAGGTTTTGTTACTAGAGAAATAAAGCTCAATCCCGAAAGTTCATATCTTTTTAAAAGCCAAAAAATCAATGCAAAAATTGAAAATTTAGATGTGAAACTAAAGAAAAAGCCAGTTTTTCCTGAGATTACACTTGATGCTGGTGTGCAATATGGGGCGGAGGACTATCTTTTTACGGGCAATAAAATACACCGCAAAGACCGTTTAGAGTGGGTGGTGGGATTAAAGTTAAACTATACTATTTGGGACACAGGCAAAACGTTTAGGAACTATAAGATAGCAAAAAAACAATTTGCTGTTGCCGAGCTAAAAAGAAAAAACATCTATGCCGGCGTCATAGAACAGCAAGAGCAGCTTTTGTCACAATACCAGTTAGAGAAAGAAAGCTTGCAGTTGAGTCGCGAGATCTACATGTCGGAGAAGAAATCTTTTTCTGTGATTGAAAAAGGGTATCGTAATGGCAGGGTGTCTTTTTTGGATTTTTTACAGGCAATTACCGGGCTTTCAACGTCTGAGCTGAATTACCAACAAAACATCTTTGATCTTAAAAAACTTTATGCAAAAGTATTATATGAGCAAGCTCGATTAGATGAAAACATTAAGCTTTGAGGTTATGATGCGTATAATAAAATTACTAACAATATTGTTCTTGGTTGGTTGTGTTCATGAGCTGCCAGAAGAAAATGAGTTGTACAGGTCGGGAGGGAAAACTTACAAACTAGAAGACCTGTCTAGCGAGCTTCAGTATGAAGCGTTTCAGATAGAAAAAAAACGCTATGAAGATCTCTTAGAGATTGTCAGCAAGCAAATTATAAATGATGACCTTAAGTCTAATAAGGCTTTAAAACAAAAAATAGAAAATGCCGACAAGGATATTTCCGATCTTGAACTCAAAAACTATTATCAAAAAAATAAAGCAAAAATACCTTATGAGTTTAATACTATAAAAAAACAGCTAGAGAAGATGTATGTACAAAGTAAAATTCAAAAACTAAAATCTAATAGATTAGAAGAACTTAGTAGCCAAAAAAACATCCAGCTTGCTATAAAACCGCCACTGTCACCTCTCTTTAAGATTAAAGAGGAAGGTTATCCAGTCAAGGGTGACGGTAGGTTAACAGTGGTAGAATATGCAGATTTTACTTGCCCGATTTGCCGTAGTGCATTCGGTGAGGTTGAGGGGTTTTACGCTAGAAATAAAGATAAAGTGAGGTTTGTTTATAAGTACTTTCATCGCGATAACTCTTATCAAGGAAAACGCTTAGCCAAGCTTGGGTTTTGTGCTCATCAAAGTAATAAATTTTGGGAATATTCAAAACATGTGTATGAGAATCAAGGAAAATATTCTCAACTAACAACAGATGTTCTAGCGAAAAAAACAGGAATAAAAACAGAAGACTTAACAACTTGTTACCGTGATAAAAAAACCGAGGAGTTTGTTAAGAACTCAATGAAAGAAGCAAAAAAACTAAATGTTATTGCGACGCCTTCGTTTTATTTAAACGGCCGATTTATAACCTCCGGCGATAACTTAAGTTTGTTAGAGGGGTTGATTAAGAACTTATGATAATCTCTAACCACTCAATGTCAAAGTTAACAACAAGCTTGGGAGAAAATGGCCTCGCAAAATACTCTATTACCAACGTTGACTCTGAAGTCAGCGTTAATGACTGGGTGGGTCATGAGCTCACTCTAAAATTTAATGCACTCATTCACTGCTTAGGTTGCAACAAAAAAATCAAGAAATCATACGGTCAGGGCTATTGTTTTGGATGCCTTCAAAGCCTTGCCAGATGTGACATGTGCATTATGAAGCCTGAGACTTGTCATTATCATAAAGGGACTTGCCGCGAACCTGAGTGGGGGTTAGCTCATTGCTTCAAAGAGCACGTGGTCTATCTTGCAAACACCTCTGGGTTAAAGGTTGGTGTAACACGCCGTGCAAATACCCCCCATAGATGGATTGATCAAGGTGCGACACAGGCTCTGCCGTGGCTCAAAACAAAAGACAGAAAATCAGCCGGCTTCATTGAAAAAACCATAAGTGCTCAGATGAACGATAAAACAAACTGGCGAAAAATGCTGTCAGGATCTGCAGAGGGCTTAGATCTTAAATCACTGGCTGAAGAAACAGAAGAACTTCTGCCGGATGGAGTGGATTTTGATTTCTGTGATGAAGACCTAATTGGGATTTCATATCCCGTAAAATCTTATCCCGAAAAAATAAAATCCATCGGTTTAGACAAGAATCCAGAAATTAAAAAAGTGTTAAAGGGCGTAAAGGGGCAATACCTTATTTTTGAAAACGAGGTTTTTAACTGGAGAAAACACCAAGGTTATATAGTGGATCTTTCAGTTGAATGAATCACGTTGTCTAAGGCCTTTAAGGTCTCAAAGCCTTGCAAGCCAACGGACATGCCGCTTAAATAAGACCTTTCAGAGGGTCTTTTTTTTATGAAATCTGTATACATGGAGTTTTGGTTTTTAGACACAGAGTCTATTAAAGCATCAAGTCTTTTAAACATGACACTCTTAGGTTGTTGAAAATCAGGGTGCAGTTTCTTTGTGAGTTCAAACGCTTCTTTTGAAACCTTTAACAATGTCTTTGGTATTATTCTTACAAGTTCATTATGTTGGAGTTGATATGCACTACACAAAGTGTTCAAAATAACATTGAAAAAAAACTTTTCCCCAAGAAATCCACAGTTTTTTTCAGAACTAAAAACAGAGGGGAGAGTTATTAATAAATCGGCCAAGGAATCAAAAATCTTAATGACAGGGTTTTTGCTGATAATGTTATAAGTATCGTTTGATTGACTTACTCCAAATAAAACAACTCCACGATGTATGTTTTTATATGGTTTTAATTGATGGTTTAGGTAGCCGTTGCTAAGCACGAGAATCTCTGGGTTTGTGTTGTTTTTGAGTATTTTATCAATACAACCGGTAACACTAAAAGCTTTGGTGCAGACGATGTGCAGGCTGTTTTTAGAAGTGTGCTTTTTAAGGGGATATAGTTTTCCATGGATGCTTATGTCTTGTAGTTTTGAGGTTTTACTGTGAAGATTACAGGGATAATTTTTCAAAAAATAAGCAACAGCATTTCCTACAGCACCGTTGCCGTAAATATCAAAGTTTTGCATGGCTTAGTATTTTTTCAATAATAGAAGTTGAAGAATAACCGTCCATAAATTGAAGGCTTTGTACTTTTCCGCCATTTTCGATGACGTGATCTGAGCCCACAATGTCTTTTGGTTTCCAGTCGCCACCTTTAACGAGAGTATTAGGTGTAATCGCTTTAATAGTATTTAGAGGAGTGTCTTCTTCAAACCAAGTCACAAAATCTACAAATGAAAGAGCGGCCATCATCTCTAGTCGATCTTTTAAGGGGTTTATAGGTCTTTGCAAGCCTTTGAGTCTTTTAATGGAGTCATCGGAGTTTAGTGCAACTACTAGGTGCTTTCCCAGAGACTTTGCTTCTTTTAGGTACTCAAGATGGCCACGGTGCAAAAGATCAAAACATCCGTTAGTAAATACCACATCACTCAGTTTTGCAGTTCGTTTAGAGAGTTCGTCGGTAGAGTAGATTTTTTGTTTGTTGGAAAGAGACTCTGCTTTAAGGATGTCGTCAGCAGTCACCGCGTAGGTCCCCCATTTACTAACAGATATAGCAGCAGCATGGTTGGCAAATTTAATTGCTTTTGTCAGGTCGTTTGTTGCAAGGTAAGCGATAGCCGCAGAAGCGACAACGGTATCGCCTGCACCAGAAACATCGTAAACCTCTTGTGCTTTAGACTTTTCTCGTATGTGGGGTGTGTTGTTTTTTTTGCTGAGAATCATTCCATCAGAGCCAAGGGTGACTAACAAGTTTTCTATGTTGAACTTGGAGTGAAGTACATCAGTGATGTTATCGAAACTCTTGGTGTTAGGGTCGTATTCAATATTAGCTGCTTCACAAGCTTCCTTTAGGTTTGGAGTAACCAAGTTTGCACCAGTGTACATTTCAAAGTTTTTGTCCTTGGGATCTACAATGACAAAAACGTTATTATCTTTTGCGTGTTTTAATATTTTCTTTAAAAACTCTGGAGTAAATAAGCCTTTTGCGTAGTCGCTAATAATCAAGCAGCTTGATTGAACGCTTTTGATGGTTTCAAAAAGTTCATCATAAACTTTTTTGGGAAACTTTATGGGTTGTTCGTGATCTAAACGAATGAGTTGTTGGTGCTTAGTGGTGATGCGTATTTTTGTTGGCGTCATAAAGCCATCAAATGAGCTAAGGTACTCAGTTGAAACCCCAATTTCTTTAAGATTGCCTCTGACTTTTTGAGCTGAAAAGTCCGTGCCAACACAGCCGATCAACACAGGTTCTCCTCCGAGTGTTTTGATATTTGCTGCGACATTTGCTGCCCCTCCAACACGTTGGTACTCAGACTCTACGGAGTGAACAGGGACTGGAGCTTCTGGTGAAATTCTCTTTACTTGCCCAACTAAATATTCATCTAAAATAATATCACCAAGCACAATGATGCGTTTGTTCTTCATATCCTTGATTTTTTGTATGATGTTTTTCAAACTTTAAAAGTTCCTTTTTTATTTTTTAAAACAAACCGTCAAGCGGCTGTCGCTATTTCGTCAATCTAATGACGAAAATAAGTAGCAAACAAGGCAATTTTTTGGCGGTAAAAAAATTTAGAGTTAAAAATCACCTAGATAAAATTTGGCACACTCCTTGCTTAATTACAAGAACACAAGAAGTCCATCTTCAACTTTTTTGGTAACTGAACATCACTGGATTCCCCTGCGGTACGTGAGCTCTCTGGTCAATTTCTTCGAGCGTCAGTTTTTTGTTTTAACAACTTGTTTTTATAGAGGTTTCTCATGAGTCAAAACTCCAGATCGAATGCAGCAGATGCTATCCATCCATCCAGTAATAACTCTGGCAGTCAGCAGTATCTAGATTATGTAAAATCAAGAGACGGCAAAAACTTTCCTGTTCTGATAAATACTCAATCGGAAGTTCTTGCTCGTGCACTTCAAACAGCGAAACAAGTAGCCAGCGTAAAAGTGCCGGTAACAATTTACGGTGAAGACGCTGTTGGAAAAAATTTACTAGCACAGTACATGCATCAATACTCTGAGAACAGAACTAGGCCTTTCATTAGTTTGTCTGCAGATCAATTAAATTCACTAAGGTTAGTAGACGCAAGAATCACAGGAAGTATTTGGCATCAAAACGAAGAAATTTACAGGCTCATCAAACAACTTTTTGATGCAGGTGGTGGTACGCTTCTCATCTCTGAGGTTGGAAAAATTGATAAACATATCCAGCAAGTGTTTGAGCAGTTTTTTGACGATAACTCTGAAACCACAATTCTGCCAAGACATACTAGAATTATTTCAACTTCAGCAACAAACTTAGCCGAGCTTGTGGCTAAGGGAATGTTTGAGAAGTCTTTGTTTTATAGATTAAATGTTATTAAAGTAAAAATCCCAGCTCTAAGAGAACGATTAGAAGACGTACCTTTCTTGACGGACTATTTTGCAAACCTTGCAACAGGTGGCAACCACCAAGTTAGATTTTCTGATGAAGCGATGAAACGTATTATGAACTACAGTTGGCCTGGCAACCTAAAGCAATTTTCTGAGGTGATTCAAAAAACGATTACCCAGTGGCAAGACGCAAAAGTAATTGAGCCAGAAATGATTCGTCTACCAGTTGAAGAAAGAAGAGGGTGGATCAAGAGTTTACCGATTGGTCTTAAGTTGAGAGATGTTGAGACGCATTTTATTATTGAAACTCTCAAGTACCATAAAGGCAACCGTACACACAGTGCAAAGACTCTTGGGATTAGCTTGAGAACGCTAAGAAATAAAATAAATGAATTTCAGGCGATGGGAATGAAAGTTCCGGCACCTGAAAACTATAAGCCTAAGACAACTGTAAATTCTTAAATTTGTAAAATAGCGGGTTTTTGACCGGAGGCTTAAGCTTCCGAGTCAAAGTATCCCATAACATGGTAACCAGCATCTACGTGCAAGGTTTCACCAGTGATAGAACTAGAAAGATCACTCAACAAAAAACTAGCTACCTGACCGACATCGTCTTGTGTCACCCCGCGTCGAAGCGGTGCATTTTGTTCATATTGATCGATCATCTTACTGAAGTCAGAAATTGCAGATGCGGATAAGGATTTAATAGGGCCGGCACTGATGCAGTTAGCTCGGATTTTTTTTGGTCCAAGGTCGTGGGAGAGATAACGTGTTGTCATCTCAAGGGCTGACTTACAGATTCCCATCATATTATACCCGGGCACTACTTTCTCTCCTCCGTAATAAGAAAGACTGATGGTGCTTCCACCGTTAGGCATGTATTTTTGTGCTTCGTTACAAACAGCTATATAACTGTAACAGCTAATATCCATCGCTTGAGCAAACCCAGCTCTACTACACTCAACCGTAGGGCACTTAATATCTTTGGTGTCTCCAAACGCGATCGAATGAACAACAAAATCTATGTCGCCTAGGTCATTTGCAGCTTGCTTAAAAAAAGTTTGAATAGACTCGTCTGATGTAACATCACATGGGTGAATACCCTTGGGCGATAAACCATCAACAGCTCTGCTTACTCGTTTAAGCATTTTTCCGGTTGTGTCAGGAAGGTGTGAATAGACAATTTCCGCACCTTGTTCGGCAGCGGCTTTGGCAATACCTGTCGCAATTGAAAACTGATTGGCAACACCCATGATGACGCCTTTTTTATTTTTTAAGATCATGAACACTAACTCCACATACTTGCTTTTTTAAAAACGGTTATCCATTCTCACGTTGAGAGAATATCGATACAGCTTGAACTCCTAGCTTCCAAGCGTCTAGTTGTTTTTGTCTTGAAACAGCGTAGGACGCCTCTTTATTAGGCAGGAACTCTTGATCTAGGTCTAGTTTTTTTGAGACTTCCGACAAGTCTTGAATGAGGCCCGAACCTAGTGCTGCAAAGATTGCGGCTCCAAGAGCTGTAGACTCAAGGGCTTTTGGTCTTCTGATTTTGATGCCACTAAAATCAGCCTGAACCTGCATCAGTATGTTGTTTGCTGCAGCACCTCCATCCACAGCGAGTTCTTGGGCGGTTATCCCCGATTCATTGATTGAGCTTAGTAGATCATTCACCTGAAAAGCGATTCCCTCAAGAACGGCTCTCATCAAAACCGGTTGATCCGTGCCTCTTGATAAACCCAAAAAAGCTCCGCGAGCTTGTGGGTTCCAATAGGGTGAGCCAAGGCCAGCTAGTGCTGGAATAAAAATAACTTGGGGTGCTGCAAAATCATTCGATGCTTTTTGTTCAGATTCACCGGAACTGTTGATCCAACTTAATTGATCTCGAACATATTGAACGGCAGAACCTGCAACAAAACAAGAACCCTCTACTGCGTAGGTGAGTTTGCCGTCAATTTTCCAAGCAATAGTATTCAGAAGTCCCTTTGGAGGGGTCTTGAAAGATTGCCCGCAGTTAACAAGAATAAAAGCTCCAGTTCCATAAGTACATTTTGCTTGATTTTCTTTGTAGCAACCCTGTCCAGCAAGTGCGGCTTGTTGGTCACCTAACATTCCAGTAATAGGAATACCAGAAGGTAGAAAACCAAGGTCTTCTGTAGACCCAAAATGCCCGCTAGAGTCTTTGATAGGCGGCAAACAGTCTTGGTTGCTAATGCCAAAAAGCTCTAATAATTTAGAGTCATACGCACCCGTCTTGATATTCATAAGCATCGTTCTTGATGCGTTGCTGGCTTCGGTGAAGATGGATTTTCCACGTGTTAATTTAGCAAGTAAGTAAGCGTCCATTGTTAAAAACATGACGTCGCCAGCTTTTACTTTTGATTGCAAGTTGTGGTGTTCTATAAGCCATTTAATTTTGCTACCACTAAAATAGGGGTCTACAACAAGCCCAGTATTTTTGTGAATATAGTTTGTAAGTTCAGGGTCTTTTTTAATGGCGTTGCAAAAACCCGTAGTTCTTCGGCATTGCCAGACGATTGCTTTCCCATATGGTTTTAATGTTTTTTTATCAACGGCAACAACCGTCTCTCTTTGGTTTGTGATGCCGATAGATTTAATTTTTTTGGTGGAAATGCTTGAGGTTTTCAAAACGTTTTTGATGGCGGTGGACATAGATTGCCAGATTTCATCAACGTCGTGTTCCACCCAGCCTTCTTTTGGAAAGTGTTGAGGGTATTCAGCGTTGTGTTTTCCAATGATTTTTGGTGAACTTTTAAAATCTACAAGCACAGCCGTAGAGCCTGTTGTGCCCAAATCTAAAGATAAGACAATACTTTGGTTCATCTAGTTTACTCCACAAAAACACGTTGTTAAGTTTGGTATCATAAGTAGATATGAAGTTTAAACTCGAAAGTAATATCCATGTGGGTTTGCTTGTTTGTGCCAGAGGTTTAATCACATGGGCTTTTTCTTTAGGAGTGTGCATTCAGAGTTGTTATCTTTTTATGGCAAAAGCTTGTAGGGAGATGATTTGCGAGTTTGTTTTTTAGGTTCACCAAATGTGGTGGTGAAAGCATTAGATTATCTAAATAGTTCTAGTGAGCTCGACTTAGTGGGAGTAGTAACACAACCTCCCAGGCCAGCAGGTCGCAAGAAAACCCTAACCCCAACTCCAGTTGCAGACTACGCAGCAAAGAACAACTTAAACCTACAAGCGTTTGAAAATGTAAGTGCATCTGATAGCATTGATATTCTGAGATCTTGGAAAGTAGATGTTTTCCTGACAGCTGCTTATGGCCAAATCCTTAAAAAAAGTTTCTTAGAACTGCCGACTATTACCACTGCAAATTTACACCCTTCTTTATTGCCGAAATACCGTGGTGCAACCCCGGTTCAAACAGCACTGTTTAACGGTGACAAAGAAACAGGTATTAGTTTGCTTCACACCGTTCGTGCATTAGATGCTGGACCTATTATTTCTCAATCAAAAAGCACCATTGGAAAAAACGAAAACCAAATAGAGCTGATGGAAAGACTCTTTTTAGAAGGAGCCAAACTTTTTGAGGCGAGCTTACCGAAAATCCATAAAGACTTTAGTGGGGCGACGCCTCAAAATGAAGACGAAATAAGCCACTGTAAAAAAATCAAAAAAGAAATGGCGAGAGTCGACTGGGCTTCACCCGCCGATGTCATACATCATCGTTTTAGGGCGTTTTTTGGTTGGCCGGGAAGTTTTGGGTTTTTAGGAGACCGAAGAATTGCAATTGATGATTGTTTGCCTGCTAGCTTAGAGCTTGAATCTGGGAAGCTCTTTTATGATAAAGCTCAAAAAAAGCTATATGTTGGGTGTGGGGAAGGGTCCTTAGAGTTAATCACCGTAAAACCAGCGGGAAAAAAATCAATGCCTGCTGATGCATTTGCAAGATCACTAGATTGGAAGTCAGAGCATGTTTTCTCTACCTAAAATAGCAGTAGCGGCTTCAGGTTCAGGGCGGTCTCTTGTTAACCTATTAGGCCGAAAGAGCTTTAAGGTTGCGTGCGTTATCTCAAATAAAAAAAACTGCAAAGCGGTGGCGATCGCAAAAGAAAATAAAATCAAAACGGTAATGGTTTCGTCTTTTGATGAGGGCTTCACCCATGAAATCAACCAACAGCTTTTTGATCAAGGGATTAAGCTCATTGTTTTGGCAGGTTTCTTAGTTAAATTTCCAGTGCTTGAAAATTTTAAAGATAAAATGATCAATATTCACCCCTCGTTACTACCAAAATATGGTGGCAAAGGGTTTTATGGTATGAAAGTCCACGAAGCAGTCATTAAGTCTGGCGACAAGCATTCAGGTGCAACCGTGCATATGGTAAATAATGAGTATGATCAAGGAAAGGTCTTAGCTCAGATCAAAGTCCCCGTTGAGCCTCACGATGACGCTCAAACCTTAGCTGCTAAGGTGTTTGCGAAAGAATGCGTGTTGCTTCCAAAGGTTATAGAGTCACTATTGTTGTAGATAGTTATAGGAATATTTAGAAATGTTAACACAAGACAATTATATGGATCAGGCGTTTGTTTTTAGAACAAGACAAGCCGGCGTTAGTTTGATTTTTGATCCAACTCACGAACGCTATATTTATAATGCGTATTGCTTAGAAACGAAGATTTTAAAAGAGCTTTATACGCAAGAGTTTCATGAACTGTCATCTGCGATAGATAGAGTAAACGAAGAGTTTGGTAACTGGGAGTTAAAAACAGTAGGTGAAGATAAATCTGGCTGTGGAAGTTGTGTTGCAAAATAGCATGAACTACTGGTTCGCTTAGATACGTGATACAGTTTAAGCCATAGTAGAGTTAAGGAGTGTTCTATGTTTCCAAGTATGGACGATTTACGGTACTTTATCGAAGTGGCAACAGTTGGTAACATTTCACGTGCAGCTGCAAGGGTTGCCATTAGCCAGCCAGCAATGAGCGTCGCCTTAAAAAGACTTGAAGACAGCTTAGATGCTCGGTTACTGGATCGAAAAAACAGTGGAGTGACATTAACACCCACTGGTAAAATCGTTTTAGAGCAAGCCGGTTCATTAATTCGTCAGTGGCAAGATCTTAAATCAGACGTCAAAAATAATCACGATGAAGTGGGCGGGTATTTTACAATTGGGGCTCATCCAGCAGTTGCAAACTACACAATGCCGTTCTTCTTACCTAAAATACTTAAAGACCACCCGAAACTACATATAGATATCCACCATGAAAACCTTTCAAGAAAAGTAACAGACGCTGTAATTTCTGGAAAAATAGATTATGGCATTGTAATCAATCCATCAAGGCATCCTGATCTCGTTATTCGAAAACTAGAAACAGACACAGTGAACTTCTGGTTCCATGAAAAGATTGAAGATGAAGCCAAGCTTGGAGAACAGGTTTTGATTTGCAATCCTGATCTTATTCAGTCAAAAGACTTACTGACGAAGTGCGACAAGAAAGGAATTGTTTTTAAAAGAGTGGTCTCTTCCACAAGTTTAGATTTAGCCGCAAGGCTTGCTTCACAAAAGTGCGGTGTTTCGGTTCTTCCGAGCAGGGTTCTCACAAAAGATCAAAGAAAACGTTTGCACGTAGTTTTAGAAGACTTGTCTTTCCATGATGATATTTGTTTGATTCATAAGCCTAGCACATCAGCGTCCCATAAGTTGATTTCACAGGCTATTTCTTCGGTTTTTGCTAAAAATGAAAACACAAAATAAATAAGCCCTTACTAGTATTCTTGTCCGCAAAGAGCTAAAATTTAGATAGACATCCGTCTTAATATTAGATTGAGATCAAACTATTTTCATGCTGGTTGATGAGATTTGTGTGGAGGGGGGAAGAGTGATTCGTTTTGCCGTTATCATCATGTTTATTTTTGTTTGGACAGAGATGTCATTTGCAGAAAAGAATTGTTTCTTGATATCAAAACACCATGCAGGAAAACTTGAAAAAGATCCCTTAAAATTACAAGACACCATTGATAGGATTCTTCAAAGTTTTGAAAACAAATCAGCCCTAAGGTTTCAGCCTCTTTTTCACTCAAGACTTCATAGAGCTATTTCTAGAATTAGGTCTCAATTTCAACGCATTGCCACTCAGGTGGGAGGCAAAGCAGATTATAGTTATATGCGAATTTATGCGTTAAATACCGATGGCGAGGCTCTGCCAATTGATTGTGAAAACGGTGCCGCAACGATCATCCCTCTTTTTGGTCAAGACCCACAGGTTGTTCTTTGGATGCAGGCAGCTGGAAAAAAAGAAATAGTTCATATCATTTTGCACCTCACAAAAGACAAGGGCGAATGGAAGATTTCTCTTTGGCATGACTACCCTTGGACAAGCGGGGGGGTAAATCCAGAAAAGTATAATGAAGAATTTCTAGACAAGCAAAAAAACCCGAGCTTATTAAAAAGATATTTATTTGCAGATATGGCGTATAGACTGGCTAAAAATTCACGATATATTCAAGGTGAGCTTCATAAGTCTTTAAGGAAGGCATTAAAGTCTGAAGAATTAAAAGAAGTTCACACAGCTCTTATTAAGCATAATAAGAAGGATAAGTTTGTTCACCAAGATGCTGGAGCAACAAAAGAAGGCTTGATTTTAAATACCTACTTATTGCTCCATAAAAAAATGGAAAAAAAGCAAAGAGAAGAGGCGTGCAAAAACGCAATTCAATCTGTTTTTAAGGACCCATATTTTAAAGACTTAAACAAGATTTCTTGTTCATTTGTATACCCACAACATGACTCCAAAAAGAAAAGCCCATTAGGGCAATATTTGGTTTCAAGAAAGTAGATCAATTGCTTAAGCATGTTTCAAATCACTTTAAAGAGCTACAGAAGCATCTTTTTAGAAAGGCGATGGAAGATGCAATGCCTTATATGGGTGATGAAAATTCTACGATTTGGCAATATGCTAAAGATTATAAAGAGTCTGTGCCAAAGAAATTTAAACAAATTGATGTTGAGTTGGCTACTGCGAAGGTGCTGGATTCAGCAATTATTCTTTATGGGGATTTTCACGCCTTAAAACAGTCGCAGCGGGGTTTTCTTAGAGTGCTAAGAGATGCCGTGCAATCAGATGCCGGGCTTGATGTTGGCATATGCATGGAAATGGTTCGAAGTTGCGACCAAGTTGTTTTAGATAGGTTTATGTCTAGAGAGATCTCAACGGAGGAGTTTCTTCTGGAGATAAACTATGAGCAAAACTGGGGCTTTGCGTGGAAGCATTTTCTCCCCATTTTTGAATTTGCAATGGAACATGGAATTCCTGTTTATGGGATGAATAGTGAAAATGCGGGCAGAGACGATATACAATCAAGAGATGAACATGCAGCGAAAATCATTTCTGGGTTATCTCATGATCATTTGTTTTGTTTGATAGGCGAGTTTCATCTTGCAGACAATCGTTTAATAAAAGAGCTCATTCATTCTGGGGTATCGTCAGAAAACGTATTAAGGGTTTTTAGCAATATTGATGAGTACTATTTTGAAATCGCGTCTATTTCTGAAAAGAATACACAATTTATTCAAATGGCTGAAGATAAAATCTGTGTTCTAAATGCACCCCCATGGTTGAAGTGGCGTTCATTTGTTATGTGGGAAGAAATGAGGATGAGTCAGTTTCTTGAGCTGTCTGAGGAAAGTCAGTGGGATGAAATTATTGTGGATGAAGGGTTTGATGCAGACCATCAAGTTTTTTCGCTTGCAAGTAATTTAAATTCTTTTTTAAAACTCAACCACGGCAATGATGCATTGTCTCGTTTTAATATGTATTACGCTCCCGATTCAGCTTTTTTACAATCCATCCCAAACGAGCTGTTTAAGGGGAGTAGTTGGGCAGAAAGAGCCATTGTTCGTTCTGAAAGAGATGGTTTTTATTTTGTCGAGGTGGCTAATACTATTTTGATGTCAAAAATGAGTATCAACAATTTATCAGAAATCATAGGTCAGCTCCTGTTCTCGTTATCGTCGTCTTATACAACAACTTCAAAAGATGAAGCCTATCATTTTTATTACAGAGTTATGAAAAGTGCGGCGGGGGTTTTGGCATCAAGGGTTTTGAACCCTAAACAAAAATTCCAGCGTCTTGTCAGTTACCGCGGTTTTGTTGAGTCAATCAAGGGCAAGAGGCTAAAGGGAAGGGCTGCAGAGTTTAGAGATATCGCTAAAAACATACTGCTTTTTGATAGTTGGCTTTTGAAACAGAAATCAAAAATTGGCAAACTTCCATCAAAGATAGTTTCATTTGATCATGATGTATATGGAGAGTTGGCAAAACGAATAGGAACAATGTATGGAGTGAGCTTATACACTCTTGCTATTCAAAATCAGTTAGAACCAAATACGATTCAAAAATTTTTTAAGACTAGCTGTGAAACCTCTGTCGAAATGACGGATTGGTTAAAAAACATAAGAAGTCTTGCAGAAAATTTTCATCCTGAGGATTTTGATCTTGCCTCTTAAGGCTTTAACAAAAATTAACGGTGAAAATCGAGGATGCTTTGAGTCCAGTTTTTATCGTCAACTGAATAAAGAGATTGATGTCTTGCGTCTTTGAATATGACTAATTTTTTGGTGCCAGAAATATTATTTAGAATTTGATGAGAGTCTTCAACAGGAGCACGTTCATCGTTTTCAGCTGCAAAGATAAGGGCGGGGACATGCAGGTTTTTTGCAAGTATATAGGGCTTGTAGTTGAGGGAGTCAAACCCGTGAATGATGCCTCCCCACCATGTAAGAACAGCAGCGCCGGGAAAACAAGGTGCTTTTAGGATTTTTATACGGTTGCAGATAGTTCCTTTCATAGATGCAAAAGGAGTTTCTAGTACGACACGATCAACATCTAATTTCTGATCATGGTTTGCTTTTAATAAAGCAGACGCCCCTAACGAAACGGCATAGACTTCTAGTTCTGCGTCTTTATTAACTGAGCGAATCATATTTACAGCGGCATGAACATCGTATGATTCATGAAAACCTATGGTTGTAAAACTACCTTCTGAGTCTCCACTGCCAAAAAAATCTAAAAGAGTTACCCCGTAACCCATTTTCTCATATGCTGCAGCTTCTTCGATGAGGTCGCTTTTTTCGCCGATATAACCGTGTAGCAACAAAGCTTGCTTTGGTTTGTTTAGATCAGACGTCCATGCAGATAGTTTGAAACCATTATACCCTGTAAAATTAATTTCACTATAATGACTCGGCTTAGGTTTATCTTTTTTGGGTTTTCCAAAGGAAACGCCAAAAAATAGTGCTGACGCCTTGTCTATAAAAGCCATGTCGCGAAGTTTTTTTCTTGGTTCAATAGAGTCTGTAAATATAGTCATACTTCGTGCGTGAAAAATAGGCAAAAATACGAAAATATAAGAAAATAATATAACGAACAGAAGTAGTAACTGTTTTTTGCGAAGTAGCATTTACTCACCTCATCATATAAAGCATTTCAGCTAGTTATCTCTGGTTCAAGTTAACTGAGTGGCGTGAATTAGTCCAGCGGCAAGGGCTGTTGTAAATAGTCTAAATGACCGATTTTGTTATATTAATTGATTTTTTTTGGTGATTCTTTTAAGGTCAACCAGAGAAATCTTACACAAACGGAGATAAAACCTATGCATTTTAGAGCTATCATGTTGACAGTATTAACCGTTTTTATTGTTGAACCAAAAGCCTTTGCAAAAAAAGTTTTAAAATACTCAGAAGATGGTGCCCCTTCAAATTTTGATCCTGTTCAAAGTGCGACAATTTATGCCAATAAAATTACTACTGCGGTTTATCATACTCTTTACGAGTATAAATACTTAAAAGTACCGTACGAGTTAAAAACAAACCTTGCAGAAGCAATGCCAGTTGTGAGTAAGGACGGATTGACCTACACGATCAAAATTCGCAAAGGTGTAAAATACAAAGATGATGCATGCTTCAAAAATGGTAAAGGCCGTGAAGTAGTTGCACAAGACTTTATCTACTCCATTAAAAGGCACTTTGATCCAAAAAACAGATCTCAAGGCTCTTGGCTCTGGAAAGGCAAGATTTTAGGAATAGATAAATGGAAAAAATCCGGAGCAAAATACGGGAAAAAAGTAGAAGGCCTACAAGCTTTAGATAAATACACCATTCAAATTAAACTCGTAAAACCATATCCACAGCTTATCTACACATTTGCAATGGGCTTTTCTTCGGTAGTTCCTGAGGAGTCTGTGAAAAAATATGGAAGAGAGTTGTCTATTAAGCCAGTAGGCTCAGGCCCGTTTTATGTTGCGAGTCATACTAGTAAAAAAACAGTGTTAGAGCGTAACAAAAACTATGTCGGCAAAAAATTTAATGCAAAAGAAGAGGGTTATGACCCAAAGATTCATGGTGCAAGTGGAATTGCTAACCTAAACGGAAAAACAATGCCGTTTGTGGACCGAGTAGAAGTGAATTGGGTAAAAGAACTTGTTGCACGATGGAATTCATTTACAAAAGGTAATGAAATCGTTTGGACGATGTTACAAAATCAGCAGATATCTGAGGTCTTAGAGACAAAACACCCTGTTAAGCTCAAAAAGAAGTTTGCTGCAAAATATAATTTCAGGGTCGGTCGCGAAGCTGGTTTGGTTTATAATCATTTTAATATGGATAATAAAAAACTTGGTTATCACCCTAACCCTAAGATTGCTGAAAAAAACAAAGCACTTCGTTGTGCAGTTCGTAAGGCTGTCAATTGGAGAAAAAGAATTGATAAGTTTTATTTAGGTATTGGCGATGCGTATCCGGGTTTTATTCCGCCGATTGTCGATGGTTTTGACAAGACATTACCTAATGATTCTGTGAAGCTTGATATTGTAGGTGCAAAAAAACTTTTAAAAGACGCGGGCTGGAATGCTAAAAACCTTCCAACAATTATCTATCCGGGTGTATCTAGTGTGAGAACACGGCAGTTTTTCGAAGACTTTCGTGGAAATATGTCAAAAATCGGGTACCCCAAAAAGAAAATCAAATTTAAAGGCTATGCAACTTTTGGTGACTTTAATAAAGATGTTAAGCGTAGAAAAACCATGCTGGTGCCAATGGGTTGGGGCCTAGATTACCCAGATGCTGAGAATACTCTGGGTCTTTTTTATGGGCCAAATGCATCACCGGGATCAAATGCATCTAACTACGATAACCCACAATATGATAAGTTGTATGCGGCAGCATCCACCATGCAGCCAGGGTTGGAAAGAACAGAGCTCTACAAAAAAATGAATAAAATAATTATTGATGATTGCGTAACGGTTAGTTCTTTTTCAAGAACACGTGTTTACTTGTGGCATAAAAACGCCATCATGTGGCCACAACGTGATATTATTAACAATATTTTTAAATACTCTGACATAAAAAAATAGGCGGAATTTTTGGAAACCATAAGTTTTATCGCTCGTAAACTTTGCTACTCCGTCCCATTAATGTTCGGTGTCACACTTATTAGTTTCGTTCTTATGGTTTATTTTGGGCCCGATAAAACCTATGATTTATTGGGTAAGAACCCAACAAAAGAAGAAATTGCTGAAGTTAGGCATGAGCTTGGTTACGATAAGCCGTTTATCACGAGATATGGAGACTACTTATCTGAGATCGTGAAATTTGATTTTGGCCATTCAGACTCTACTGGTGAAAGAGTGATTTCAATTTTCAAGAAATCGGTTCCTGTTACGGTTGCATTGGCGATCCCTGGTTTTTTGTTTGGGAATCTTATCGCCATTTTTCTCGCACTTTTAGCGTCTTATAACCGCGGGAAGTGGCAAGACAAAATTATTATGATTGGGTCTGTGGTTGGAATGAGCATTAGCTTACTGGTGGTTATTATTGCTTTTCAGGTACTCTTTTGTTCTTCTTACGGGCTTAATATGTTTCCTGTGCAGGGTTGGGAAGTCAATAGCATTTGGGACTATATGAAATACGTAACAGTGCCCACAATGTCGACGGTCTTTGTTGCGGTTGGGTATAATACTAGGTTTTACCGGGCTGTGTTTGTTGAAGAGATGACTCGTGATCATGTGCGAACTGCTAGGGCATATGGCTGCCCGCCTCTTCGTCTGCTTTTTAAGTCTATTTTAAAAAACAGTATGATACCAATCATCACCCGTGTCATATTTACTCTGCCGTTTATTATCATTGGCGGTAGTATTTTAATAGAGTCTTATTTTGGGATTCCGGGTGTTGGGCTTGTGACGTTTGATGCAATTACTTCAGGCGATCAACCTATTTTAAAAGCTGTTGTAGTAATGACGGCGATTATGTACGTGGTTGTTTTAACATTAACGGACATTTTATATAAAACAGTTGATCCGCGTATTAGCTTGGCTTAGAGGGAGTGTTGATAGTGGCGGTTGTTGAAAAACGCGATAACTTATGGAAGAAATCGACCAGAAAATTCTTAAAAGATAAAGCAGGGCTTACAGCCTTAGCGATTGTTTTGGTGTATTTTTTCATAGCTCTTTTAGTTTGGGCAGGGCTTGTAGCTACCGAGTGGGACGAGCTTTTGGCTGAAGGAAGAGAAACTCCATCTTTGACGTATTGGTTCGGAACAAACATTAACGGCCAAGATATTTTTCAAAGAGCTATTTTTAGTACAAAAACAGCATTTGAGGTTGGGATGGTCGTTGCTATCATGTCTACTATCGTCGGTGCAATTGCAGGTGCTATCGCAGGCTTCTTTTCTGGCACTTGGATTGATGAAGTGGTGCTGTGGATCTATAGTACCATTGAGTGTATCCCGTTTTATTTATTTGTTGCAGCGATTGCGTTCGCTCTTCAAGACAACCCGTTTGCAATGCACATCGCTATGGTTGCAACTTTTTGGACTGGTACAGGAAGAATTGTAAGAGGGGAAGTTATTAAGCTTAAAAACCAAGAGTTTGTAGATGCTGCTCATACGATCGGTATTTCCAAAACAAGAATTATTTTTCGTCACATTCTTCCAAATACATCTCATATACTTTTGGTTCAAGCTTCATTGAGTTTTGTTGCTGCGATCAAGTCTGAAGTTATTCTTAGTTTTTTAGGGCTGGGTGTAAAAGATGGCATCAGTTGGGGTTTGATGATTGCTGAATCAACCGATGAAATCGCTGCAGGAATCTTTGAGAATTTCTTAGCTGCTTCGGTGTTTTTGTTTATTTTGGTGATCGCGTTCAATATGTTTTCTGATGCTCTGCAAGACGCACTTGATCCAAAGAAGGTGTCCGCATGAGTTTATTAGAAGTAAAAGACTTAGTGGTTGAATTTAAAACGGACAAGGGCATCGCCAGAGCAATTAATGGTGTGAGCTTCTCTATTGAAGAGGGCGAGACAGTTGGTTTGGTGGGGGAGTCTGGAAGCGGAAAGTCGGTGTCAGCACTGTCAGTGCTGGGTTTGGTTCCATCACCTCCCGGTAAAATCATGTCTGGTTCAATCAAGTTATCTGGGCGAGATTTGATTGGCTTGCCAGAATCCGAGTACCGAAAAATTCGCGGTAGTGAAATATCTATGATCTTTCAAGAGCCTATGACGGCATTGAATCCGGTTTTTAAGGTAGGTACTCAAATGGTTGATGTATTGTGTCAACACCAAAAACTCTCACGCTCACAAGCAAAAGAAAAATGCATTGAGATGCTAAGAAGTGTAAGAATCCCCTCTCCAGAAAAACGAATTAATGAATATCCTCACCAGCTTTCTGGCGGCATGCGTCAACGGGTTATGATTGGAATGGCTTTGAGTTGTGGCCCAAAATTGCTTTTAGCAGATGAGCCAACAACGGCGTTGGACGTGACAACTCAAGCACAGGTTCTTGATGAAATTAACCAGTTAAAATCTGAGCTTAACATGGCAATGCTTTTAATAACTCATGACATGGGGGTTGTTGCAGAAACCTGTGACAGAGTTATTGTAATGTATTGTGGTCAAATCATAGAATCAGGCACCGTTAAAGAGATTTTTGAACGCCCAAAACACCCGTACACAAGGGGTTTACTAGATTCTATTCCTGTCGTAAGAGAAAAGAAGTTGTCAAAACTACCAACCATCGAAGGTGTTGTCCCTGACCTTACGGCTCTTCCAGATGGATGTAGGTTTGCAGATCGTTGTCACCAATCTTCCGAAAAATGTTTAGTAGAAATCCCCGTTTTTCATGATGGCGTTGCCTGTTTTAATCCTTATGATTCTTTAAGAGGTGTTCAGTGAGTTTATTAGAAGTTAAAGGACTCAAAAAATACTTTCCGATCAAGGGAGGTTTTTTTCAAAGAGTTGTAAATAATTTAAAAGCAGTCGATGACGTTTCATTTAAGTTGGAGGCTGGTAAGACCTTGGGTGTTGTTGGTGAGTCCGGTTGCGGAAAATCAACTCTGGGTCGAACCATTGTCAGGTTGTACGAGCCCAGTGCTGGCCAAGTGCTTTTTGATGGTAAAGATATTTCTACATCTTCGCGTAAGGAGCTAAAGCCTCTGCGTCGAGATTTTCAAATGATCTTTCAAGACCCTTACTCCTCTTTAAATCCAAGAATGACCGTTTATAATATTTTACGTGAACCCCTTGATACACATAGAATTGGAACGCCAACTGAACGAGATAAAAAAATTAGAGAGCTCTTTGACTTCGTGGGCCTTCGCAGTGCTCAACTTAACCGGTATCCACACGAATTTAGTGGTGGCCAAAGACAAAGAATTTCTATTGCACGTGCATTAACTTTAAACCCTAAGTTAATTATTGCTGATGAACCTGTGTCAGCATTAGATGTCTCGGTTCAGTCTCAGGTGCTTAACTTAATTAGTGATTTACAAAAAGAGTTCGGAATTGCTTTTTTGTTTATTGCCCACGATCTAGCTGTCGTTCAGCATGTTTCTGATGAAGTCGCGGTTATGTATTTGGGTAAAATTGTAGAGAAAGCACCAGCAGAAAAACTTTATGCGTCGCCTAAGCATCCATATACGCAAGCGTTGTTGTCGGCAATTCCACACCCTGAGCCGGGAAAACAAAAAGAACGCATTAAGCTTCAAGGAGAAATCCCATCTCCAATAAACCCGCCATCTGGTTGTACTTTTCATACAAGATGCCCTATGGCCACAGATTTGTGTAAGAAAGAAAAACCTGTAAGCAAAGTAGTCGATTTAAATCATATTGTGAGCTGCCACTATAGTTAATAGGTCTTGTTTTAGACTTATTATTGAGGAACGTGGCGTTGTCGTAGAATGGCTTCAATTTCTGGTATTGATAAATCATATTTCAAGTCAATAAATCCAGGATTATTTATTTGTGTGAACTTTTCGATATATATCGTATTCACATCTAAATTAAAACGATCATATTGGGGGTTGTCTTTAAAGACTTCAATTAAACGTTGATGCATTAGGGTGAATTGGTGTGAAGTAATGTTTGTTCCTTTAGAAACGTTAACATTTTCAGCGATTGACTCTAATGGGTTTTTTATTAATTCAATTCTTTTACTGAGCAAGTCAATTATCTCTTGAGTATCGCTGCCTTCTTTAATGTATATCAAAGCTTCAGATGGATTTAATTTAGTTTTGTTCTCAACATAGATAGATTTAAGCTGCAGTTGATCTATGGTGTTTTGATCAAGTTTGGCTAGAGCATTAACGATAGTGGCGGTGGTTTTTTTACACGTCGTGTATTCTATCGCATCGTCGCATTTAATAGTTATTCCTTTAGATTCTACTTCAAGTGTTAGCAATAGTTCTATGTTTTTTCTTTTTTTAATCCAAGAACTGATGAAAGAGTTAATTTCTTCTTCATTTGCATTTGAAGGAATATCTATAAAATGATTTTCAACTAAAGATGAAGTGTTCTCAATATAAATAGTACCTAGTTCTTCTAAGGAGCTTTGGGTTTTATAGTATTTGTTTAAAACAGACAAGACTCTACTAAAAGCATCTTTGCAAATATCTAATGGTAAGGTTTCATTACAAACGATTTTCAAGTCTCTATTCATAAATGTAAAAAGTCTTTTATCTAAAGAATAAAATACTTCAGAGAAATTAGTTTTGGACTCAAAAACTTGCGTAATGTGGTCTTGAATAACCCGAATGTCTGTTGATGCTTCATGGCCTAATTGATAATATCTATCCTGTCCGTTGATCACAGATGTTTTGTCTTGTCTCCCGGAGACTAATATTCCAGTTAATTGATAACTATTTAATTCAAATACAGGTGAGCCAGAGTTTCCGCTGAAGGTGTCGCATCTATGAGTATATGTGAAGCCTTTAGAGGGACCAATTTGACAGTCATCGGCAATTTTTTTCTTACCCCCTTCAGGGTGGCCGATAACCGCCAAAGGTAGTCCGGCTGTGTTTTTTGCAAAACGAAGCTCTATAGCTGCTTGCTTAGCGTCGTTTTTTTCTCCAAATACAATCTCCCCAAGAGACGCCAACGCAAAATCTGGTTGCCCTTGAGATATTAATAGTTCGTTGCACTTAAAAATCACTTGATCTTCGGCGTTTAGCTGCGGAGAGTTTTCATAATTTAATACAAAGTAGGACTGATCACAGGCTTGCTGGTCTTTTAAACAGTGCCCAGCTGTTAAAACAAGCCTTTGATTGTTTTTAGAAAATACTGCCCCCGAACAAAACCCCCCATTTTTTACTGGTTTTGATGTGTCCTTTGTTAATAGAACGATGGCTTTAGAAAGCTGCTGAAGCTGGGCGTCGTGATGTTTGAATGGGTCAACTCGATTGTCTTTTCCGTATATAGCAGTAAGTTTTGATGGTGTTGTGTGCTTACAACAAACAAAAGACAAAAAAAGTACAAATATCAAAGCAAATTTTAGCATTTGAGCCTTTTAAAAGTGAGATGAGGGTTTATGGTATATTATTATGTTTTTATATTTTATGCAAAATGCTGTTCCGCTATCTGCTTACAGAGCTAATTTAAGTGTGAAATTACCTGTGCTTCTTACCGCCGCAAGGTTTAAAAAAATTATGCTTGCTGCTAAAGAAGTTACGGCGGTTATCCACCATGGATTGATACGAGAGAGAAATTAGAGGCGTCGTACCCGGAGCGATTCGAACAGGCTCCGCGAGCTTGCGAGTGGACTGGACCCGTTACAAACAGCTGGGCGTTTTAAGGCTTGGTGTTTTCAAATATCATTAGATTATGAAGAAATTATAGGTGGCGCACCCGGAGCGATTCGAACGCCCGACCCTCTGATTCGTAGTCAGATACTCTATCCAGCTGAGCTACGGGTGCTTTAGCCACGACAGCAAGCTACCTCTAAATAATCAAAGGTGCAAGAACTAACCATGCAGCCTAGAAATCGTACATAAATGTTATCCAAGTCTCATCAACATCTAACCCACAGCACTTTGGGGATAACTCCGTTTTTGACTGTGTTTACCATGGATTAAAAAACCCCATTCACAGGATGTCCACAGCCTGTTTGACCGCTATTTTTGTAGGAAAAAAATGTGTTTGAAATAACTTGGCAAATGGAATTTTTTTCCGTTACCATTTTATTTCCTCTTTAGATTAAAAACATCGGGCCTTTTGTTTTTTAATCTAAAGAGGTTTTCTGATCTAAATGGATAGTGGGCGTTTTTATTCATAATGATCTATTTTCATCAGTGCGAATGAACTCGACACACTATATTTGGTGGTTGACAGAGATCGTGACACTAGATACGCTTTAAGTTAAGGGCCCCGCAAAGTTAAGAAATAGATAAAACTCATCCATCTAATTGCACAAATTAGTGCCATGGGACTCTGTTTCTCTAAAATCAGAGCATTTTTTTTAGGGGAGGAAACAATGCTTCAACAAGATCAACAACAGGTAGATGAGAGCAGTACATTGCAGACAATTCAAGAGTTAAAAACAAGTAAACCACCATTACATTCTATTAAGATCAAGCATCCATCTCAGGAGCTATTCCTGACTGAAGAAAGCTTGCTTACTATTATAGACAACCACTGTGCTGATATACCTCATGTGGATATCAAGCACTTAGCTTCAAAAATATTTTCTTCATTGTCACACCAAGGTGTTGATTATGATGACTTAGAAGACCTGATTATTCGTTCGGCAGCAATGTCTATGGATGACCAACCAGAGTATTCAAAAGTATCGGCTCGTTTTTTGACAGAGAAAATCTTGAGAGAAATGAGGCAGCTCGCCATTCACACATTTAGCGATTCCATTAAATATGGTTTTTCTGTTGGGTTAATTGGTGAGGCCACTTTTAATTTTGTGACGAAACACCAAAGTGAGTTAAATCTTGCAATAAACACGTCTCGGTCTCGTTTATTTGAGTACTTTGGTTTAAAGACGGTTTATGATCGTTATCTTTTAAAAGACCCTATTAGTCGTAACACCGTTGAGAGCGAGCAGTTTTTCTTAATGCGTGTAGCTTGCGGTTTATCGCAAAATGTGACGGAAGCGATTGAGTTCTATGAACTTATTTCTAAGTTTGAATACATGCCTGCAACGCCAACGCTTTTTAACAGTGGCACCAAGAGACCACAGATGTCTTCTTGTTACTTACTTGATTCCCCGGTGGACTCTTTAGAGTCTATCTATGATCGCTACGCAGAAATTGCAAAGCTCTCCAAGTTTGCTGGTGGTATTGGGCTATCTTATTCAAGAGTTCGTGCACGCGGCTCACTTATTGAAGGCACAAATGGGCATTCTAATGGGATTATTCCATTTCTTAAAACACTAGACTCCTCTGTTTCTGCAGTAAATCAAGGCGGAAAAAGAAAAGGTGCAGCTTGTGTTTATTTAGAACCATGGCATGCAGATGTATATGAGTTTCTTGAACTAAGAGAAAACACTGGTGATGAGGCATTGAGAGCTCATAACTTAAACCTTGCAAACTGGATACCCGACTTGTTTATGAGACGAGTTTCTGAAGATCAAAAGTGGTCTTTGTTTGACCCAAGAGATGTTCCGCACTTTGTTGATACTTTTGGCAAAGAGTTTGAGACTGCTTACGCTGCTGCCGAAAAGCAAGGCCTTGCAAAAAAATCGGTACCAGCTCGTGAGCTTTATGGAAAAATGATGAAGTGTCTTGCACAAACAGGTAACGGTTGGATGTGTTTTAAAGATGCGAGTAACACTAAGGGCAACCAGACATTAAAATCTGAAAATGTTATCCATCTTTCAAACCTTTGTACTGAGATTCTAGAAGTTACAAGTGACCGTGAAATAGCGGTTTGTAATTTAGGTTCCATCAACCTTGCGTTGTATGTTGAAGACGGTAAATTCAATTTCGAAAAAATGGCAAAAAACGCAAGGCTTGCTACAAAGTACTTGGACCGTGTGATTGATATCAACTTCTACCCTGTTCCAAAAGCGAGTTCTTCAAATAGCCGCTGGAGACCTGTGGGCCTTGGTGCTATGGGTTTACAAGATGTCTTTTTTAGACTAGGTATTCCTTTTGATAGTAAAGAAGCGAAAGAGTTATCAAAGCAAATCCAAGCAGAGATTTATTTTAACGCTCTAAAAACGTCGTGTGAACTTGCAAAAGAATTTGGTCCACATGAAAACTACCAAGATACACGAGCAGCAAAAGGTCAGCTACAACCAGATCTATGGGGCATCGAAGAAACCGAGCCTCGTTGGATTGAGCTAAAAGCTGACATTGCAAAGCATGGATTAAGAAACTCACTTCTTATTGCGATTGCTCCAACCGCGACGATTGCCTCGATTGTTGGTTCTTACGAGTGTATTGAGCCACAGGTTTCAAACTTGTTCAAAAGAGAAACGCTATCAGGTGAATTTTTACAAATTAACCCTTACTTGGTTCGTGATCTTCGAAAGATGGGTCTTTGGAATAGCGATATCAAAGATAAGATCAAATTGGGCGAAGGCTCTATTCAGGCTATTGAAGAAATTCCTGCAGAAATGCGTGAAATTTACCGCACGGCTTGGGAAGTTCCAATGCGTTCATTGATTGATATGGCTTCTGAGCGTGGGCCTTACATAGATCAAAGCCAGTCTTTGAATCTTTTTATGGAAAGCCCAACCATTGGTAAATTGTCGTCGATGTATTTGTATGCATGGCAAAAAGGGATTAAAACAAGTTACTACTTGAGGTCTCGCCCTGCTACCAGAATCAATAAAACAACCGTTTCACAAAACAAAATTGCTGGAAAACCCAGCGTTAAAGAAATGATTGCATGTTCTCTTGAAAATCCAGAGACGTGTGAGTCTTGCACCTAGAAAGGAGGGCCCATGTTACTTGATCCGGGATTAGACCTCACTTTGAGGCCAATGAAGTACCCAGAATTTTACGAGATGTATCGCGATGCCATCAAAAATACTTGGACGGTAGAAGAGGTAGATTTTTCTGATGATTTAAAAGATCTAAGAAACCTCACCCCAGCCGAACAACATTTGATCAAAAGATTGGTGGCATTTTTTGCTACTGGGGACTCGATTGTTGGTAACAACTTAGTCTTAAATCTTTACAAGCACATTAACTCTCCCGAAGCTCGCATGTATCTATCAAGGCAGCTTTATGAAGAAGCCCTGCATGTGCAGTTTTACTTAACGCTTCTAGACACTTATCTCGAAAGTGATGAAGAGCGAATAGAAGCATTTACTGCTATTGAAGAGATCCCGTCTATTAAGAAAAAAGGCGAGTTTTGCTTTAAGTGGATGGATACCATCGGCAACATCGATGAACTGAATACTCGTAAAGAGCGTCAGCAGTTTGTTCTTAACTTGATCTGTTTCGCTGGCTGTGTTGAGGGTTTATTTTTCTTTGCTGCGTTTGCTTATGTTTATTTTCTTCGATCGCGTGGGCTTTTAAGCGGCTTAGCTTCTGGTACAAACTGGGTTTTCCGTGATGAGAGTGCTCACATGAATTTTGCATTCGAAGTCATTGCAAAAATCAGAGAAGAAGAGCCGGATCTTTTTGATGACCACCTAGAGTCACAAGTAAGAGAAATGTTCGACGAAGCTCTTGAGACAGAAATGGTTTTTGCCGAAGATGTGCTGTCGTATGGAATTACCGGATTATCTGAGCGAAATATGAGGACTTATCTTGAGTATGTTGTAGATCAAAGGCTTGCTTGCGTTGGAATGCCGGCGATGTATCACAGCAAGAACCCATTTGATTTTATGAACCTTCAAGACGTCCAAGAACTCACGAACTTTTTTGAAAGACGTGTTTCTGCCTACCAAGTGGGTATTTCAGGGCAAGTAAGTTTTGAAGAAGATTTCTAGTGACGGAAATCAACGCCGAAATTCTAAATCAATATTTTAGAAAAAATTTCCATTCAGAAGCGACCTTTTCGGTCGCTTCTTCTGGTTTAATGCCTGAAGAACTAAATCAAAAAGACTTCAAAATTTTTAAGTCATTTAAATCTGAAAAAAGAAAAGAAGATTTCTTGATGGGGCGAAAAGCGCTTTATGCTTTTTTTGATGATCCGAAGAAAAGTGATTTTATTGGGTTTACACACCAACGTTATTCACTCACCCATAGTAAAGGATATGCAGTGGCATATGATTCTGGTGGTGAGTTATATTCTGGGGTTGGAGTAGATTTAGAGTTTTGGAGAGAGTCTTTGTTTAAAAGCAGGCACCTTTATTCCACAAAAGATGAGTGGGGAATTTGCCAAGATGATTTTGATTATTTAAAACTCTGGGTTGCAAAAGAAGCTATTTACAAAGCGTTTGGTTGTAACCACTTAAGGTTACTAGATATTTGTTTAAAAAACATAACCAGTTCTAGTATTTTTATCCAAAATAGAAAAGTAACTTATTGTACCTTTCAAAATGCTAACCGTGCAATTTCTGCTGCCTACGTTGAATAAGATTTACTTTAGTTTTATGCCTCCAGTATAACTATTCTCCACCGCCGAGTCTTTTGTATTAAAGCATAGGTTTGACGTAACCAAAAAACCCAGCTCAGGTGTTTTGAGCTGGGTTTTAATATTTAAGCAACAGAGGGTTAACCCTCCTTTATTAATATGTTTTTATTGAATTGGACAACTGATTAAATAAACGCTATTTTTTGGTTAGAACCATCAAATAGGGATTTTTAATGCAGTTAATCATTTCATGTATATTAGCATTTGTTTTTTCAACTCAAGCTTATGCTCAATTCATTAAAGCAGAACGTAATGATGATCAAAGCTTTAAAGTGCTTTGCCAACACAAAGGTAAAAGTTGGACAGAGATAGTTCCAGATGAAGAGTTTTTGTCAGGAGACTATTGTAAGGTTGGTGAAGTTAAGCTTCATTCGGGCGTGTATGAACACGTAGAATCTAAATGTAGATTTAATATCAGTGCATATTATATTGATTCGGTTTTAAGTGGCTTGAGTGTTTCGGACAATGATCTGTGTTTAAATCTTCAAAAAAAATCCTTTCAAGTTGATTGTGAAGAAGATTTATGTGAATGGATAAATGCCGGTCAAAAATACATTTTTTCTGCACCAAAGCTTGGGGAATTACTGCTTGAATCAGACGGTTTAAAAAATATAAGCTATACTTTTTTAGAAGCTTTATCAAACATTACCGTAGGCGGACACCCGTTGGAATTCATCACTCCACCCATTCATTCAGGGGTGATTGGAACAAATAATAGAATTATCGTTGAGCAAAACAATCATGAAGCACTTGTGCGTACAGGGCCAAGAATAAAGGTTAAGTTCACAAATAAATTTGCAATTCAAAAAAACCCCGTAACACAAAAAATATGGACGTCTGTTATGGGTTTTAATAATCTTGGCCACAGCTCTTTCGGCCGCAATGGCCATCAAACCAGACCAATATGCCCGAAAACAAATGAAGGTATAAGTTCTTGCCCTGAAAGACCAGTGCATGGAGTCTCTTGGAGCAAAGCACAAAATTTTATAGAAAAAGTAAATAGAGACTTGGGTATTGAGTGTGGAGACCTTAGTACAAAAAAAGGTTTTATGTTGGCATATAAAACCCCCGGGTGTTACCGACTACCAACAGAAGCAGAGTGGGAATTTGTTGCCAGGGCTGGTGTTATAACTAATTATCCACTTGGCCGCTACCCTGCCGAGGACCGTGATTATGATTGTAAGAGCTCATCTAGACCAACAATTGAAACCGATTATTCACGTGGGTTCCCAAGAGATATTGGCGATAAGCCCTATCCAAATGATTGGGGCGTTGAAAATATTATGGGCGGAGTCGTTGAGTTTGTTCAAGATACTTATTTATTCAAGCAAGGCCTTAGTTTTGAAGAAAGAAAAAAGACGCACGTTAATTTTATAGCATTTGATCCAAAGCAACAAATAACTTCTGGTAGAGAGTTTGTACCGTCGGAAAATGCAGTGGGTAAGGGCGGTGGTTTTCATCAGATACTGGAATACTGTAGTGTAAGCTCTAGAATGAGTACGCATAAATTTTTAAGTAATAGGTTTTTTGGTTTTCGATTAGCAAGAACTTTGTAGAAACTAGTCTGTAGATTGATCGGTAAATATAAATAACAAGCCAATAATAGAACAAAGAAAAAAACCTAAAATAAGCGGCAGAGGAGTATGATTAAATTGTTGGCCAATCATCCCTCCAATGCTTACTGAAAGTAGGGTTTGAAAGAAGCCAATCGCAGCAGATGCAATGCCTGCAATATGGCCCATAGGTTCCATCGCAATAGAGTTTAAGTTGCCAAAAAGAATCCCGGTGGCACAAAAAGCAGGATATAAAAACGTCATAAACAACCAAAAAGGTATGCCGCTATAAAACCCAACAGCAGCACATATACCACTTAAACCAATGAGTAGGACGAGGGACCTTTTCACTAGCTTTCGCATGCCAATTTTTGGAACTAGTTTAGAGTTAATAAACGACGCAAACCCTAAGGTAAGAGCCAAAGACGCAAACCAAAGAGAAAAAGTGTTTTTAGCACCATAACTTTCAAAAAGCTGTTGGCAACTCGCAAGGTAGCCAATAAAAGCTCCAAATGTGAAGGATGAGGTTAGTACATATCGCACAGTCGTAGAGTTGGTAAGTACTTCTTTTGTGTTATTGATGATTGTGGAAATTCGGATGGGGATGCGGTCATTTTTCTTTAAGGTTTCAGGCTGCCTTATGGCAAACCAAATAAAACCAATAACAGCTAACACAAAAAGAGCCTCAAATATTTCACGCCACCCACCGTAGAGTAATATGATTTCGCCGATGGAAGGAGCGACCGCAGGTGCAAACACAAAAATAGAGGTAATTAATGAAAGTGTTTGAGCCATTTTCCTGCCGCTAAAAAGATCTCTAATCAGAGCGACAATAACCACCCGAAGAGATGCTGCACCAACGCCTTGTAGAAGCCGTCCTACAAGAAGCATATTGAAGCTAGATGCATATATAGCAACCATAGACCCGATGCCATATACAAGTATCCCCCAATAGATGGTTGGTTTACGACCAACGGCATCTGATAAGGGCCCAAAAATTAATTTTCCGACCCCAAGCCCAACAAAAAACAAAGACAATACATATTGTGCGTGATTAGGGTTTAAAAGCTTAAATTCTTTTGCAATATTTGGGAAAGCTGGAAGCATTGAATCAATCGAGATAGCACTTACTGACATTAAAAAAGCCATCAGTAAAACGAATTCTTTTTTTGACATCGGATGATGTGGATTACTTACTTGGTTCATTTTGTTTCGTTCTTTTTTAGGGTGAAGTCAGGTTTTTTATTGAGGAAGCCCTTTAGTTTGTTGATATTGTCTAAACGCTGGTCTTTTGTGGGCGGCTCTAAGCTCATCGTTGCTTCCCACTCAATTTGATCTTGATGAGCTTCTTCTATCTCTTTGATGAATCTAGAGATTTTTTTGAGTTCTTTTTGAAAACCGGTTTTTCGCTCTCGGCAAGAACTGATGTAGAGCCTCGCTTTTGCACGTGTTATTGCAACATAAAAAAGTCGTCGTTCTTCGGAGATATTTTCGGTTTCGATGCTGTTTTTGTGGGGGAATAGACCGTCTTCCAAGCCCGGCACAAAAACATTTTCGAACTCCAAACCCTTGGATGCATGTACTGTCATGATTCTTACGGCGTCTTTTGCAAGGAGTTTGTCGCTTTCAGAACGGCCGTCAAGGCTAACCATATCAAGAATTTCACTAGCAATGTCCGCTCGATCTCCTTCAAAATTTTGAACTTCTTTTTGGAGCCAATCCCCGATGCCTTTGAGTGCAGATATTTTGTTTGTTTGTTTTATGTGGTTTGTTTCGTTTACGCGAATACTCTCAATCAGCCCAAACTCTTTTGCGATACTTCCAATAACATGTTCAATGTTCCCGGCTTTTGTTTGGCGGTGCAGGTTTTTTGTTTTGTTTTGAAAATCGATTAGCTTTTGACGCATCCCGGATTTTACATCCAAACTAACATGGTCCAAGGCTTGAAACGGAGCCTTGGAAATTTGGTTGGAAAGATTTTCGATTTTTTCTAAAGTTTTAAGGCCAATTCCTCTCGATGGAGTGTTAATAATTCTCCAAAGTGACAAGTGGTCTTGTGGGTTTAATATAAGTTTAAGATATGCGAGGTAGTCCTTAATTTCTTTTCTTTCAAAAAAAGCTTGCCCTGCAAGGTTCAAAACCGAAATTCGAGATGCCCTAAGGGCTAATTCTAGTGCTTTTGCTTGGCCGTTGGTTCTTAACAAGATAGCGATGCTCTTGGGTTGGCAGCCCTTTGCCATAAGGCTTAGGCACTTTGTGGCAATCCAGTTTGCTTCGAGGTTTTCGTCGGGAAACTGAGAGAGAACAATCTGATTTTTAACGTCGGAGTTTGTCCAAAGTTTTTTAGATTCTCGGGCAGTGTTGTTTTGAATAAGTGTGTTTGCTGCATCAAGAATAATAGAGCTGCATCGGTAGTTTTGCTCAAGCTTAATTTTTTCTGTGCTTGGATAGATCTCTTGAAAATTTTGCATGACCGTTGGAATGGCTCCACGCCAGCTGTAAATAGATTGATCGTCATCGCCAACAACGCAGATGTTTTTGTTTTCTCCTACTAATAATTCAATAAGCTTTAGTTGGCATAAATTAGTATCTTGAAACTCATCGACCATATAGTGAGTTTTGGATTTGTGGAGTTCGTCTCTAATCTCAGAGTTGGATTCAAGAAGTTTAACGGTTTTAAAGATGCAATCATCAAAGTCTATGGAGCGGTTAAGAACAAGGTGCCTCTCATAGAGTTCGTAGATTTTAATAGCTGGTTCAATTTCAATTTGATCGTTATTCATTCGGTCTAATTCATTTACATCGCCGGGAGATAACAGAGAGTTTTTAGCGTTGGAGATAAACTGAAGAAGAGAGTAGTGATCGTAAATCCCTCCCCAGTTTTTTTCGGTTAAAGACTTTTTAATGAAGTCTAATTGATCAGAAGATCCAGTGATATTAAACTGTCGAGGCAAACCAGCTTCTTTGTGATACTTGCGAAGTAGTTTGATGCAAAACCTGTGAAATGTCCCAATAAAAACTCGGTGGTTTTTTCCACTTATGCTGCTGACACGCTCTTTCATTTCGCGTGCTGCTTTGTTTGTAAATGTTACGGCAACAATCTGTTTCCCAAAAACTCCCGATTGCATGAGTTTAGCAATTCGATGAGTGATTACTTTTGTTTTTCCTGTGCCTGCACCCGCTAAAATTAAAACAGGACCGTTCAGTTTGAGTACGGCTTGCTTTTGAGGCGGGTTTAGTTGTGAGGTCAAATCTTGCATCTAAATAGGAGAACATTTCAAGGAATCAGTCGTCAACAGCCTTCTTTTAATTGTTGGAAGAAGGACGCTTATCAGTGGCCATAAGCTGGTTTGATAGAAGTGTTTGTTTACAGGTCATTTCAAGATTTATAAAATACGCTTCTTTCTGGATGATGCTGGTTTTATGTGTAAAAATGATAAAGTGCAAAATTACCTCATCATTATATGTCTATCAGTCTACGGGGTGGGTCTTATTGGCCAGTTTTTCCTTCATAGCCACAATAGTAAGACCTTAAAAAGCCACGGCTTTATGATTAATAGCAGGGTCTATCATTGGTACCCGCTTTGGTTATTGATCATTGGTTGTGTCTTGATGGTCTTTGAGCTTGGGGCTTTGCCAGAGCTTAAGCTCCACTGGAACCTTCTTCCAGGACTTATTGTTTTTGGGTTGGGGGCGTATTTGAGGGTGAAAGCTCAAATGAAATTAGGACATTATTGGGTCATGGGTGAGGTGATCGGTATGGATCCAAACCTCCAGAAACCAAAAAGAAATGTAAAGCTTGGTAGGGTGCTAGAATTGTTTGGTTTATTTTTGACTCTAGGAGCCCCGGGAACAGCGGTGGCAATTGCTTTGCCAGCGATTTTTTTAATGCAATCTATGCAAAAAAAACATACAAACTAGGCTACCTGAGGATTTAAAGGAGCTTATTTTGAAGATTTTTTCTGGTTTTGAGTTGATGGCTCAAGGTGCTGATAAAGCACAGACGGTTTCTATGTTTGATTCAATGTTACCGGTTGTGTTTTTAATCGGTGTTTTTTACTTTTTAGTGATTCGGCCTCAAGCAAAGAAAAATACTGAACTACAAAAGATGATGGGTAGCTTAAAGGCTGGAGATGAGGTTTTTACCACTGGTGGAATTATTGGCCGTATTAAGTCTATAAGTGATACATTTGTATCGGTTGAAGTAGCGAATAATACTGTAATGAAAGTACTAAAAGCCCATATTTCGGGTCTTACCAAATCTAAGCAAGAAGTTGTAAAAACTTCTAAGAACCCAAAAAAAGCAAAAGTCATTAGCTGAACTGGTTCATTTAAGTTTCATTCGACATGTGAGATAATAAGTTTAATCTCAACACAAGCCTGTGTTCATCCGGAGGGTGCATCTTATGAAACTATTGATCCTATTCTTAAGCCTTATTTCGTTAACTGCTTTAAGTCTCGACCTAAAATTACCTGCAGAACAAAGGTGGGCAACCGGTAAAGGGCTTGCTCTTGGAAACGGTGGTGTTGCTACGGTTTCTGATTTGTCTGCACTTCAAGTAAACCCAGCCAACATTGCAGTTAAGCAAGACTATGAAATGTCGGCCTCTTATCTGTGGGCTTCTTATGGTCGTGATGTTTGGCGTGCTGGTGTAAAAGATTCCAAGAGTTCACAGATTGCTGGAGCAATTGTTTACACTGGTTTTTTCGAAGACTATGAACCCATCACAGACTCATCCCAAAAGGGTGACTCCGCTGTTGAGAGCAGAATTTCTGCAGCATTTGCATCAAAGCTTGGAAAATTAAATGTCGGAATCGGTGGTGATTATGTTCAAGCATTTAAAAATAATACAGCAGAAATTGAAAAAGGGGTGACGTTTAATGTTGGCCTTCAAATGAATATTGGTAAGTCGATTGCACTAGGTGCCAGTGCGATAAACCTTGCAAATAAAAGGTTTCAAAACGTTTCTCCACAGGCTTACCGTGCTGGCATTAGTTGGGTTGCTGGTGGTTTGATGGTTAATTTTGATTACCACCACCGAGAAAGAACACCTGATGAGAATAGTTCTTATAGCGGGCTTATTTCTGAACAACTTCTTTCGGCATCAGCGGTTTTTGAATATCAAAAATATATTGAGGTTATGGGTTCATATGGAAAATCCGTTGCAAAATATGATGACCTGCAGCTTGTGGGTGCTGGAGTTGGCTTAAAAACTGATTATTTTAAACTAAGCTATATGGTGGGCTGGCCAAATTTTAGTCAAAAGATCAAAGAAACTCAGTCGGTTACAGCATCAGCTTTGATTAAACTTTAGTCTTTTTAGACATATTAATTGACCGGCCAGCCAAAGGCTGTTAGATTGTCTTTAGAACTCTTACTACAAATTTAGCAATCCTTAAATAAAACGGGCAAAGTCTTCGAGCACGTCTCTTTAGTCGGTGCGATTTTAAGTCTATGGAAAACGTTTTGAAAGCGGAACATCACTTCTTCCGCCTGTGCTCCAGAACTCTTTACTTGATGTCTTTGATGGAACAAAATTTCCGTAATGTTTTACGATTTTATCTCCAATTACTTTTGATACATGCCTATAAGCAGTTAGCTTGCCGCCATAAAGTGTAAATAATATATTCCTATCAAAGGTGTGTTCACCAAGTCTAAATCCTCTGGAAGTATCGCCAATATTGTCTTTGGAGGAAGCTAACCAACGGAGTCCCGCAAACTCATGGAGAATGTCTTTTTGCTGGAGGGGTTCTTTGAGATAGGTATTGGTTTTTTTCAGTAGATACTCGATGTCTTCTTGCTCAACCTTTGCATTGTCAGGGGTTCCTTCGTGAAGAGACTCCGTTGTGCCCAGTAGGGTTTTACCGTGCCATGGCAGTAAGAAAAAAATTCGATCATCTTCAAAAGACTGTAAAAACAATCCTTTTTTGAGCCCAATATCATCAAAGACTAGGTGTATGCCTTTGATGTTCACGCCATTATAAATTGGTTTAATGTTATTTTGTTCCAATAAGAAATTAGACCAAGGCCCAGTGGTATTGACGAGGTACTGACAACTTATGTCTTGCTCGCCTTCAGAGTCTCTCACCCGTACAATCCAACCATTTTCGTCTTTGGTTATTTTGAGGACGGTCGCGTTTTCAGTAATTCCTGCACCAAGTTCACTGGCCGATCTTGCAACTCTCTCTACAAGAGACAGGTCATCTGTTTGACCATCCCAAAAAGAATAAACTTTTTTGATATCAGACTGACGTAAGAAAGGCATTTCTTGAGCAACCTGTTCAGTGCTAATGCCCTTGTGGTTTTCAAAGCCATCTCTCCCTGCAAGCAGGTCATAAAGTGATAACCCTGCTTTAACCATCCACCAAGGCATTCCGCCCTTTTTGTAAATAGGGAAGTAGAATTCAATAGGGTTCATGATGTCCGGTGCTAACTCGGCAAGAAGTTTGCGTTCGTGTAGCCCCTCCTTTACAAGCCCATAGTCGCGTATTTTTTTGAGATATCTGAGGCCGCCATGGATTAACTTTGTAGACTTAGAGCTAGTTCCAGAAGCGAGTGAGCTTTTTTCTACAAGGTGAACATCTTTCCACCCCCTCGAACTTAAGTCATGAAGAACGCCTACGCCATGTATACCGCCACCGATAACAAGGACACGAACACGTTTAGGCAGGGGGCTTTTATAAAGCATTTTATCTCCAGCATTTATTTTACTCAGGATTATTATTGTATTACCATTTAAGGAGAGAAACTTCCAAGTTGTTAATAAATGAGGCAAGTCAGTGGCATATATTAAAAATAAAATAAAAAGAGAACGTCGTTATTTTTCTCATGCAAGTGCAGATGTTAAAACCAGTAGTTGGAATCCATTTAGTCGATCTTCAGCTGTTCTGCTGGATATCAGCCAACATGGGTTTAAAATTGAGCTAAAGGGCTCAAAGACTCTTAAAGCAGCACAGGCTTTTTGGCTAAGAATAAAGTTGAGCTCTTTTGATATTAACACTCCAAAGTTCTTAGAAGCATATGTGACAACTGTTTGGTTTGACAAGGTTTCGAATACTGGGGGAGGGGTGTTTTCTGACCTTACAAAAGAGAAAGAAGATATTATTGATAGAGTGCTAGATTACTTGCAAGAAAATCAACCAGAAGTGCTGTCTTCAAATTTTGATCCTACAGAGGAGTTTTCAGAAAACTCTGACTCCAGTGATGAAGAGGATGATGACGACAATGACCAACAAACAAAATCAAAAAAACACAAAAAGCCTAAAAAGAAAAAAAAGAAGAATTCATTCGAAGACGACTTGGATGATGATATAGATGATGACCCTGAAATGGATGTAGACATAGATGATTTATTAGACGATTAGTACTCAGTTTCTTCCTTCAACTTCAAATAAAACCCGCTATATGGTATGTCTTAACGGCTATTGCTATTTTTTAAGTCAGTTATTTCGATGTTTATTGCATCATTGAGTGGAGTTGTTATGGCGTTTCGTAAGTATGCAACGAAGTCCCCTAAGGGGAGCGGAAAAGCGGTATTTGTGGATGGGGTTCGTTCTCCTTTCGTGAAATCCTTTGGTGTGTTTGATGAGTGCGATAGTCTTGAGTTATTTTCAAGGGTCACCTCTGGTCTACTAAGAAGACAGAACTTTGATGTGAACGAATTAGACCAAATCATTGCTGGTGCAGTTGTCCCTCAAACAAAAAATCCAAATGTTGCACGCGATGCAATTATTAATTTAAACCTGCCTCCCCATATTCATGGCTACACCCTCAACAGGGCTTGTACGACAAGCTTGCAAACAGCTATTGATGCCGTAAATACTATTCGAATTGGTAAGCCAGAATTAATTTTAGCTGGCGGAGTGGAAACTCTGAGCGATGTTCCAATTGTTTACTCTAAGTCTGCAAGAAAATTTATGCTTCAACTTTCAAAAGCAAAAACAACTGCAGGCAAATTAAATTTATTAACGAAATTTTCTGTGAATGCTTGGATGCCAAAACCACCCAGTCTTTCAGAGCCTTTAACTGGGCTCACGATGGGGCAGCACGCTGAGATCATGGCAAAGAAAAATAATATCAGCCGTGAATCTCAAGATCAGTTTGCGTATGACTCTCACATGAAAGCAGCAGCTGCAAGAAAAGAAGGAAGATTCAAAGACGAGATTGTTCCAATTTGGGCTCCGCCAAAATACTCCAAGATGATTGGTGAGGACGATCTTGTGCGTGAAGACACAAGCATTGAAAAACTACAAACGTTGAGACCAGTATTTGATAAAAAGTACGGAACAATTTCTGCAGGAAACTCTTCTCCTATTACAGATGGAGCTTCAGTTTGCTTGATTGGAGATGAACAGCGAGTAAAAGACTTAGGTCTTACCCCAAAAACTAGAATTGTTGATTACGCATTTGTTGGCCTTGATCCAAACGATCAACTTTTGATTGGGCCTGCGGTTGCTATCCCGCTTTTGTTGCAAAGAAACAACCTCAAAAAATCAGATATAGATTTATTTGAAATCCACGAAGCTTTTGCTGCTCAGGTGCTTTCTTGCTTGAGGTCTATGGAGTCTGATGATTTTTGCAAGGACCACCTTGGAATGAGTAAAGCTTTTGGTGAGATTGATCCTGAAAAACTAAATGTAAATGGAGGAGCTATTGCTCTTGGTCACCCGTTTGGTGCAACTGGAGTTCGGTTGATTTCTACATTAAGTAACGAGCTTATAAGAAGTGATAAGAGGTTAGGTGTAGTTGCTGTATGTGCTGCCGGTGGTATTGCTTGTGCAATGTTAGTGGAGAGGGTTTAAGATGTCGAAATTTTTTAAGTATGAAACAAAAGACAATGTAGGTGTTTTGACCTTTGATCGAAGCGATAAGGAAATGAACATCTTGTCAAAAGAGGTCTTAGCAGATTTTGAGTCACAACTTAAAATGGTGGGTTCTCAAGACCTTCAAGGACTTGTTATCATATCGGGTAAGCCGGATCATTTTATTGTGGGTGCCGATATATCCGATATCGAATCTCTTGATACTCCAGAGGCAGCTCAAGCTGGCTCAGCAGCAATGCAAGCAATCTTTGAAACTTTAGCAAACCTAAAACCAACAACGGTTGCAGCTATTCATGGTGCGTGCCTTGGTGGTGGCTTAGAGATGGCGTTGGCTTGTGACTATAGAATTTGCACAAAATCACCCAAGACAAAGCTTGGTCTGCCAGAAATTCAACTTGGGATTATTCCGGGAGCTGGTGGAACTCAGAGACTTCCTCGTTTAGTTGGAATCCAAAAAGCTTTAGATCTTATTTTGACCGGGAAAAAACTAGAAGGAAAGAGATCTTCTAAAGCAGGCTTAGTAGATGCCCTTGTAGAAAAAGAGATACTTTTAGATCAAGCCATCAAGCTTTCTATAGATAAGCCTGTGCGAAAATCCCAAATGGATGCAACTCGTTGGGCAACAGAAGGCAATCCTATAGGCAGAAAAGTAGTTGAGAAAAAAGCCAGAGAAATGGCGAATTCAAAAACAAAGGGGAAGTACCCCGCATCAGACAAAGCGATTGATGCTGTGTTTCAGGGTTTTGATAAATCCATCAAAGAGGGCTTGGCGATCGAGGCTAGGATTTTTGGAGAGCTGTCACAAACGGCAGTTTGTAAGAGTTTAATTCATCTTTATCACGCAACAACCAACATAAAAAAGAATAAGTATATTGATGCGGCTAAAGAAAAATTTGGATCAAAAAAGGTTAAGCGAACAGGTATTGTCGGTGCGGGCTTTATGGGCGGCGGTATTGCAACTGTTTGTGCAAGCAAAGGCATCGAATCTTGTTTATCTGATCCATCTGCAGAATCAAATGGAAGTGTTCTTAAAAGTGCACGCAAGTTCTTTTCAAAGCGTGCAGACCGCAAAATCATCAAGCGTTTTCAAGTAGATCAAAGCATGAACTTAATTCAGCCAGGGCTAGATACGACTGGTTTTGAAAACTGTGATTTGGTAATTGAAGCTGTTTTCGAAAGCCTTGACCTGAAACAAAAAATCCTTGCAGGGTTAGAACAAAAAAACATTTCGGAGGACTGGTTTTTTGCGAGTAATACTTCGGCACTCCCCATTAAAGACGTTGCTTCAAAAAGCAAGTTTCCTGAAAAGGTCGTGGGTATGCATTTCTTTTCACCCGTTGAAAAAATGCCACTTTTAGAAGTTGTGAAGACAGACAAGACAGCCGATTGGGTTACGGGTCGAGCGGTTCAAATGGGCCAAGACATGGGCAAACAAGTGATTGTTGTAGAAGATGGCCCGGGCTTCTACACAACGAGAGCTTTGGCATTCTACCTGTGTGAGGCCGCTCTATTAATTCATGAGGGCGTTCCAATTGAAACAATTGATAAGGCGTTGGTGTCGTTTGGATACCCTGTTGGACCAGTACTGTTGATAGATGAGGTGGGAGTGGATGTTTCTATTCACATCCTTGATTTTATGATAAAAACCTACCCTGACAGAATGCAGACTCCGGGAAATCTTTCTGCCATGGAAGAAAAGAAACTGTTTGGCCGCAAGACTTCCAAGGGTTTTTACTTATATCAAAATGATAAAAAAACGGGAGTCAACCCAGAGATCTATAATGTGCTAGGGGTAAGTTCTTCTAAGCCAAAGGTATTGCCGGTTGACGAGATCATTGATCGCTGTAATTTACTTTTTATAAACGAATCAGTTCGATGTTTAGAAGAAAATATTTTATCGGATGCATACTCTGGCGACGTAGGTGCTGTATTTGGGCTTGGTTTCCCACCATTTTTGGGCGGACCTTTCAAATATTGTGATCAAGTGGGTTGCGATGTTATCATAGACAAGTTAAGAGCACTTCAAGACAAATATGGAAAGCGGTTTGAGCCAGCTGATATGCTTGTTGAGATGGCAAAGAATAAAGCAAAGTTTTTCCCCGATGAAGGGATTGCAAAATAAATTACAAAAATATGATTTATAAATAACGTTTGTAGAAAAGAAGAGGTCGCTTTGAACATTTTACGTTTTGTTAACACTACAATTGGTCAAAAAATACTGATGGCACTAACGGGTTTAGCTATCGTAGGTTTTGTGGTTGCTCACCTAACAGGGAACTTGCTTCTTTATGTTGGGCCAGATGCTATCAACGCATACGCTTACGGCTTGAAGTCAGAGCCAACGATTTATTTGATTTGGGCTGCAAGGGCAGGCCTACTTTTCTTTTTTGGTTTTCACACCATCAAAGGAATCATGCTAACCCTATCAGCTCGCCGTGCTTCTCCTAAGTACGCGGTAAGCCATACAAATAAGGCGAGTGTATTTTCTCGCTCGATGATTTATACGGGCGTTGTTCTTTTATTGTTTGTGCTTTTTCATTTAGCACACTTCACTTTTATGTGTATCAATCCAGAGTTTAAGTCTTTGACAGATGAACTTGGTCGCCATGATGTTTACAGTATGGTGGTTGCTAGTTTTCAGGTGCCTTGGATAAGCTTGCTCTATATTATTTCTATGTTGGCATTGTGGATGCATCTTTGTCATGGAGCTTCTTCTGTTTTTAGAAGCTTGGGTGTTTCTCATCCAAGTTGGGTTTTGTGGACAGACAAAGTCGGGCCAACAATAGCTACGGTATTATTATTAGGAAATTGTTCGTTGCCGCTTTCTGTGTGGCTTGGGTTTATAAAATAAAAAAACATCTCTTACGAAGGAGTGACCATGCAGTTTGATTCAAATTCCCCTAAAGGTCCTATTGAAGATCAGTGGACAAAACATAAGTTTGATTTAAAGCTTGTGAATCCAGCTAACAAAAGAAAATACAAAGTCATTGTAATTGGCTCAGGTTTGGCAGGTGCTTCTGCATCAGCAACCCTTGGAGAGCTTGGGTACAATGTAAGCTGTTTTTGTTTTCAAGATAGTCCTCGACGTGCTCATAGTATTGCGGCTCAAGGCGGGATTAACGCAGCAAAAAACTATCAAAATGATGGTGATAGTGTTCACAGGTTGTTTTACGACACGGTAAAAGGCGGTGATTTTCGTTCACGTGAAAGCAATGTTCATAGACTTTCAGAAGTAAGCAGAAATATTATTGATCAGTGTGTTGCCCAAGGTGTTCCTTTTGCGAGAGAGTACGGTGGTACCCTCGCAAACAGATCGTTTGGCGGTGCTCAGGTCTCAAGGACTTTCTATGCAAGAGGTCAAACAGGCCAACAACTTTTGTTGGGTGCCTACGGTGCATTAAACAGACAAATTAAAACCAAAAAAGTGACCATGTACTCTCGTCATGAAATGGTTGAGTTAGTGGTGGTTGATGGTCATGCGAAGGGTGTTGTAGTCAGAGACTTGGTCTCTGGAGAAGTGACAACTCATAGTGCTGATGCTGTGGTGATGGCCTCTGGTGGGTATGGAAATGTTTTCTATCTTTCAACAAATGCAAAAGGTTGTAACGTCACAGCAACGTACCGTGCTTACCGAAAAGGAGCTGGCTTTGCGAATCCTTGTTATACTCAAATTCACCCAACATGTATCCCGGTAAGTGGAGATCACCAATCAAAGCTAACCCTCATGTCTGAGTCATTAAGAAACGATGGCCGTGTTTGGGTTCCAAAAAAGAAGGGCGACAACAGAAAGCCTGCTGATATTCCAGAAGATGAAAGAGACTACTATCTTGAAAGAAAGTATCCGAGCTTCGGAAATTTAAGTCCAAGAGACATTGCTTCTCGTAGTGCAAAAGAAGTTTGTGATGCAGGTTATGGGGTAGGGCCAACTGGTTTAGGTGTCTATCTTGATTTTGCAGATGCGATCAAACGCATGGGAAAAGAAACTATAGCTGCTCGCTACGGTAACTTGTTTGAGATGTACGAGCGAATCACCGATGAAAATCCATATGAAAGACCTATGAGAATTTACCCGGCTGTTCATTATACAATGGGTGGTTTGTGGGTAGACTATAATTTGATGAGTAACTTAAAAGGTTTATTCGTGGTTGGAGAGGCAAACTTCTCTGATCATGGTTCCAATAGACTTGGGGCATCAGCTTTAATGCAGGGGTTAGCTGATGGCTATTTCGTATTGCCGTATACAATTGGTAATTACTTAGCAGGTCAAAAACCGGGTGCAAGTGACAACAGCCCAGAATTCAAAAAGGCTTTAGATGAAGCAAATGACAAAATCAAAAAATTAATGTCACTTAAGGGTTCAAAATCTATTGATTACTTCCACAAGAAGCTAGGAAAAGTCATGTGGGAAAACTGTGGTATGGCTCGCACAAAAGAGACCCTAACAAAAGCTATTGAAGAAATCCCAAAAATACGAGCCGAGTTCTGGGCCGATGTAAACGTACCAGGTGATTCTGATGATATGAATCAATCGCTTGAAAAAGCAGGTCGTGTGGCTGACTTTTTAGAGTTTGCTGAGATGATGTGTATGGACGCTCTAACAAGAGAAGAGTCTTGCGGTGGTCACTTTAGACTAGAACATCAAACCGAAGATGGTGAGGCGGTACGAGACGATGAGAATTTTTGTCATGCGGCTATTTGGATGCATGAAGGTGATGACAAAAAACCTAGCAGACACAAAGAAGAACTTAAGTTCGAGAACGTGAAGCTCAGCACAAGGAGTTACAAGTAATGAAATTTTCTCTAAAAGTTTGGCGTCAAAAAAACAAAAACACTAAGGGTGGGTTTGAAAAATATGAAATGAAAGAAGTGAGCCCAGATAGCTCGTTTCTCGAAATGATTGATCAATTAAATGAACAGTTAAATACTGATGGTAAAGAGCCCGTGACTTTTGATCATGATTGCCGTGAAGGAATTTGTGGGTCATGTGCCATGGTAATTAACGGTAGGCCTCATGGTCCAACAGACGGTTCAACTACTTGCCAAGTCCACATGAGGTCTTTTAAGGATGGTGAAGAGTTAGTTTTAGAACCGTTTCGTGCTAAAGCATTTCCTGTCATAAAAGATTTAATGGTAGACCGAACAGCTTTCGACCGAATTTCACAAGAAGGCGGTTATGTTTCTGTGAACACCGGTGCGGCTGGTGACGCAAATATTATTCCAATCGAAAAAGAAGTAGCTGAGCAAGCATTTAATGCTGCAGCTTGTATTGGTTGTGGTGCTTGTGTTGCGGCGTGTAAGAACTCTTCAGCAATGTTGTTTGTTGGAGCAAAGGTTTCTCACCTTGCAGCAATGCCTCAAGGAGAGCCAGAAAGAGCTTCTCGTGCACTAGGAATGGTGAGAAAAATGGATGAAGAAGGCTTTGGCCATTGTACAAACCAGTTGGAGTGTGAGGCCGTTTGCCCAAAACTCATCTCATCAGAAAATATTTCAAAATTAAACAAAGAGTTTAGCATTGCGTCTTTACTCGAACGCAAAAGCTCTTAAAGGAAAATAATGTCTAGATCTTATAATAGAACACCTGAGCTCACGAGACCGATTAAAATAACTCCTCATTATACAAAACACGCAGCGGGATCTGTGTTGATTGAATGTGGTTCAACGGTTGTTCTTTGTAACGTTACCGTTGAGCATTCTCTCCCACCTTTTTTAAGAGGAAAAAAAGACCAAGGTTGGTTGACGGCAGAGTATGCTATGTTGCCAGCTGCGACTCACTCTAGAAACCGTAGAGAACGCTCGAAAGTTTCTGGTCGTACGCAAGAAATTCAAAGACTCATTGGACGCACCTTACGTGGAGTAGTAGACCTTAAAAAAATTCCTGAGATGACTTTTGCTATTGATTGTGATGTTTTGCAAGCAGACGGTGGAACAAGAACGGCTTCTATTACTGGGGCGAATGTCGCTTTACAATTAGCAGTCAAAAAACTTCTTGGTGAAAAAAAACTAAAGACTAACCCTATTCAACACGCAGTCGCAGCGATTTCTTGTGGAATTGTAGAGGGCGAAATTTTAGTAGACTTGGACTACTCAGAAGACTCTAATGCTGACGCAGATATGAATGTTGTCTTGTTGGACGATGGAAGATTGTTAGAAATTCAAGGTACTGCAGAAAAACGCCCGTTTGATCTTGAAGAACTAAATACAATAGTAAAGTTATCTCAGGCTAGTTTAGAGCCCGTATTTAAACTTCAACAAGACGCTCTTGAAGGAAATCCTGTGGAGCTTTAGTGTTGATAATCCTTCGATGCTACAAAGGAAGTAAAAAAGACAGGCTGGGGGGCCTGTCTTTTTTTATGTAAACCTCTTAGCCCGGGTTCGGGTTTTCTTCGGGTCAAGCCGAGAAAGTTATTTGATAAACACTAGTATTTTCTTACCAGTGGACATGTAATAGATATCGAAAGGTGAAGATGTTGCCAATGATGCTTTTATAAGTGCCTTTTAAGGAACTAAAGTTTGGATAAGGGTGCCATAAGGTGAGTTTTTATTTGGATGTGTGGTCAAGATCACCTTAAATCATAAAGTGAGCTTATACGTTTCGAATCTGCCAAGTCTTCCACATGGCCTCTAAAACAATGCCTAGCGTCATTTTTGATTCTCCGTGTTTTCTGTCGGGGAAAATAATGGGGAATTCAGCAAATTGATGGCCTTGTTTATATGCTCGGTATTTTAACTCTATCTGAAAGGCATAACCTCTGGTTTTGAGTCGAATACTAGTAAAGTGTTTTAATATTTCTTTGCTCCAAATATTAAAACCACCCGTAAAATCATAGATTGGTGCATTTAAAATCGTTCTAGCATAAAAGGAACCAAACCTTGAAATAAACTGACGAATGATTCCCCAGTCTTCTACTCCGCCTTCTTCAATATTTCTTGAGCCAATGACAAAGTCTACTTTTGTCTGTGCCAGCTCAATCATATCTGAGAGATATTTTGGTTGATGAGATAAATCTGCATCCATTTGGACGACATGATCATAGTTTTTTTGAAGAGCCCATTTAAAACCATCCATGTACGCACTAGCTAGACCAAGCTTTGCACCGCGTTGTAAGATGTGAATTGGTTTGTCTTTAAATTTTTTGATTTCTCCAACGGTGTCGTCATTCGACCCGTCATCTACAAATAATATTTCAACGTTTTTAGAGATAGCATCTATTCGTTGTAGTAGTTCATGAATGTTTTCGCCTTCATTGTATGTTGGGATCACAATGAGTGTTTTGCTAAGTTGAATCAAAAGGCCCTCTTTACGGTAAGATGAGTTCAAGTAGTCGGAGGTGTTATATTACTCTTTTTCCATAAATAGAACGGTTATTTTTGTTTGAATCGCGAAGAAACTCTTGCTGGTCAAAGGTTTTCGGGGGGTACTGGTGAAGTTGGGTCACAACATGGTAAGATAGAAGAAATGATGTAAAGTTAGGTATTTAATGGGCTGGTTAAAAATTGCTCACCATCTTGTTTTTGAAGACGGGTACTTCCTTGTGATGCTCCTTTTATTCTTTGGTGCATTAGTGTTTGTTTTCGAGCGATTTTTCTTAGTTTGTTTTTTTGAGATGCCGGAACTTCGCAAATTAGAGAATACGGGCTGTGACAAGGATCAGCTTAATATTGGCCATTTAAATCAAAACAGTTTATTGGCTCAGGCCATGTGCTTATCTCAAGACTCATCTGAGCATGAGAAGCTAAAAGAGCAGTTAAAAGAAAAACTTCAGATGCATAGTAGAAAAGTCCAATTGGCTGGACTTTTAATACTAGGAGTTTTTTTGTTTTCAGTGATTGAAACTTGGTGGAGTATTGACGCGATAGAGCACTGGATGAATCCAAGTGTTTTTGAAGTGATGAAAGTTGACTCATGGAAACAGTGCATTGGCCTGGGTTTGTCCGCAATGTTTTTTGTATCTGTGTTAGCTATGTCTGGCTTCTTTTTAAGTTTTTATGTTAGAAAGATTGTAGGTTTTTATGCAACAAACACTCAAAATTACAGATCAAGTGGAATACGGATGCAACACGCAGACGTTTAAACCTAGTTTTGTTTTTGATGAAGAGAACAACCATTTTAAATTTAAATCACTTCACTGGAAGGGGTGGTGGATTCAAGAGGGTGGGTCTGCAAAAGAAATTCTAGACTCAACACCTGTCAAAGAGTCTGGTATTGCTAGGTTTATGGATCCAAAATCAGGTAGTAGAGTTCTTTTTAAAATACAAAAAAACTTAGCAAAATCAACAAACATCAAAAGAATGAGTTTTTTGATCCCTGCATTTATTTCGGCACTTGGTGTGATTCTCGTGGGATCGCAAGTGTCATCATTAATCTTTTATTTATTTCGGTAATATATTATGTCCAAAAAAAAATTAAATCCTGATTCACCCGGAAAGGTGAACTTTTTATTCGTGGGTGGCTGTGGTGAGTTTGGTATGAACTCTATGCTTGTAGCAGACCATAAAAGCTCTTTTTTAGTAGATTGTGGGGCTCTTTTTCCTGATGCACACAAAAGTGGTGTGGATACAATCGTTCCTGATTTTGATCAGCTTTTGTCTATGACAAAAAAAATAAACGCTATTATCTTAACTCATGGGCATGAAGACCATATTGGTTCTCTGCCGTTTTTATTGCGAAAAAAGAAAATTCCCGTTTACGCTACTCCGTGGACAATGAGATTGATTCAAAGAAAATTTGATTACATGGGAATGAAAGACTGTAATGGTTGTTTAAATCCAATTGAGTTTAACGTCCCTTATAAAATAGCTGGTGCAGAATTTATTTGGCAGCAGGTAGACCATTCCTTGCCACAAGCAGGGTGTTTATTTTTTAATGTTGGAGGCCACCGTTTTTTTCATAGTGGTGATTTTAAAATGGAGCACCCAGATAATCCATCTATTAGTTTGGCGGCTCGAACAGACATCAAAAAATATGGCGATAAGGGTGTTGATGTAGGTTTTTTTGATAGTACGAATGCACACAAGCCCGGCCGATGCTCCCCAGAGTCTATTGTTGCCCCAGCTCTTGAAGAAGAATTTAAGAAATGTGAAAAAGCCATTTTAGTTACAACGTTTTCATCTAATTTAAGTCGGCTAAAAAGCATTCTAGAAGCTTGTAAGGCAACAAAAAGACGTCTGATCGTAGCTGGTAGAAGCTTGCAGTTTAATTATGATGCCGGGGTTGACGAAGGTGTTTTTAAAGGCCTGACAGATATAGTGATCTCAGACCGTGAAGCAAAAAATATTCCTCGTAAACAACTTGTTATTGCTGCAACAGGGTGCCAAGGTGAAAGAATGGCGGGATTGTCTCGTATATTGTACGGCGAGAATCGTTATCTTCACCTTGAAGAAGGCGATTGCGTGATGTTTTCTTCAAGGATTATCCCCGGAAACGACCTCTATGTTCTTAGGCTCATGAATCATTGCGAACTCCATGGAATAGATGTCGTTACGACTCGCGACAACGATGATATTCATGTCAGTGGTCACGGGTATCAAGCAGATATTGAAGAACTTCAAGAGCTAGTCTCACCATCCATTCCAGTGGCGGTCCATGGGAGCTTTTCACATTTAAGGCATCAAAACGACGTATTAAATGGCGAAGAAGGTTCTGATGAAGGCCTCATGATTCAAGGTGGAGAGATTTACCAATACGATGGCGAAAAGTTTAAGTATTTAGATGACCACCGAATTGACCGTTTGTTTGTTGATGGATATTGCAAGACAGAGCTTTCCTACCAAACCTTACGGGAACGTCTAAAAATTGCAGAGTTGGGACTATGTGTTCTAAGTGGTGTATACGATAAGAACAAACACGACTGGGTAGGTCAACCTAAACTAGACATGCGTGGTTTTAGGCTACCTCATGACTTAGATCAGTCTACTTGGCAAAAAAGAGCCATCGAAAACATCCGAAAAAGCTTAGAGGCAAAGTCCGAAGACCCAAAACAAAAAGATATCAGTGAACTTGCGAGGATTCACTTGCGTAAACAGCTTACTGATATGCTCCATAAAAAAGTAATTGTCATTGCCCATATTGCAGAACATCGTGCCTCATAGGTGTTTACGATAGGCAAAAAATTGTCTTTGTATATCTCAGTATAAATAATTGAATTGATTTATTTATCTCTCTGATTTTGGTAAAAAATCAAATATAGATGAACTGGACTGTCATATTTTTAGTCACACGTCCGAACTTTCCGTTATGAAGGAGAAAAATTAATGACGCAAGTAACCCTTATCCAAGGCGATGGTATTGGCCCAGAAATCACGAAAGCTGTACAAGAAATTTTTACGGCATTTGATACTGGTGTATCTTGGGATAATGTTGGTGCTGGCTTAGAGCATTACGAAAAAACGGGGAAGTTCATTTCTGATGACTTGTCTACTAGTCTCCTCAAAAACAAAATTGCATTAAAAGGTCCAACAACAACACCTAGTGGTTCTGGGCATCGTTCTATTAATGTTCAAATTCGCCAAGACTATCAATTGTTTGCAAACATTCGTCCGATTCAGTCTATTGAAGGCTTAAACCAAAAGTACTCCAATGTAGATTTTGTGATTGTACGTGAAAACACTGAGGACCTTTACAAAGGAATTGAATATAAAGTGGGTGAAGATGTCGCTCACGGTATTAAGCTCATTACACGTTCTGCATCGACACGAATTGGAAGATCAGCTTGTGAGTATGCAAAGGCTAACGGCCGTAAAAAGGTTACGATTGTTCATAAAGCAAATATCATGAAGCACACAGACGGACTGTTTTTAGAGTCTATTCAGTCTCTGCAAAGTGAATATCCAGATATAGAGATAAACGATATTTTAATTGATAATTGTTGCATGCAACTAGTCAAAAACCCTAGTCAGTTTGATGTCTTGGTCACCGAAAACCTTTACGGAGATATTTTATCGGATTTAGGTGCGGGGTTGATTGGTGGTTTAGGTTTAGCGAGTGGTGCAAACATTGGTAGTGAGTTAGCGGTTTTTGAAGCGGTTCATGGATCAGCTCCAGATATTGCTGGTCAGGGAAAAGCAAATCCAACAGCACTGCTTATGAGCGGTCTTCAGATGTTGAGGCATATGAATAAGACAGAGCAAGCAAATCAGATTCATCATGCTTTGATGAAAACCTTATTAGACCCAAAAACAAGAACTGGCGATGTAGGTGGACCATTGGGTACTACTGAATTTACAAAAGCAATTATTGCAAACCGTTAAGAGGGCTTTACGAGTGACTGAAAACTGGATCATAGAAGCAAAAGGGGCAACCGATGTTGGTGTTGTTCGTTCTGTGAACCAAGACTCCTTTTTTGTGGATACAGATAAGGGTGTTTTTGTGGTTGCTGATGGTATGGGAGGCCATGCTGGTGGTGAAATTGCTAGCCAAATGTGCGTCGAAAAGGTCATAGAAAGCCTAGAGAAGGACTACTTCAAAAAGGCCGAAGATAGTTTGAAGGAAATATCTGATCAAAAAATAAACACCTATATTTCCACCGCAATTAACTATTCATCGACAGCCATTTATGAAAAATCCCTTGAAAATCCAAAGCTTAAGGGCATGGGTACTACGGCAACCGCCATGCTCCAACGAGGCCTTAATGGATATGTCGGCCATGTTGGTGATAGTCGGTTGTATTTAATAAGAGCAGGGTTTATCTACCAACTCACAGAAGATCATTCTTTAGTCACTGAGCAGCTTCGAGCCGGGATGATTACTAAAGAAGAGGCTGAGCAGCACCAGCTAAAAAACATTATTACCAGAAGTGTTGGCTATCAAGAGGAAGAAGAAGTTGATGTGCTTCATCTTGAGTTAGAGCTTGGAGATCATATCCTGATTTGTTCTGATGGTCTTCACGGAAAAGTAGGATCAAAAGAGATTTGTGACATGGTTCAAGCCCATGGAATAGAAGCAGTAACCCCATTGATTGATTTAGCAAATCATAATGGTGGAGAAGATAATATAACCGTAGTCATACTGAAGGTCGCAGAAAAATGAGAAAAATATTAGACGAAAGAAAAGAAGGAAAAACGATGAAGAAAGCTAGACTATTATGGATCCCAGAAGGATCAGAATCAACAAAAGAGTATAAAGTTCCGTTTGTAACTTTGTATGCTGCTGCTGGTTTGGCGTTGCTTTTAGTGGCTGCAATTATCGCCGGCTTTTGGACAATGGGTAGTAAGTTAAACAAACTTTCGGAAGACAACAAAAACTATGAAGAGATGTTATCAAAAACGGTAGACCTCAAAAAAGATGCTTTGTTTTTAAAAGACAAGTTAGACTCCCTTGAGTCAGGAATTGATAAAATCAAAAACTACGCAAAAAAAATTGATAGTGCTGTTGCAGTTCGTGCAAAAAACTTAAAATCTCAAACTGGTTTCAAAGAAAACTCAAACGATCGTAACATTAAACCAAATGTCGAACGAATCGGAAAGCTGACTCAGTATGCTAATAACTTAGAGTTTGGTGGCATTATGAATAAGCTTAATTTCTTGCAAGAAAAAGCAGAGAAAGACTCTTTTTTCATGCAAGACATTCTTGCTAGGCTTACTAAAAACAGTCTTTTATTAAGATCTGTACCTTCATTTAAGCCAGTAGATGGTTGGTTGAGTAGTGGTTTTGGCTACCGTACTTCACCTTTCACGGGTGTGAGAAAATTCCATAGAGGAATTGATGTTGCAGCACGTGCAGGAACACCTATTTATGCTCCTGCAAATGGTGTGGTGGTTTATTCAGGTACCAAGCAAGGATATGGAAAGTACGTTGCAATTGCACATGGAAACGGCCTTGTAACAAAGTACGGACATAATGCAGCAAACTACGTTAAGGTTGGCCACAGTATTAAGCGTGGCGAAAAAATAGCGACCGTTGGTTCAACGGGTAATAGTACTGGTCCACATCTTCATTATGAAGTGTGGCAAGACGGTAAGGCTGTCAATCCACAAAAATATCTTGTGGATGATATTAAGAAAGTAGCTTTTTTATCCTTCTAATTCAGTCTTGATCCAAAATACAAACACATATGTGTCAGTTAAGTCGGTCCCGCAAGTTACTAAATAACAAAATAAGAATACTATAAAGTTTTTCATACTTTTTTCTCTAAGTATTTAATATATCTATCTATAAAGTATCAACGTAAGCCATTTATTTATCAGTAAATGAGTGAAGAAACAGTGTTCTGATGCATGCTGTTAGCTATCGTATTGTGTGATGATGGCCATAAACTCTTCTTATTAGTCGCGAATAAGATTTTAAGATAAAAATAACTTAGGGATAAATAAAACTAATTAGAATTGGGGGAGTGATAATTATGAAAATATTAGTGGTTTTAAGTGTGCTTTTTGCTTTTGGGTCGAGCGTTAGTGGAGCAAGTCGCCCAATCCTTTGGTCTTCTAGCTCTGTTGTCGAGCTTAATGTAGATCAGTCAGAGCTTGTTGTAAACGTACCTTACCCAGACTCCCTTGGAGATAGAAGCCTTTGCGGCGTTGAAATTTTGGTGACAGACCTAGTAACTCATCAAGAGTTGTTAAAAGTTTCCAAAGACCTTTTAGTTAGGGACGGGTTTTCCCCAAAAAGAGGGTTGGTGACACTAAAGCGAATAAATGCTTTTGGGCATGGTTTAGCTTATAGAGTTGCAACTAAAGGCACATATATGACATATGTTTGGATAAAGGCTCCAAAACAAAAAACATTAAAAAAATACTTTGCTGAGGTTCTCCCTAGGTCGTCAAAAGTATTTTTACACGGAATTCGTTGTGACGATGTAAGGATAAAGTAAATTCTATTTTAATCGACGAAGTTTTTTAGCGATTTTTTGAATGCTTGTATCTTCAGTATGAGCAACTCTTTTTCAAGATAGACAAAGAAACGGTTCTTTTTGAGTCCTTCGGGTTTGGAAAAATGATCCCGCCGGCACTTGGAAGGAACCGTTTCACTATGTAGTTCCACCACAAAACCTGGAAGGTAAATAGCCGCTAACTCTTTACGGGCAAGAGATAAGCCGGTTTCTTTAATGAGTTACCAAAATAATGGCTTTAAACCTAAGGTTTTAAGTATATATGGCGATAATAACCTTGAATTATGAGTTGGAGGAAAAAATATGCGTAATCTAGTTACATTATTTCTTTGTGTGTTGTCTGCAAACTTATTTGCAACAAATCAAGATAAAGTAAATCTAGGATTTACGATAAAAAGTAATCTAGAGCATATGGCTCTGTTACAAAAAGCGTATTACTCATATCATAAAAACTATGCAAGTCTAGACTCTGATATAGAGATTGCTTGTGGGGATTTGTTACTCCCCAATATAGATAGGCTTGGCTTTATGTCAAACAGCTGTAATAAGTGGACTGTCTTTCGTTATGAAAGCTTTGATGATCATCAACATTTCTTGGTGTCCGCTAGAGAGTATTCAAAGCTGGGTGATGGTTGTTATCGAGAGTGGACTTTTGGTGACCAAAAAACTTTTGAAGAAACCTTGAATATAAATCCAGATTGTCGTTATTTGAGGTAAAATCGATTCATCTTTTAGCGGTTTAACCGCGGTGTAATATTTTTTTAGTCAAGTAATGGATTTGTTTTTCTAGGGGAGAAATTAGATCTTCTGAAAGTCTGGATTGAACGTTTTTTAGAAAGTGATTTTTAAATAAATCGAAGCTTGTTTTTGTTTGAGTCAGTTCATTAAAGTTAATCAAAAAATCACTGTGCTTTCGTGACTGTCTATACTCTGGTTCTTTACTGGGGTGGTTGATGTATGTCGCAATTTTGTTGATATCAGCATCTACAAGTAAAGATCCTTGGTATAAAAGATAATTCCTGCTTCGATACATGGATGTGCCAGCAATTTTTTTGGATCCACACACTATGTCGCTAATTCCGTTTTGTGAGAGTTTATTTTTTGTTTCTGGGTTGAGTGTCTCTAGGGTTTCGATAACAGACCGGTTAATCATTTCAAAATAAAATTTGTTTTTGTAGTAGTCTTTTAGCCAAACACCAAGGCTTATGACAAGAGTGTTAGGCCCCAAAAGCACTGTCCCACCGCCTCCACGGCGTTTTAGAACTGAAACATTATCTCGCTGACAGTTTTGAGTGTTCGCTTCAATCTCAGGTTTTTCGCTTCTCCCGCATACGACTAAATGCTCATGAGGGAAAAAACATTTGGTGAAGATGTCTTGTTTGCAGTTTTCAATAATTTGATCGTCAATCCACATGTTGCGTATCCTAAAACAAGAGAACCTGTGCAATCGCAAGATAAATAATTACCCCCACGATATCCACAAGGACAGCAATCAGTGGTGACGAACTAACAGCTGGGTCAACATTAATGCGTTTAAAGATAAACGGTAGCATCGCTCCAGACAACGCACCAAAAATCACAACAGAAACAATTGCAAGAGCCACAGTGAGTGCGGCATAAACATTAAGAAGTTTCACCAGCACAAGACAACCACCCACTAAAGCAAGTAGCAGGCCAAGGCCGATACCAGTAAAGATTTCACGTTTTAAAACGCGGTACCAATCTCCAAGCCCCATCTCTTTTACAGCTAAACTACGAATAATAATTGAGGCAGCTTGCGTCCCGGAGTTTCCGCCGGAAGAGATGATGATAGGTAAGTAAAAAATCAAGTAATGATACGACTGCAACACTCCTTCGTATTTTTCCATGGCGATGGCAGTTAAAAAACCGCCGATGAGTAAAAAGCAAAGCCAACCGGCTCTTTTACGCATAAGTGTGACGATGGGTGTAGAAAAGTAAGGGTCTTCAAGTGCTTCAAGTCCGCCGAACTGTTGCACATCTTCAGTGGCTTCCTCTTCTGCGACGTCAAAGATATCGTCTGCGGTCACAAAACCAATAATGATATCATTATCGTCTACAACCGGTGCAATGGTGATATCGTATTTTCTAAAATGATTTACCGCTTCTTCGTCTTCGTCAAACGCGTTTAATCCAGCGGTAGGTGGTTTGATTAACTCACCAATAGTTTGCGTGGGGTTGATGGTGATCTTTGCTAGAGTCACATCTCCAACATATTTCCCTGTGTCGTTTACAACAAAAAGGTTGTGAATAGCATCATCATCAAAGTGTACATACCAGCGTATGTGTTCAATGGCTTCGTATCCACGCATGCTAGATCGAATAGATAAAAACTCTGTCGTCATGATTCGACCAATAGAGTCTTCAGGGTACGCAAGTAGCTCCATTGCCATCTTACGTTCGTTAGGAGACATCTTGCCTACAATTTTTTCTCGGATAGTAGGATCAAGTTCAGATAATAAAGAAGTTCTAGCAACTGGCTCCATATCATTCATGATTGAAGTGACGGCAACATCAGAAAGTGTTGTTAATAAAAGCTCTTGTTTTTCAAAAGGCAAATAAGAAAACACCTCTGCACGGCGAGCAAGAGACACGAGACGAAATAAGACAATCAATTTGTTGACTTCAATTTCTTCAAAAATTTCAGCGATATCTGCTGATGGAATATTTTCAAGTTCGCGTTTAATGCGAGTGAATTCTCTTTTCTCAAGTGCTTGAGGTATGGCTTCTAGGTATTTTGCTTTTTCTTCCATGGTGGTCCAACTGCCGGAGTAGTTTTTGATGCCATTTCATTATCTTCTATTTTTAGTTTAATGATAGTAAAAAGCACTTCACTCCCTATAACATACTGATTATATTGCTTATAATAACGAGCCTATAAACAAAGATGATTATCAAAATCCCGCCTCAGTGATCTCAAAGTGCGTGTTTAAGAATATTTTTAACTGGTGATTATCAACGAATAAAGTTCATTGCTTACAATGCTGTGAAAAATATGCAGGTTATCGAGGGTTATTTTTAAAGATGACCCTGTTATTATTAAACCATCATTACTAAAAATTAATCAGGAGAATTTTATGAGCAGGCTTATCCTATTAACATTATTTTTTACTATATTGACTAATTGCAAGAGTCGGGAGAGCTCTGAGATTTTTGGAACCCAAACTAGTGATAGCTCCAAATATGGTATTGAAAAATCGGATAAGTATTTCTTTGAAATCAAAATGTCAGAGGGCAAAGATAAGGTGTGGCCATACTTTGTCTTGAGAGCTGACTTTGGTGTTGATGTTGTATCACATCGTGACTATGTCAATAAAGAGCTAAAAAAATATGAATTTGCTCGTCCTGTTTGGTTAGATGATGGTTATTTAGCAATAAAGAATCATACCGTAACTGGTGCTGAACTAATCTCGCTTATTGACGCTGTTGTTGCAAAAGAGTTTGGTGGAAAAATAACAGATGTGAAGTCTATTTATTTAGATATTTACAATAATAATACATCATTTAGTAGTGTTGACTCTGAATTATTTAAGGGTGTTGAAATACAATTACCTCTGGAAAAAATAGCGGGGTATTATTTATTTCCTTCTGAGAAGAGAGAAGAAGTGAATGCAAAGATCAAAAAAAATGTCACATATAGCAAAGTAAATTTTGACCTCACAGTCATTACGACAAAACAATGGGAACACAAGTGTTCAGGCAACACAGACATTTTTAACAGTAAAAAAGCAGAAGTGTTTATAAGAATGAATAAGCCCAACGAATTGAAAGATGCGACGCTAATTTTTCGCGGAGATTATGATGTTCAATTGAGTTATGCTGGAATTGAAGGGGAAAGTTTAAAGTTTATATCCAATTTTGGCGGTGTTAAGTCTAATGTTGTAGTGTTGATTTCAAATGACTTTGAAAAAAACGGAGCTAAGCTTTTATATAGTGGTAATAAGGCCGCTGAGCAAGTAGAAGTTAATTTAGATGCCTGTAAAAAATTATAGGTTATTAATGTTAAAATAATTAGAGTGAAAAGAGCTTAGTCAATAAGCTCTTTTTTCTTTTCTAGTTCTTCAATTTTTTTCATGAGCCTTCCATATTCTCTTAAATCTCCATTTCTCTGAAATGTCAGAGCTTTTGCCGAGAGTTGATCGATCTCTTTTTGTAGTTTCTTTTTTGGGTCTGATTTAAATAGTCCAAACATATGAGCTCCTTTTTTGGAACCATAGCACGGTATGCGTTTAGAGGAACTAAAAACAAAGCACTTAAGAGCAAAAGGACTTCAAAAGAGTTTTGGTGTTATCGTATTTACTGGCTTCTGATTCTAGAACAGAGAGGAATTCACCTGCTTTTTTTGCTTTGCTGCATGCGTATATTTTTGAAAATTGATCTATGTCTGGAGAGTATAATGAAGCGGCAATCATGGACGCATTGTTCCATTTCTTACGCTTGAGATAGCGGTATCTACTTGAGTGAAAGACTGGGAGATTAGTATTCATTTTTTTGTAGAAACTATCTTTTTTTATTTGTTTGTCTTTGTCGGAGAGTTGAATGTCGCTAAGAATGTTTTTGATGATTTCTTTTCTCTTTCTTAGCCAGCTCACATAAATCTTTTGATCAGAAAACCGGTTTTTCATTTCTATCACAAGATTTTTTTGAGACTTCGCAAGAAAGAATTTTTCAGTGAGCATGGTCCCAATAAACTCAGCAAGGTTCTCGTTTAGCTCAACGCTTCCCTTTAGCCAAAAACTGGTATGAACAAGTTCATGGAAAAATAAAAGAGCTAGATCAATCTTGTCTCTTCTTAGCATCTGTTTGTAGATGGGGTCGTCCCACCACCCCAGAGATGAAAACCCACCAGCGACTCCGCGGTACACGTCTAAGCCTTCACTCTCAAGCTTTTTGGCGAGCTCTTCTCGCTCGGCTTCTTCAAAAAAACCGAGGTAGGGAACGGTGCCAACAATAGGGGCCCACCAAGTTTTTGATTGGTACTTTAGTGGGTGAGCAGCGTAAACAAGGTGGCTAATATATTTTTTGTTGTTATCGACAACGTGTTCGTATGACCCATCATTATCGAGCCCCTGTCTTTTGGCGTAGTTCATGACTTCTTTGATGAAGGTTAGTTTTTCTTTGTGTAGTGGTGATGTGTTTCTATCGTTGATGTAACTGTCTACTGGATGACGTTGATAATTAAGTTGATAGTGAAGGTGGTAGCCTTGCTTTAAGACGTAGCATCCTTGCAGACACCACGCCAAAGCCAATAGAGGAAATGTTTTATTTAGATATCCCCACAAAACAAGTTTCTCCATCAATATCAATTTGTGTTTTCCATGTTCGGTCATCCGTTGCTTCAAAATCAAACTTGTGAGCCAAAACTTCACTGGCAATGTAGTCTTTATATTCCCCAAGAATGGGTGTGAGTCTCTCGCTTCCTTTGATGCTGACATGAATACGGTCGCTTACATCGAGGCCGCTTTCTTTTCTGAAATTTTGTAGTCTATTGACAACCTCTCTCGCCAAGCCTTCAGAGACAAGGGCTTCGCTCAGGTTGTTGTCAAGAACAGCAGTAAGTCCCTGTGAGCTTCCTACCAAAAGCTCTCCCTTTGGTTTACGGTCTAACAAGAAATCTGTTTTTGTAAACGACTCTCCAATGAGTTCAGTGCTTTCGCCTTTTTCAAGTTTTTGAACAAGAGCCGCAATCTGGTCCGAAGAAAGAGCAGAGATTTCTTTGCGAAAGGAACCGAGTTTTTTTCCAAGTCTTGGTCCAAGGGCTTTAAGGTTTGGTTTAAATTGTAGGTCAACGTATTTTGCTTCTTCGGTGGAGTAAAGAACCTCTTTGACGTTTAGCTCGCCTTGGATCAGGTCTTCGCTTTCTTTGATGAGGCCTAGTTCACGTTGACTACTAGCCACAACGGTAATGCTTTGTAGTGGTTGTCTTGTTTTAATTTTTTCTTTTGCTCTTAGTGCTCTTCCCAATTCCGTCACAACACTTACAAGCTCCATTTCGTCTTCTAGGTTTTGGTCTGATAAAGAACCTTGAAACACAGGAGTTTCACACAGGTGAACAGAAGACTTGTGCTTGCCGTTGGTTAGGCCTTGATAGATTTCGTCTGAGATAAACGGAGCAAACGGTGCAAAGAGTTTAGAGAACTGTAAAAGCACATGGTATAAAGTTCCAAAAGGGTCTTCGTCTTTGGTAGATTCCGTGGTTTCTGTTTTCCAGAAACGTCTGCGAGATAAACGGATGTACCAGTTCGTCATGTCGTCAATAAAGCCAAGAACCTGAGGGACCACTTGATAAAGCTTGTATGCTTCCATGTTTTCTTCAACGTTCTTTGATAAAGTCTGCAACCTAGAAATCATCCACTTGTCTAGTTTGTGAGAGCTTGTAGGGGTTTTGCCGTTTACGAGCTCTTCAGAGGGCTTCCAGTTTTCTGCGTCTGCATAAGTAGATAAAAAACTATAAGCGTTCCAAAGCGGGATCAATACAGCTCTCGTAGTGTCTTTGACGCCTCTGTCGCTAAAGATGAGGTTTTCACCCCTAAGAAGAGGGGAGTTGATCATGTAGAGCCTGACACTGTCAGCTCCGTACTTATCAAGAAGTTCAATGGGTGGCGTATAGTTTCGGTGTCTTTTAGACATTTTTTTACCGGTTTCATCACAGATGATTCCGTTGACGATGACGTTTTTAAATGCGGGTTTATCAAAAAGAGATCTTGATAAAATAGCTAACGTGTAAAACCAACCTCTTGTTTGATCTAATCCCTCAGCAATAAAATCGGCAGGAAATTTTTCTTCGAAGAGTTCTTTGTTTTCAAACGGGTAGTGGTACTGGGCATATGGCATCGAGCCACTTTCAAACCAACAATCAAAAACCTCTTGAATGCGTTTCATGGAGCCCGAACATTCACTGCACTTCCAGCCAAGGTCATCAATAAAGTGTTTGTGTAGATCTTCTACTTTTTCACCGGATAGTTTTTCTAGTTCGGCAATAGAGCCGATGATTTTTTTGTGTTCGCTGTCTTGATCACACTCCCAAATAGGAAGGGGAGTCCCCCAAAAACGGTTTCTACTGATAGACCAGTCACGTGCATTCTCAAGCCATTTTCCCATACGTCCGTCACGTAGGTGGCCGGGAACCCAGTTGATGCCTTTGTTGTTTTTGACGAGTTGTTCTTTGTGTTCTTCGACCTTAACGTACCAAGAGGGTATCGCTCGGTAAATTAAAGGAGTGTCGGTTCTGTCACAAAATGGATAGCTGTGAACAAGGGTGTCGTGCTTAAGAATTTTGTTTTGTGCTTTTAAGTCTTTGATAATGTGCTTGTCGGCGTCTTTTACAAACATCCCGGCGTATTCTTTAACGGGGTCTTGAAAGCAAGCATTCACGTCTAATGGATCAACGATGTCGATATTGTTTTTTCTGCATACCTCAAAATCGTCTTCACCAAACGCAGGTGCTTGATGGACAATTCCGGTGCCGTCAGATGTCGTAACGTAATCAGCCTCTAATATTCTAAATGAATGAGGGTGGTCTTTATAGTAATCGAATAAAGGTTCATACTCTAAACCAAGCAGTTCAGTACCAGAGAGTTCTTCGGTGACTTCAAGCAAAGTTGATTTTTTGTTTTGATAAGCAGCGACCCTGTCTTTTGCAAGAATATAAACTTCGTTGTTTTCAGTGTTTTTAACTTTGCAGTAGGTGACTTCTTTGTTGACGGCAATGGCAAGGTTAGAAGGTAATGTCCAAGGTGTAGTTGTCCAGATGAGTGCATACGTGTCTTCGCTTTTGAGTTTTAATTTGACAGTGATAGCTGGATCTTGCACTTCTTGGTAGTTTTGGTTTGCTTCAAAGTTAGAGACAACGGTTGCGTTTCTTGGGGAGTAAGCAATGACTTTGTGCCCTTGGTAGACGAGCTCTTTTTTGTAGAGTTCAGAAAAGACCCACCAGACTGTTTCCATAAAGGTTTGGTCCATGGTGTGGTACTGCTTGTCCCAACTTACCCAACGCCCAATACGGTCTATGGTCTCTTGCCACTGTGCGGCATAGCTTTTGACGGAGGCACGGCATTCCTCATTAAACTTCGCAACGCCGTATTCCTTGATGGCTTGAAAGCCTTTGAGGTCGTTTTTCTTTTCTATCTCTGACTCAACAGGAAATCCGTGGCAGTCCCATCCAAAGTTTCTTTCTACAAGGTAGCCACGCATTGTCCAGTATCTTGGAACGATGTCTTTAATGATATTGGCAAGTAAATGTCCGTAGTGGGGTAGGCCGTTTGCAAACGGAGGACCGTCATAAAACGAAAACACTTTCCCCGTTTTGCGAGACTCGTCTAGGGTTTGTTGAAAGATTTTTTCTTGTTGCCACTTCTCTAAAAGACGTGACTCCATTTGAGGAAATTCTACCTTAGGTCCAACTGGTTTCATGGGTTTTGCTCTCAGGCTGATAGTTTAACGAAACAAAATATAGGCGATAACAACCGCCAAGGCTAAAAAAGTCAACGA
>JALZUQ010000002.1 GCA_023301465.1 Oligoflexales bacterium
ACTTTCGTGGCGTGACGGGCGGTGTGTACAAGGCCCGGGAACGTATTCACCGCAGCATGCTGATCTGCGATTACTAGCGATTCCAACTTCATGAAGTCGAGTTGCAGACTTCAATCCGAACTGAGACAGTGTTTTACCGATTAGCTCCACCTCACGGCTTCGCGACGGGCTGTTTCTGCCATTGTAGTACGTGTGTAGCCCTGGACATAAGGGCCATGAGGACTTGACGTCATCCTCTCCTTCCTCCGGTTTGACACCGGCAGTCTCCCTAGAGTGCCCAACTTAATGCTGGCAACTAAGGACAAGGGTTGCGCTCGTTGCGGGACTTAACCCAACATCTTACGACACGAGCTGACGACAGCCATGCAGCACCTATCCTAGTGTCTCCGAAGAGAAAGCCTCATCTCTGAGGTTGTCACTAAATGTTAAGTCCAGGTAAGGTTCTTCGCGTTGCGTCGAATTAAACCACATACTCCACCGCTTGTGCGGGCCCCCGTCAATTCCTTTGAGTTTTAGCCTTGCGACCGTACTCCCCAGGCGGGATACTTAATGCGTGTGCTACGGTACTCAGAGGGTTAACTACTCCGAACACCTAGTATCCATCGTTTACGGCGTGGACTACCAGGGTATCTAATCCTGTTTGCTCCCCACGCTTTCGTACCTCAGCGTCAATACACGGCCAGGTAGCCGCCTTCGCCTCAGGTGTTCCTCCTGATATCTACGGATTTCACTCCTACACCAGGAATTCCGCCACCCTCTCCGGTATTCAAGACTCACAGTTTCGACTGCAATTCCCAAGTTGAGCTCGGGGCTTTCACAGTCGACATATGAATCCGCCTACGTACGCTTTACGCCCAGTGATTCCGAACAACGCTTGCACCCTCCGTATTACCGCGGCTGCTGGCACGGAGTTAGCCGGTGCTTCTTATACAGGTACCGTCAAATAATAAGCCTGTTCGACTTACTACCCTGCTTCCCTGTCGAAAGAGCTTTACAACCCAAGGGCCTTCTTCACTCACGCGGCATTGCTGCATCAGACTTGCGTCCATTGTGCAATATTCCCTACTGCTGCCTCCCGTAGGAGTCTGGGCCGTGTCTCAGTCCCAGTGTGGCGGATCGTCCTCTCAGACCCGCTACCCATCGTAGCCTTGGTAGGCCATTACCCTACCAACAAGCTAATGGGACATGGGCCGCTCTAAGGGCGCTAGCTTAAATCAGAGGCCAACTTTCCTGTTACCAGATTATGCGGAATTAGCTACGGTTTCCCGTAGTTATACCCCACCCAAAGGCACGTTCCCATGCATTACTCACCCGTGCGCCACTCTACTCACACCGAAGTGCTTTCTCGTTCGACTTGCATGTATTAGGCATGCCGCCAGCGTTCGTTCTGAGCCAGGATCAAACTCTAACGTTGAAACTGGTTACAGAAATAAATTTCTGTCATATATGTATCTTGTTCTAAAACTCAATCACTATGACGGGTTTGCTATTCAGTTTTCAAAGAGCCGCGAACATTTCGTTTCGCCTTAATCTCGAAACAGGGTTATAGGGCATGCCCAGGGGCACGTCAACCGTATTTAAAAAAAAAAGTGATTATGTTCAAATTATAAACTAACGGTTATTTTAAGAGCATGTTTTTCAATCTATCAATTCATGATACAATCTTAATGGTTATGCCTTCTAGTCACTAAATTAATTGAGGAATTTTATGAAAAGGATCGTTTTAGCTCTCTGTTTTTTGCTAATTCAATGTGGCTTTGCTGACGCCATTACTGACCCTGAAGTGGTAGTTTATAACGCAAGCACCAGTGGACCAGGGGCTGAAACTTCAGAATGTGAAGCAATTCTTCTGCGTTCTTACCAGCAACTGCTTAAAGAATCAGTAGATGCCTCCTGTTCTTCTACATCTGGGTGCCATGGGGGCGGTGCCGGTGGGTTAACTCTAATTTCAGGGAGTGATGCAGCGAACCTACAAGCATTCATTGATTACACTAATACTGCAGCTCCAAATGCACTTCTTGAAAAACTAAACGGAACGACAGGGCACGTTGGGGGCATGCAAACCGGCCAAAACAACCTTAAAAACGAAGACATCCAAGCTTGGGATCTTGTAGAAAGTAACTGTGAATAAAGACTTATATAATTTTTTCTATGAACACTCAGATTCAAATCAATGGCACATGGGCCTTGAAAGCTTAGAAGACGGCAATCACCCCATTACCCTTAATAGAAACATGCTTTCTGGAAAAATCATCGACTTCGATGAGAAAACTTACAATGTAAATATAAAGTTTAATGATTCATTGAACAGAATACAGTGGCTAGAATGCAACTGTAATTTCCATAAAAAGAACAAAGAGTACTGTTGCCACATACTGACAACACTACTTTTTAGCTTCAAAAACCATACTGAACTTTACAAGCAGTTCAATCATAAAAACCCGGCACCACTTCCAGATAAATACTGGAGTAGAACACAGATCAAACAAACAAAAAGCCGGGATTCTGCAGTACCTAAACTTTTGTTAGACCAAGCAAAGTCTATAGCTGGCTTTAAACGTGATGGCGATAAATTTGAAGTATTCCTAAACTACTCGATTGAATCCCTTGATAAACACCTCCTAGATGTTGACGCTTTATATGAGCTTGTTGAATCAAACCCAAACCCTAAGCTTCCAACCATTGTTGATAAAACAATTCAACTGGGGTTTCTAGTTGAAGAAGGAAATAAAACAAACACCAAAATCAGCAAGATTGTTTTTCATGAAAATAGCGAAAACATTCCTGAAGAAGCTATCAAGGTTACTCCTTCTAAAGTTGTTATTGGCCAAAAGACTGTTTTTACACAAAACATCTTATATCGCTACGACCCTGCTTTGATTGACTCTGCAAGATGGCTTGAATCAAAAAACAAAACTCTTTCTGAAGATGTCACTGTTAAACTCTTCGATGAGGACTTTGAGCCTTATAAAGAGATAGCTCCAGTTCACTTTGCTTTTGACACAAAAAAATATGAAGTTTTCGACCTACAAATTGAGAAAACCTTTAACCTCGACAAACAAGAGTTTTTTAAAGTTGAGGACTCGACAGTCTCGTTAGATGACATATTAAGCTCTATCGCAAAGAAAAAATCTAAATACTTACAACTCAAGAAAAAATGGGTGAAACTACCTGACTACATATTTGAACTCTCCAAGAGCAATGTACACATTGACACTTACCGTAAGTTCATTCTCTTTCAAACCATCTCATTTCAAGACTCAGGCAAACAAAAACATGATGAAACGTTAAAAACGCTATATGAAAGTTTAAAACAGCCTTATGAAATAGCTGAACTAAAAAATCAGAAGCTCCGAAGCTACCAACAAGCAGGGTTAGAATGGATGGTCTGGCTACACTCTAATTCCTTTAATGGGTTATTAGCCGATGATATGGGTTTAGGAAAAACCCACCAAGCACTTGCCTTTATGGAGCAAGTTATTGCCCGCAATGAAGAACCTAAGGTTTTAGTGATTGTTCCAACGTCTGTACTGCATCATTGGGCTAGTAAAATCAATGAGTTTACAGATGATGTTTCTAATGAAATATACCACGGACAAGGAAGAAACCTTCAAAAAACTTTAGAGTCTACAGTTGTTATTGCTTCTTATGGAATTGTCATGAGAGACATCAAAGCAATGGAAGAAGTCAATTGGGATCTCATTGTCTTTGATGAGATACACTACCTTAAAAACAAGCTATCCATGCGTTATAAATCCTGCAAAAAACTTCGATCTAATATGACTCTTGGTTTATCGGGAACTCCAATGGAGAACTCCACAAAAGACCTTAAAAATATTTTTGATCTACTACTCCCATCTTATCTTGGGTCTGATGATTTTTTTAAAAGAAACTTTATTGACCGAGAACAAAACGCCATTTTGAAAAAACTGATTGGGCCGTTTTACTTAAGAAGAGAGAAGAGGCTTGTACTTAAGGAACTACCAGCAAAAACAATTGATAGCCAATATTGTGAGCTGAGCCCTCTTCAAAAAGAGCTTTATAATCATGTTTTAAAACTCAAAAGACCGAGCATTGAAGAGCACTATGAATCCTCTGGACAGATACCGTACTTGCACATTTTCTCTATTATTAATTTATTGAAGCAAATATGCGATCACCCTCAGCTTTTTGATAGCAAATATGGCTGGAACCAAAACACCAGCGGGAAGTTTGAACTATTAAAAGACATACTTGATCAAAAAATCAAAGCTGGCGAAAAAATCGTGATATTTAGTCAATATATTCAAATGATTAAAATTATCCAAGAGTACCTACACTCTCAATCTATTGAGTCTATTTCTCTTACAGGAACCACTAGAGACCGCCAAGGAGTCATTGACAAGTTTCAAAATGACCCTAACTGTAAAGTATTTGTCGGCTCACTGCTTGCTGGTGGGATTGGTATTGATCTAACCTCGGCATCTGTAGTTGTGCACTTTGATCGTTGGTGGAACGCTTCTAAAGAAACTCAAGCTGAAGACCGTGTCCACAGAATCGGTCAGCAAAAAAATGTCTATATTTACCGGTTGCTAAGCAAGAACACCATTGAAGAAAAGATTGACCGAATTATTAAGCACAAAGAGAAGACTAGCCAAGAGATCGTCAGTTCAAGTAAATCACTCTTTAAAGATATGGATAGAACTGAGCTCGATGAATTCTTTAGACAGGTTTAGGCCGATTTGAATGCTTCTGAAGCAAGGTAATCTCTGACTCTAAATCTGCATACTTCTCGACCAATAACTTCCATTGTCTCCATAAGGGGTGGAGAATCTTTTCTACCCGTTAAAATTAATCTTAGAGGCAATAAAAAGTTTTTTGGTTTGAGATCGTGATCAGCCATAATGGATTTTAACAGCCCATCGATTGTTGATAAGTTCCAGTCATCCAACGCATCTATACCCTCAGCCAATGAAGAAAAAGCTTTCTTGAAAGGCTTTTTTTCTAATGCTTTAGGCAAAACAGATAAGCCTGTGTAATCTAGCTCAGATCGAAAAAAGAATTTTCCGTAATCCATGAACTCATCAATAGATTCTATCCTCTGTGATACCAATGGGATAATTTTTTGGATTTTTTCTTTGTCAAAGAAGTGATTCTCCACAAGAGAAGATGTTTGCTCTACTGGGAGTTTCATTAAGTATTGTTGATTCAGCCATTTTAATTTTTTAAAATCAAACACTGGGCTACCTGTATTCATTTTTTTGACATCGAACCGGCTAATCATTTCATCTATTGAGTAAATCTCAATATCTTCACCGTAGCTAAAACCCATAAGAGCAAGAAAGTTATTAAGAGCATCAGGTAGAATTCCTGCTTCTCTATAAAACTCAATAGATACAGGATTTTTGCGTTTACTGATTTTTGATTTGTTGGGGTTTCTTAATAACGGTAGATGAATCCACTCTGGCGGGTTCCACCCAAAGGCCTTATATATGAGCTCATGCTTAGGTGTAGACGATATCCACTCTTCTGCTCTGATGACATGGGAGATTTTCATTAAGTGGTCATCTACCACACAAGCAAAATGATAAGTAGGAAAACCATCCGATTTTAATAGGACTTGATCATCAAGCTGATCCGAGGAAATAGAAATATCACCACGTAGTCGATCAACAAAATCAATAGACTCCCCCTTTGGAACCTTAAGCCTTACAACAGAAGGAATTTTTTGTGACCGTTTCTCTTTTATCTGTTCAGCAGTTAGCTCTCTACAATGTCCATCGTAACCCAGCTTGGACTTATTCTTTTGTTGTTCTTCTCTCATTTGAGTGAGGCGTTCACTAGTACAAAAACAATGGTACGCATGGCCGGAATTGATGAGAACAGATATTTGTTCCTGGTAAATTTCTAGTCTTTCTGATTGCCTATAAGGGCCGTAATAGCCTGCTTTATCTGGGCCTTCATCCCAAGTTAAACCTAACCAAGATAAACTGCTCATTATTTGATTTTCGCTTTGTTTTCGAAAACGGGTTTGATCTGTATCTTCAATTCTCAAAATAAATTTACCAGCATTTTTTTTGGCAAATACATAATTAAACAAAGCAGTGTAGGCTGTACCAACATGCGGGTCACCTGTAGGTGAAGGAGCTATTCTAACACGAACTTCAGACATGGGTTTCCTTACGAAAAGTTGCAAAAACAATAAAGCCAGCGTATAGGGTATCTTATGGATGAAAAAGAATTAAGCATTTTTTTAGAAAACTTTGATCATATAGACTCTGCTTTTCTACACCCGAAACATGGATTATACGGCAAAACTCTTGCCTTTGACTGCACCATGAAAGGCCCCGTGAATCATAATGGCTTCATTGTTGATTTTGGATGGGTCAAAAAAAGCGTCAAAGAATACCTAAGAGAAAGGTTCGACCATAAACTTGTTGTTTTCAACGGCCCTGATCACACACTTATTCAAAGCAATCAGGGGTATGAGCTTCAATTTAAAATAGACGATCAACTATGTTATTATAAATGCCCTACTCAAGCTCTTGAGTGGGTCGATGATGAAGTTCAAAATGTAAACGAGTTTCTATCTTCGCAATTAGAAGATTTTTTGCTGAATACGTTTAAAACCCTAACTGAAGTCAAGGTGCGATGTTATTTGCCTTTTAAAGAACATTCTTATTCTTATACACATGGTTTATCTAAGCACGAAGGTGCTTGCCAAAGGTTACTTCACGGACATTCCACGACTATAAAAGTGGAGCCCAAACATGACGTAAACCATTGGAATAAAGCCTTTGAAATATTTCCACATATTGCATCAACAGACCAACTTCACAAAGAAGATGATGTTTCATATATTTTAAAATATACTGGCAATGAAGGTTTATATGAATTAAAAATACCTAAAAATCGTGTTTGGCTTATCAAACCAACTGCTAGTATCGAGTCTATTGCGAGACATCTCTTCGAGAATCACCACAACCTCTCTTCGTTAGAAATAAATGAAGGAATGTCTAAAGGTGCAAAAATATCCACAAAACCCATGTGACTCCTCTTCATCAAACTGAAGTTACAGCATCAAGATCACCAGCAAAGACACAATTCAAGACCTTAAAAGTTCTAACCACTAACTTTCGTTAAAACCATATTCATTATATATTTTTTTAATTCATTTGAAGTATCTGTTAAAAAAGACTCGGGATGAAATTGTAAACCCATCAGATTAGCCGTTCCTTTATTCGAAAATATAGCTTGAGCTTCATCATTATAATCTTTAGCAATCACTTGCCAATTATTTCCAATATTAATATTTGTTAATGAATTATAACTTCCAACCACTGAGTGACCTAATGATTCTGCTGTTCCACTCCAGCATATTTTTTTTGTTGATCCATGCTCTGGTGACTTTGATCTAACCACAAGTCCACCAGTAGCCACATTCATAATTTGCATTCCTAAGCAAATTCCCAAAATTGGCACTTTATAAATATAACTTTTCACCATCTGAACACTTTCTAGTACTTCATCTGGAGTGAATGGGCCGGGTCCAAGCACGATGAGATCATAATCAAAACTGTCCATTCCGTAGGTTTTTTTATAATGAATGTGGTCTACATCAAAAGGGACTGGGGTTTCTCGCAGAAAATTAATCACATTATATGAAAAGCTATCTTCATGATCAACAAACAAACATTTCATTGTTACAATAAGTCCAGAATTTTTTCTTTTAGTTTTTTTGGAGTCATTTCCCTTGCAAAGAGCAATTGTTTTTCTTTTATTTTATCTTTCTTGTTTAAAGCTTTTAAGAGGGTCTTTTGTACTGTTAACGGATCTAGTTCATCTTCTTTTAAGTGGTAAGCCCAATCGTTTTTTTCAAAAAAGTTTGCATTCAATACTTGATCACCTCTAGAACCCTGCACCAATGGAATGAGAACCATGGGTTTTTGCAAAGCTAGTAATTCAAAGATTGCGTTAGAACCTGCTCTAGAAACAACAATATCTGCACATGCGATTAGATCAAAGATCTCTTTATAGATAAAATCAAATTGCTTATAGTTTGAATGTTGAATCGTTGTTTCTTTATTTTTTCCAGTCAAATGAACAACACAAAAATTCTCAAACAACCAAGACTGTAGTGAATCAATCATAGTATTAATTTGCAAAGAACCTAGTGAGCCACCCATTACTAACAATATCGGCTTATTCGAAGAAAAACCCAGGAAATCCCGACCACGCTCAGAGCTGGATTCAAAACACTCTGACCTCACTATTGGACCACGATAAACAATATTATTGAAATTATTTAGATATTTTTTTGTATCACTAAACGTCGTCCAAACTTGGTGTGAAAACCTTGCGTTGATTTTTGTGGCAAGCCCAGGAGAAAGATCTGACTCGTGAGAAACAACCTTTATGCCTCGTAGTTTAGCCGCCACTACAACTGGGACACTAACAAAACCACCTTTTGAAAAAACTAGCTTGGGGCGTAATTTACCCAATAGAAAAAACACCTGAATAAATCCAACAAATATTTTAAAAATGTCTAAAAAATTTTGAATTGAAAAGTATCTGCGAAGTTTACCAGACTTAATTTTATAAAACTTTATCCCAGCAGACTTAACTAGATCTTCTTCAATTTTTATGGAACCAATATATGCAAACTCTAACTCAGGAAACAGTTTATATACTTCTAAGTTTGGCATTACATGACCAGCTGTGCCACCGCCAGTAAGAACAACATCTACCTTCATTAAAAACTCAAATAACTATGATGGATTTTTAACATAATCTTACCATATTCACAGACCACAACATCAGACGGCTGATTAAAGCTGGACCTAACTGTCTCTATAAAAGGTTTACGCACAGGGTCTGCAAGAACAAGTACGAGTTTATCTTTGTTTTCATAAACAAACATAGCATTTTTTTTGGCTATATCATATGGAATCAAATCGGTTCTAACTTGTTCAAGCTCTATATTATCAGACCTACAATAGGCTAACTCATTCATAAAAAAGCAAAGTGATTGACGCTCATCTAAAATACCCACTTGATGAACTGCTTGAATCTGAGTGACTTTCCATTCTTTACAATATTGATGTAATAAAGGAGCAACCTCTTTAGAGAGCAGGGAATGATCAAGTAATGCCTGAATAAGATCCATTGACTCTTCTTTTATTTCTGATTTAGTTTCCACGAAGTGTTTTCCATACAAGTTTATGATCTTTAAACGTAATTCTCGAAGTCACACCTTTATTTTTTTGAAAGCACCAATGAGACTTCTGTGAAATGAGGCCCATGACAGTCCAGTTAATTTCAGTACACACTTCACTGCCATTAGTGTCATTGGCGTCTATAAACTTGGTTTTAATAACCCTGTCAGAAGACTGAAACGTCGATTCAAAATGTTTGTTTTTCTCTGTAGACACAAGAGAATACAACCAATCAGAAGGCAAGACACCCGCCAAAATACAGGGGAGCTCCTTAGCAAGTAGACCAGAATAATAGCCCTGAATAATAAGCTTACCTTCCGAATCAATTTCCATATTTGGCACTTTTTCAGCAGCTCGACCACTTATTTTTAAATTCATATCTGAATTTTTTACTCCCAGCTGCAAACGGCCAATTCCATCTAAAAAATGTATTTCCCAATTTTTTTCATCTTTTGCAACCCAATCAGATTTGAAGGATAACCTTTGATTTTGATGTGAATAACTAAATCTAAGTGAATTTTCTGCTGGGCTACATTTCTTAAAATGCTCAAGATATACAGCCGACATAGAGTTTGGATCAATGTTTTTTATTGGCGTCACACAACCAGTGAAAAACAAAAGAGTCGCAATTATTAATTTCATATTCATAAAAATTACCTCGCACTCTTATCTTTCGTGCTAACCTTTAATAGTTTGAGTGTTTTTTGTAAAGTTTCTTTTCTCAATCGCTTTTAGATCTTTGTCAGCAGGAAACATTAACCTGTAGCGTTTTAAGTGGCTTTTGGCCTCATTTAATTTATGACCCAATGAAAGTGTTTCAATGTGCCTTAAAGAATAATAAGGATCTTGATCAAACTTGAATGCTAACTCATATAAAGATGATGCATACTGGAACTGACCGAGCACTACTTGTTCCTCAGCTAATAAATGAAAATAAGAAGCCATGCCTACAGCCTGATACTTTGAGACAGAATTTACTGGCTGAATTGTACTTTTTTGAATTATTTCTTCAATCTGCCGGTTTTTTATTTGAGGAACTTCTGTATTTGAGACTGACTCATTCACAACAGAACGCTCTAAGGACATACACCCCACAAACAAGAAACTTAAAACTAGCACTATAAAATAATTCAAATAAAATCCCCTGTGAAATTATGAACGCCACCCCAGAAGCTCATATCTTTCCTTTGTACTAATTCTACCAGATTATTATTAAAATCTTCAAAGAAAACGTCTATCAGAGTTAATCCAGAAGCTGGAGCAGTCATCCCAGCACACCTTCTGTCACAGCTCTCTAAAATACCTCTTAAGTCATCGGGGGTTTGTTTTTTTTGTAGGCACTCCACCAAAGTCCCCACAATATTTCTGATCATCTGCTTTAAAAAACCTTCACCTAAAAACCAGAAATCAATACGGTTTTCATTTGCAGCAACCTTGATATCCATTAAATTTCTTTCAAAAGTTTCTGCTGAAGAGTCACTCGCACAAAATGACTTAAAATTATGTTTCCCAATTAATACTGCTATTAAGTCTTTAAGCGGAGTAAGATCTTTTAGATTTCCCATAGGCCAAACATAGGGAGTAATGAATGGGTTTAAACAACGTTTCTGACGCCATATCGTATATTTATAAAGCTTGGCCTTTGCATGACGAATAGGGTGAAAATCGGGTTCACATTTTTCTATATTTAAAACTCTAATATCTAAAGGCAGAACTCCATTTAGTGCTTTTTGTAATTGTTCAGGAGAAATTTTTGGCTCTAACTCAATTTTAACGAATTGAGATAAAGCATGCACACCAGAATCAGTACGCGAGCCACCGACAGACTTTATGTTTGCTTGAAGTATGAGTTCTAAAGACTGATTTAATTTATTTTGAATCGTATTTCCATCAGGTTGAACTTGCCAACCATGATAACGAGTGCCCACATAACAAAGCTTTATGAGGTAATGCTCAGTGTCGTGTCTCAAAAGTAAACCCTAGTCCAAAAAGATCTCTATTTACTGGCATTCTATTCACTTCATCTTTATTATTTCTAGCATATCTTTCGACAAAAAGGCTTAGATAAACTTGATCAATACCAAATGTAAGTCGAAGGGAATTCATCATTTTTGAATCTAAAATTCCTAGCCCAATATCTAAACTTGCACCATATGACAATGATCCAGTTTCATTTGCTTGCTTAAAACTATCGGTCATTGTATCGCCACTCGAACCCCAAATTGTTGAAGTATATAAGTATTCATATCCTGCCCATAATTGAACATTAAAATATCGTTCATAAAATGGACTAATATGAGCCAGCAAAACACCTTGTATTGAATACATATTAAATCGGCTTTCTCCACTACTGGCAGGTGCTAAATTACCAGATGTGTCTTTTCCAATTCCGGGACCTGACTGAGTATTGTAATGGAACCTTGCACTGCCACCCAAGCCTAACCACCAAAACTTAACTGGAATCCAATCACCTGCTATATGGCCTGACCAAGTGGTATTCCCATAGATATTATCGTAATCTTCGAACCCCTCAGTAAACTGGTGACGTAATGCCCCAACACGGATACGATATGTTCCCATATTTTGTGTTCGGTAATAAGAAAGTTGCTCCTCAATATTTTCGCCTGAACTTTCATCAGCAGAAGTTTCACCAAATGCGATTGTTGATAAAAAAGAAAAACAAATCAGAAATATAATCTTCTGTAACATCTTGATCCCCAATGATTCACTCCATTTAGGATATCAATTTTTCTAAAATTTGAACAGCATTTGTTGCTGCTCCCTTTTTAAGGTTGTCTGCCACAATCCAAAACTGTATCCAATCGCTGCTTTCACGACCATACATCGTTCTAACCCTTGCAACATGTGTTTTGTGTGAGCCTCGAACACTTATAGGGTCAGGGAACTTTTCGTAATGATGTTGAGGGTAAACGACTAGATCCTTAAAAGATGACAAGCATTCTTCGATTTCAGAAGCAGTCGATGGCTTTTCTAATTGAAGACTCACCGACTCGCAATGACAATAAAAACTTGGGACACGAGCGGTTGTTGCCATTACCTGTATTTTGTCATCGCCTAAAATTTTGTGAGTTTCTTTGATCATTTTTATTTCTTCGAAACACCAGCCATCATCTTGCAATGTGTCAATTGCAGGAACAACATTGAATGCTATTTGAGCGTAATCAATCTCAGAAGTTTGGTCGTCTATTTTATAGTGTTGCTTCACTTGTTGATCTAGTGCGGCGATTCCTTTTTGCCCAGAACCGGAAACACTTTGATAAGTTGAAACGTTTACCATTTTTAAACCAAATTTTTCTTGAATAGGCTTTAATGCCATCACCATTTGAATAGTAGAGCAGTTTGGATTTGCAATTACTGTTGCCGCACTTAACTCTTTAAGCAAATGACCATTTACTTCGGGCACTACTAATGGATAACGATCATCCATTCGCCACGCACTGCTATTATCAATAATCGTTGCTCCAGCAGCTAGAATTTCATCAGCGTGTTTTTTTGAAAAACCAGAACCAGCACTCATCAGTACATAATCAATAGACGAAAAAGCATCCGCAGAATAAGCTTCAACCGTTAACTCTGTATTACGATAAAGAAGCTTAGAACCGACGCTTCTAGGAGACGCAAATAATCTGAGGTTTTCGGGTGGCACGTTCAAAAACTCTTCTAAGTCTTTAATCATTTGCTGTCCAACAGCTCCAGTCGCTCCAACAATGGCTATTTGTTTCATTATGGCTCCATTACTGACTGCCCATCATCGTGGGACTCAAAAATTTCTTCTTCTTCAACAGGTTTTTTTGAACCTAAAAAATAATCCACAAATGCCCAAACGACATACCCCCAAAAGATGATAAAAGCCGCAATCTCAGGATTCAACATGGCTATCGCACCAAGCAACACAAAGTACACCAATAATCGAAATGGTTTTTCTTTGGAGGAAATTAGTGTTTTATGAGACCGGAATTGGAAGTTACTTACCATCATCAACGCACTAAAAAACATTGCACCACTAAGAACCACCAGATTCCATGTTGGGTGTTTAAAAAACAAGACAACACTTGAGAACATCTCATACTCTTGTGGGTCAACTTCGTTTTTAAAAAACAACCCTAAGACAACCCAACTTAACATAATACCTGAGGCCATTGGTATTGGCAGGCCAGTAAAATCACCTCCTGCTTTATCGGTTGCACTTTGGACATTAAATCTTGCTAATCGCAGTGCTCCACACGCTACATATACAAAGCACACCAACCAACCAATTCTTCCAAATTGATTTAATCCAATTTGAAACGCTAAGATAGAAGGAGCTAAACCAAAAGAAATTAAATCGCATAGCGAATCGTATTGAGTACCAAACTCAGTAGCAGACCTTGTTAATCTAGCAACTCGTCCATCAAGCACGTCGAACAAACCAGCTAAGACAAAAACCCAAGCGGCTTTGTCGAAGTGACCTTGCAAAGACGCAATAATGCTATAAAAACCGCAAAAAAGGTTCCCTGTTGTCAATAAGCTAGGCAAAACATAAATTGCATTCCCAATATTTCGCTTCTTAAATTTTTTCATTTTGCACCCTTTGAATGAATCTCTGGTTCTTTTAAATAATTCGCACTCTGAAAACTCTCTGTTAAATCTTTATTGTTTTTTATAAATTCAATTAATTGATCAAAAGTGTTCTGTTTCTCATTTAAAGGAAATAAATCTGCTTTTTCTTCATCTGAAAAACCAACCCACTCTCCCCAAAAGCTAACATCATCGGCCTTTGATATCTCTGATCCATTTATATTCTTAGTGTTCACACCGTCAGAATAGAACCCCGTTTTTGACGTAGATTTTAAAATTAAGTTTTTAGATAACATTTTTGATAAACACTGCAATGCATTATAGCTTTGAATTGGAATTTTCCTTGGATGAGCAAAACTAAAACCTAAAGCAAATGCCGCTGCCAGCTTTATTCCAGTAAAAGATCCTGGGCCTTTTGAAAGGTAAATACAATCAATCGACTTGCTTTCTAAACCACCAGACTCAAGAAGATGATTTACTGACTCTGAGATGAGTTTATTTGCATTTCTAGGGTTGGCGTCAAAAGCGGAATTTAATGTAAAACCGTTTGTTCCAGATTCGCTTGTTACAGCGACATAAAAACTTCCAAGACAGGCCTCAAGCCAAAGACTATTCATGATCAGCCACCTGTCATCGTACGTAAAATAGAAGACCAAAATCGGCTAAAATCATTCGAAAAGGCTAGAATCATAAGGCACAAGACAAAGACAAAACCAATTTTTTGGTAGTTCTCCATAAAAGCTTCTGATGGTGGTTTGCCTCGCAAGACTTCTAAGAAAATCATCACTACTTGCCCCCCATCAAGGACCGGCATAGGAAATAGATTAATAATAAATAAATTAATCGAGATCACCGCCATGGCTAAAAGAAAATCTTGAAGCCCTGACTTCGCACTGTCTCCAGCTATCTTAGCAATCATGATCGGTCCGCCTAGTGACTTTAGCGGAACCTTGCCAGTAAATAGATTTATAATCGCCCATGCGACTTCACCGCTTAGCTGAATAGGCCTCCACAAGGAGTAACCTACCGCAGATAAAAAACCATCTTTATAAACAGTGATTTTTGGTGGGTGTTTTAGTTTTGTGTAAAACTCAAATGGGACACCATAAAAAATGACTTTGCCTTCTGGTTTTTGTATTTCTATGGGTTTCAGTTTGACAGTATATGTGACTAACTGACCATTTCTATCCACCATTGCCTGAAGCTCAGGTTTTTTGTTTTTATTTAGATACTCATACAACTCATAAATAGTTTTTAGTTTTTGTTGTTCAAAACCTAAAAGTCTATCCCCTACCTTTGCTGATGGGTTCTCAGGAGATTTCTTGATTTTTGAAAAAGTCAGTTCACCTGATATCAAACCAATATTTTGTAAAGTATCAGTCGCAGCTAATGGAATTGAAATCGTATTTTTAGTTGTTTTTATATGAAGGTTCGTTAATTTATCAATCGTAATTGATTCTAGTAAATATGAAAGACTTGTGAAGATTTGTTCTTGATATATCACATCAAAAACTTTCGTTTTCTGATTAGTAACTCCTGTACCCCATAGTTGTACAATTTTATCTCCACTTCTTAAACCATGCTGGTATGATTTTGAGTTAAAGTCTACCCCCACGGATGTGTCATATATTTGCTGACCTATGCCAATCTGCCCAAACTTCTTTGAGTTACCAAGAATATCTTTGCGTTCGACGCTTCTAGGCGTGACTATAACTTCTTTTGATGAGCCCTCTCTCAAAATTCCAATTTTAAGTTTTTTTTCTGGAGACTTAGAAATAATAGCACTCATGTCTCGCCATGATTTAATTTTTTGATCATCAATCGAGGTAATTTCATCTTGAGAAATCAAACCAGCAACTTGAGCAGGACTACCTGACTCCACTGTCCCTACGGTCGCAGGCGACATTTTCATTCCAAAAAATGCGAAGTAGAAAAAAATCAAAGCAGATAGCATAAAGTTAAAAAATGGGCCAGCTAATGCAGTATAAAAACGATGGCGGGGAGGGGCTTCATGATACAGTTTTCCCTCAACAGCCTCTTCAGGTAAATCGCTTGGAGTAGAACCTGCAAACTTTACAAAGCCACCAAGAGGCAATAGAGCAATCTGGTACTGTGTTCCACGTTTTTTCCAAGACAAAATAGACGGACCAAAACCGACAGAAAAAATCTCGACAGCAATCCCACACATGCGACCAACAATATAGTGACCAAACTCATGCACAAAAACCAAGACACCAATCATGACCATGACTGCTAAAATTTTGATGGTTAAATCATCCATAAAACTCTCTTCTTAGGACTTAAGTGTTTGCATATAAAATAAGCCAAACAAACGGTGCAGAAAAAACTAAACCGTCCACTCTATCAAGTAGCCCACCATGACCGGGAAATATAACACCAGAGTCTTTCACTCTTGCAAACCGTTTGAGAGTCGATTCTACAAGGTCTCCAATTTGACCAAGTAACCCACCAAAAAAACCAATTGATATGATGATAAACCAACTCGCAAGAGTCGAATCATAGAGAAGATTCATGACGATAGCTGCTAGCGTGCTTGCTAGTAACCCAGCAACTGAACCTTCGATGGTTTTATTGGGTGATCTGCGGCTAAGCTTATGACGCCCAAAGTACTTACCCGCAAAATATGCCGCTGTATCACCTGACCAAACAATCGCAATGAGTAGAAAGAAATACCGTGCACCTTTGCCCGTAATAACAATTTCCCAAATAACCAACCAAGGAAAAACACTATAAGCCAGTGAGACGAGCATACCCATTGTTCGTGACACAGCTTGATCAATTTTACTGGAGGAAAACACCCCAACACAAATAGTCGTTAGTAAGCCAAAGATCATCATGCCATTCATGGCATCCTTCGACCAATTTACTGCTGCAATAAATGTTAGACAAGCCACCACAAAACAAAAACCAATCATTAACGTAATATCAAATGCTTGCTCATCTACTCCGATATCCTCAACATCTTCACCGACCAACCTGTCACAAGCAGGAAGAATCATGCTGGCACACTCAAATATAGAGACACCTGTCACCGCCAATAAAAACAAAGCCACTACCCATTGAGGGCAAGCAACAAAGATATAAATCACACATGGAAGGCCTACGGCGGCCGTTAGAATTCTAGTCTTCAGCATGTTGATTCCATTCAGGTTTGCCTGGCTTTGAAGAGGTTTGATCAACCTGACCAAATCTACGATCGCGAAATTGATACCATTTTAATGCGTCGTCAAAATCTGATTTTTGAAAATCTGGCCAATAAGTATTAATAAAATAAAATTCAGCATATGCAAGCTGCCACAACATAAAGTTTGAAATACGCTTTTCACCACTTGTTCTAATCATTAGATCAACAGGTCCAAATGGATGTGTAGATAAAAGTGATTCAAAATCATTCATACTGACTTCATTCAAATCATGATCACCTTTTGCATGTGCCATTTTTCCAAGCTTCTTTGCTGCTTCAAAAATTTCATTTTTCCCGCTATAGCTCACACAAAGGTTTAATATCATTCCAGTATTGTGAGCAAGATGGCCCGTACAATCTTGGATGATATCTTGAGTTTTTTTAGGCAGCCTAGAAGAATCACCCGTAACCACGAGTCGAATATTTTCTTTAGCTAGTAGGGGTTTTTCTTTTATGAGGTACTTATCAAAAAGCCCCATGAGTAGTTTTACTTCTGCAGGTGGTCGTTGCCAGTTCTCTTCACTAAAAGCGAACAACGTAAGACACTTTAAACCACGTTCTGCTGCCGCTTCAACAATTGCACGAACACCTTTAGCCCCTTGGCGGTGGCCCATAAATCTTGGCATAAGACGATCCTTGGCCCAACGACCGTTGCCATCCATAATCACTGCTACATGTTGAGGGAGTGTATTCAAAATCCGCCGTTTAATTCAGTCGTTTGCAAGCATAACGATGCCACACCTACCCCTGCTTGGAAACCGCAAACACCCATAATCCTTGCACTTCTCATAGTCACACGCTATAGACTGTATCGAATATGGGCTAAACTTCCTGTAAATAAAGGGTTTTATGATAATTCAATCCAATCCAAGCGATGGTTTTTTGTGCTTATGTGCTAATCAACTATCTGATCAAATTTTTATCTCAAATGAGATTAAAGAACTCTTAGAATCCTCCTCTGTATTGGTCTTTGAAAGCCCAAGACATGCTCGAAAAATTCTCAAAGCTGCGGGCCTCCATAAAGAACATTGGACGCTTAGCGAGCATCAAGAAAAAGAAACCATCGAAAGAGTAACAGAAGCATTCACGAATCGTGAAAATGTGTTTTATATGAGCGACCATGGCGATCCGGGCTTTGAAGATCCCGGGCACTACCTGACTAAACTAGCATACGAATTTTTTATCCCCATTAAAATCACAGGGTGCTCTAGTGCACTTGGTGGTGTTTTATCTGCCGCACCGTTCAAACCTCAGCCTTTTATTTACGCATCACTACTTCCTAAAAAGAAAAATGATAGAATTACGAGACTACATGAACTAAAAAAACAAAATACTCATATTGTTTTACTAGATACACCATATCGTTTCTTACAGCTTTGTGACGAAATTAAACAAGTTTTTTCACCTTCAACAAAAATAATAGTTGCTCAAAATATTGGTTTTGAAAATCAAAAATATTATTATCTACCTGTAAAAGACCTCGAAGGAATTCCTTCGGAAAAAACGGATTTATTTATTTGTATGATTCAAAGACAGTTTCTATAATTAATTTAGCTCAAATAAGTCTTTAGCTCTCTAACAAAAATATCGGGATATAACCCACACCTAAGCCATTCAGACTAAACTTTGAGATAACACCCCAACTAACCACATGGTCAATTGCCACCAAAAGATTCCATAAAGAGCTAAAATCGTTAAATTTATTAAGACAAATAAAACGGCGATTTTTTATAATAATGCAGAAAATCCTTAGCAATGACACTACCAAGCACGAGGCACGGAGGTGCAATAATCACTCCAAGAAAACCTAACCAATAACCAAAAGTCAGAACCGTAAGAATAATTAAAACTGGATGAAGACCAATAGAGTCACCAATAATTTTAGGGGTAATGATCATACCATCAATAAGTTGCACAGTCGCAATAAACCCAAAACAAATAATCACCTGACTCCAGCCAGTGAAATTTGCAAGAATCGTTAACAAACAAAGAACCCCACCAACAAGAATATCAAGATAAGGAACCACACGACACATACCCGCAATAAGCCCAATTGCAATGGCAAACTTTAGACCCATGACACTAAAACCGGCCATATATAAACACGACAGTATAAATGCAACAGACAAAATACCTTTTGTAAAAGCTCTCATTTTTCGATCAACTCTAGTCAAGGAAGCCATGATTCTTCTTTTAATTGAGAACGGAACTAGAGAAGCAAAGAAGAGTTTTATCTTGGGCCACTTAATAAGCGTCATAAATGCAATGACAGGCACTAATGTAATATCAAGCAGCCTTGCAAAAAGTGCAGGAGTTGAATCCCAAATAGATTTAATAGCAAATAATGCCTGATTGCCAATATCGTCGAAAACACCGACTTCCGAAAAAAAACTTTCAATGCTTTCTGCATCCGCAATTTCTGTTGAAATTAAAAATTCTTCAAGATTAGGCAACCAAACTTCATTAATAGTCTGAATAGCATTTGGAATTAAACTGATAATTTGAGCAGACTGTTCGTATAAAAATGGAACGATAAAAATACTGACAAGAGTAATGATAATAATTCCCATAAATAAGACTATAGGAGTTGCAATGGTACGACTAACTTTACGCTTACCAAGATAAACCACAAATGGCTCTAAAACATAAGCAACAGCAAAACCACCAAGTAAAGAAAACACTAGACCATACATTGCAAGAATCATTAAAATAACGAACAAGACTAATACGGATGTAAAAATCAGAGATTTTTTGGCGTGTAACCAACTACCTTCAATCATGGATGACTCACTTTAGACGGAAATGTCCGACACGTTCATGCTGTTGGAGATCTTTAATAACCTCAACACAATGATAACCCAATTTCTGAAACGTAGATACCACCTGTTGACTAATAAAAGGGCTGAACTCTACCAAAATACTGCCCGCCTTAGTCAAAGCTCTAAGACCATACTGTGCAATCGTTTGATAAAACTCTAAACCCTCTTGTTCACCATAAAGTGCTAGATGGGGTTCATACAAAGACACAGATAAATCAACTCTGTCGTCACTCTTTGCGATATACGGAGGATTAGAAACGATTAAATCAAAGGAACCTGTCAATTCAGGCATATCCCTCATATCTGCTACCAATGTTTGGTAATGGCCAACATTTAAAGACATTTTATTTTTATTGGTAAGAGCAATTGCTTGAGAAGAAATATCAACACCCAAAACAGTCGATGCTTTTGACTCTAGAGCGATCGTTAAACCTACACACCCTGATCCACAGCCGAGATCTATTATTGTTTTAAAATTATGATTTTTTATTTCTTTGATTGCACGCTCTACTAATACTTCCGTATCAAAGCGTGGAATCAATACACCAGGACAACAATGAAAATCATATCCATAAAAATTTTTTTTACCAATAACGTATGCTAATGGCGGACCTTCTTGAGCTAGTCGACATAAACTAAAAATCAATTCTTGCCGCTGAATAGAAACTTCAAAATTTGGTTGCAACATATATGCATCAGGCATTTTTTGATGAAGTACAAATTCATAAACTTCTTCTATTTCTGACTGTGCTAATTTAAATTTTTTGCATGTAGATAAAAAACTAGATTCTAAGGTGATCATTTATCAATGTTTTCGAGTTGTTTTGCTTGAAAGTCAGTACCTAGAGCGTCTAGAACCTCATCTAAGTCGCCTTCGATAATGCTTCCTAACTTATATAAAGTGAGGTTAATTCGGTGATCAGTCAAACGACCTTGAGGAAAATTATATGTACGAATTCTTTCACTGCGATCACCAGAACCCACCTGACTTTTTCGATCAGCACTGATCTCACTTTGTTGTTCTGCTTGTGCTTTTTCATAAATACGAGCACGCAAAACTTTCATAGCTTTGTCTTTATTCTTGTGCTGACTTCGTTCATCTTGACACTCAACAGCAATACCCGTTGGTTTGTGAACAATACGAACTGCGGAATCAGTGGTATTAACGTGCTGTCCACCAGCACCAGATGCACGGCATATAGAAATATCTAGATCATTTGGGTTGATATCAATATCAATGTCATCCGCTTCTGGTAAAATCGCTACCGTACACGCTGAAGTATGAACACGCCCCTGAGATTCCGTTGCAGGCACTCGCTGAACTCGGTGCACACCGCTTTCAAACTTTAAACGACTAAAAACATTTGTGCCTTTAATCAAACAAATAACTTCCTTAAAACCAGCACCACCAGATGATGCCGTTGAACTGATCATCTCAATTTTCCAACCGTTGGTATCAGCATAACGAGAATACATACGGTGCAAGTCACCACAAAACAAAGAGGCTTCTTCACCGCCAGTGCCAGCTCTTACTTCAATCAAAATATCTTTATGATCATTAGGGTCTTTAGGCAAACTTAACAATGTAAGTTCTTTTTCGACTTCAGGGAGCTTAGCATCTAAAATACTTAGTTCTTCTTTAGCCATGCCTACCATGTCAGGGTCAGAGAGCATTTCCTTTGCATCTTTAATAGCAGAAACTACTTCTTTGTATTCACGGTACTTCAAGACAACAGGCTCCAGCGAAGCCCGTTCTTTTGATTTTTTAGTTAATTCTCCACTACTTAAGTGACCACTTGCTAACTGGTCCTCCAAGTCTTGAAACTTTAACTCTACTCCCTCTAGCTTATCAAACATCTAGGAATTACCCGTTCATAGATTCAATGAAGTCTGCATTGTTTTTTGCTTTATCCATTTTGTCTTGAATGAATTCCATTGCGTCAATCGTATTGAGTGGTTGTAAGAATTTACGTAAAATCCAAACTCTATTTAAGATATCACGCGGCAACAACAACTCTTCACGTCTTGTACCAGACTTATTAATATCAATCGCAGGGTAGACACGCTTTTCGGCAAGTTTGCGATCAAGGTGAAGTTCCATGTTACCCGTACCCTTGAATTCCTCAAAGATAACTTCATCCATTCTAGAACCCGTATCAATCAATGCAGTTGCAATAATTGTAAGTGAACCACCGTTTTCGATATTACGTGCAGCACCAAAGAATCTCTTTGGTTTATGAAGTGCATTTGAGTCAACACCACCAGATAAGATTTTACCTGAAGGAGGAACCACTGAGTTATATGCACGTGCAAGTCTTGTGATGGAATCAAGTAAGATCACCACATCTTGCTTGTGTTCTACAAGCCTTTTTGCTTTTTCGATTACCATTTCTGCAACTTGAACGTGACGTTGAGCTGGTTCATCAAAAGTAGAACTAATAACCTCACCTTTCACGGAACGTTCCATATCTGTTACTTCTTCTGGACGTTCGTCAATCAAGAGGACGATAAGCTTTACTTCTGGGTGGTTGGCAGCCAATGCTGTTGCAATATTTTGTAGTAATACAGTCTTACCAGTTCTAGGCGGTGCAACAATCAAAGAACGCTGACCCTTACCAATCGGTGCAAGCAAGTCAATTACGCGAGTTGAAAACAACTCTTTGTTCATATTAACTTCAAGCGTAAACTTTTCCATTGGGTAAAGCGGCTTTAAGTTATCAAAAAGAATTTTATCGTAATCCAGTTCAGGACTTTCTTCGTTAACATTCTCCACTTTGAGAAGTGCAAAATATCTTTCGCTTTCTTTAGGCGGTCTAATCTGACCAGAAACAGTATCACCTGTGCGAAGTCCAAAACGGCGAATTTGAGACGGTGAAACATAAATATCATCAGGACCCGGCAAATAGTTATAATCCGGAGCTCTTAAAAAACCAAAACCATCAGGAAGGGTTTCGAGCACACCTTCACCATAAATCACACCACCACGCTCTGACTGTGCTTGAAGAAAACTAAAGATCAACTCTTGCTTACGAAGGTTTGAAGCACCGTCAACACCGAGCTCTTTAGCCATTGCTGTCAACTCATTGATAGAAATGTTTTTGAGTTGTCTCAGGTTAATGGTATCGACTGCTTTCTTTGGTTTAGAGTCTGCAGGAGTGGCTTCTGAACTCGCTGGGGCATCCTCTGCATTTGAAGCAGTTTTCTTTATTGTTTTTTTGGGAGCTCTTGGGCTTGCAGATCTAGTTGTCTTCTTTGTTACTTTCTTTTTGTCATCGGCGGATGCCATAGATTGATGTCCTTTATTTTCATTGAATAGATTAAATAATGATACGGGGTAAGCTTCTGTTTGATAATATATATTAAATATCCGTATAAAGTATAAGCCAAATTTTAGAACTTATGTCAATGTTTATTGTAATTTATCTGACTAGGTTTCCAATCGCAAGGAATAAGAGTTATAATATAACAAATAACTCAATGATTACAAAGAGGTGAGACGTGAAGAATTTTTCGGTGCATTTTGCAGCATTCTTGATAACTTGTGGATTATTATTATCACCCACACAAGCAGATGCAAAAAACTTTTCATCTTCAACGACATCCGAAAAATTTAAAGATGTTTTTATTACTGCGGGCTACTCAAGCCTTTTAGGGCTTGGTATTTCTGGAGCTTTGGTAGGTTTACAGCGTAAGCCCCAAGATAAACTTCATTGGCTAGCCTACGGTACATCTGCTGGTTTTTTAACAGGTGCTGTTTTAGGTTCATTTGTGGTTTTCACTGCTGACCTTATAAACCCAGCTCCAAAGTATAACCCAAAAAAGAATTTTCGCAGAAACAGCACTCCTCAAAAGAATAAGGTGCTACCTGCACCACACCAAATGAGTAATGTTTCAAAAATAAAAGATGACACAAAATTTCGAGTCATGCCGACACTTAGCCCAAATCTTAAAAAACTTGACGGAATTACTTTAGGGCTTGAATTAAGTATTTAAAAACTGTTGGCCAATCAAAAGATATCCGCGGTTTTCAACGGTATCTTTTGTTGCCATTGCCTTAATAAGCCTGTCGAGCTTAACCCACACCCAATCAGCCTTATTTGGAGTCACGTCCATTATCAAAACAGAATCTGTTTTTTGGTGGTAGGCACCTAGCGGAGAAATATGCCCTCCCCCTGGTTGATCCATCGCTTTTCTATAGTAATTTACTGCAACATAATCATTTGAAGAACCTAAGTTCTTAATAATTTCACTCTTAATCATAGAAGGCTTCAGCTTTGAGCCCACAACTCGAAGAGTTGTTTTCACGCCGTGCCCCTGAAAAAGCTTTGAATACCGACGAATCTGACATCCCCAGTCCGCTTTTTTGTTTACTTTACCCGGTTGACCAAGAACCTGAAGTTTGGTTTTAGGGCTTTTTTGAAACACATTGTGTTGAGTATATCTTTCGTAAAAAGGTGACCATTTTACGTAGGTCATGTCTTTCTTTGTTAAGACACTCGTGTCTTTTGGAAGTGGTTTTCCTGTTCTAACACGCATTGCATTTAGTATAATCGCTGCGGTAGCTGGTCCGCAAAAAACCTTATTGGACTGGGGTTCAAAGTGATTGGCCAGTTTAAAAAAATCTTTTTTATATTGAAATTCTGATAGCCTGTGAATACCTTGTGGAGCATTCCAACTTATAATATCAGTTTGAGCTGAAAATGGATCGCCCGACGATTGGTGAACACACCCTGAAACAAATAATAATAAATAAATGCACTTTCATCTTAGATCTTATTTGATTTTGAAGAAATTCTCCCGACTAGGTCATAGTCATGTGTTTGTTCAATCAATACATTTTGAATTGTACCTTTTTTTACATCGCCATCATTCACATAAATCAAACCATCAACCTCAGGAGCTTGCCAAATAGCACGCCCTTGATAAAGAAGATCTGACTCCTCACTAACACCCTCAATTAACACTGGAATGGTTGTTCCAACATGATCTGTTAGCCTACTTCTAGATATTTCTTTTTGAAGAAGCATAATCTCAGCTTGGCGTGCTTGCTTGATTTCTTCATCAACTTGATCTTCCATGCGACCAGCAACTGTGCCCTCTTCTTTGGAATAAGAAAAACAGCCCAAGTGATCAAACTTTACTTCTTGAACGAAGTCTTTCAGTTGTTCAAAGTCAGATTCTGTTTCTCCGGGAAATCCAACCATCACAGAAGTTCTAATAACAATTCCCGGCACTCGATCTCGAAGCTTTTTAAAAACTGTGTTTAAAAAATTTCGATCTACATCACGTTTCATGGACGATAAAATTTTATCTGATGCATGTTGAACTGGAATATCGAGATACTTTGCTAGTTTTGGTTCATTCGCAAGTAATTCAATAAACTCATCAGAAATATTTTCTGGATACATGTAAAGAAGTCTTATCCACTGAATACCATCCACTTTACATAACTCTTTTAAAAGCGGAAGTAACTCGTCTGTACCCTTTTCACGACCATAAGCTGCGAGGTCTTGGGCGATCAGGTTAATTTCTAAGACGCCTTCGCTTGCAAGTTTTTCTACTTCTTTGACGACACTACGAATCGGCCGAGATCTTAATGGCCCGCGAATAGCAGGGATAATACAAAACGCACATTGATGTTGGCAACCTTCTGCAATCTTAACATAGGCCGAATGTTTGCTTAGAGTATTTGCTCTTGGCAAATGCTCATCATAAATATAATTCGTACGTTGGTTGTTGGCAACAACTTCAGTTCCATCTGACTGATCTAGATAATCATGTATTTTGACAAACTGATCTGTCCCAATAAAGACATCTACTTCAGGCAGACCTTTTACTAATTGCGTCTTATATCTTTGTGATAAACAACCAGCTACGACAAGCTTCATTTTTGGGTTCGCTCTTTTAAGTTCTGCAACTTCTAAGATGGTATCAATACTCTCTTGCTTAGCCTCATGGATAAAACCGCAAGTATTCACAACCACCGCATCGCAACCAACAGCTTCTGACTCTATTGACCAACCCTTGGATTGTAACTGACCAATAATTACTTCTGTATCAACTCGGTTTCTTGCACAACCTAGGGAAACAATGTGGGCTTTTGACATTTCGTTTGATTTCTTTCTTTTTATTGGGGTAAACCTTAACCTGAAGATGTTTAACATATTAGCAACAAAATTCAAGCAGCTTACAAAGGCCAAAGATTTCAATGGTTTATATGTCTTCACAACTGTCTTGCAAAAAGGCTCAAAAGCCCACTTGCTGGAAAATCACTGCCAAAGATTAAAAAAACACGCTCTTTTGAATGGCTTTCAAGAAGCAACTTTGCAAAACATACAAAATAAAGTGAGGGTTTTACTCCAGCAAAACCCTACTAACGAATTCTCAAAAACAAGAATTGAACTAACTCTAATCGAGGGCTCTGAACCTCTAATGACACTCACGCAAACACCTACCGTTCTTCCAAGTCACAAAGACATTTTAATAGTAAAAACGATCCCAACACAAATGCTTGCTAACCCTAAAGAACGAATAAAATCGAATAACTATTTACCCTTTTTTGAAAAAATTAAAAGTGAAGGTTATAAATTATTTATTGATAATCAAAATGATATTAGTTCTGGATTATTTGAAAATTTTTTTCTTATCAACCCCAAAGAAAAAACTCTAACAACGCCACTCATATCTTCTTTGGTTCTCAAAGGAATTACTAGAGACTGGATTATTAAAAAGAGTGCCAAACTTGGCTGGGAAATTCATGAAAAAAACATCTCTGTCACAGAAGTCACTTCAAACAAAACCGCTTTTTTTTCGTCATCTGTTAGAGGGATTCTACCCATTTCAAAGATTGATGACATTTCACTATTGAAGAATGAGTTGACTAATATACTCTCAAGAGACTTTAATTATAGTATTTTGCAGGAACTGGAGTGTTAAGCGGAATAATAAGATTTTGACTAAAGTCAAACCCCGCACCTGAAGTTTTCGGCGTTGCAAAGTAGCAAATAAATACTGCATTTTTTGTTATATCTAGGTCATAACTTTCGCCAGCAATCCTACTATCGTTAGGTTGAGTAATTAAAATACATTGATCAAGCTGACCTTGATAAACCGGTTGAGATGGATTTTGAATGATTTCGTTTAACTGCGTCACAAGTGACTCAGGTAAGAATTTATTAAACTGCCCAATATCACAGGGGATAGGGGCAAGTATCTGACCAGTACAACTACCCGGAACTCCAGAACCATCAGTATTGGTAGAAAGCCTGTCATAATATTGTAGTGACTGATTACAACTAATAACCGCAGAACGAGTTGCCGCATCTAAAACCGACCCTTCACCCGGGCAAGCCGTGCGTTGATCTGCCAAAGCATCCCACTCTTCTTCCGTTAAAATTTTGCTGTCTTCTAACCCTGCAACAGAGCTGAGGTCTGGCTCAGGTGGTAAACCACATGAGTTGACCAAAAAAGCCGTTATAAGGGATATCCATGTAAGCGTATTTCTCATATTTACCTTATCGGAATTTCAAAAAATTTCGATAGGCTTAATTTCTTGGGTTTTTTTAGCTAGTTAGCATGCACTACGTGAATTTTATAAGCTTTTTCAATACTTTAACCAACATTCATTGACTGATGGCCACCTATAAAAGTCACGCAATTTTGATGAAATTAGTTTCCGATTATGATTTACCTGTGATTCATCGATACCAAACTTTCAAACGAGAGAGCACTTAATGGACAAACAAAATCAAAACGAATGGAGCAGTTGGTTCACCTTCTTATTAGCAGCCTCAGGGTCTGCTGTAGGTTTAGGAAACTTATGGAAATTTCCATATATAGCTGGTGCCAATGGGGGTGGAGCTTTTGTTATTGTCTACCTCATTTGTATTGCTCTTCTTGGTATTCCTATCTTTATTGGAGAGCTTTATATTGGCCGTGCCTCAAAAAGTGATGCCATCTCTTCTTTTACAAAGCTTGATCCTAAAAATGGAAAACTATGGTCTATCACGGGATGGATTGGTGTTCTCACAGCTTTTCTCATTTTGTCTTTTTATAGTGTCGTTGGTGGTTGGGTATTAGACTTTTTTGCTAAGGCAGCAACAAATGCTTTTAGCCAAAAATCCAGTAGTGAAATTTCAGGAATGTTAGGTGCTCTGTTTGGTGACTATAAAACTCAGATACTATGGCACGCTGTGTTTATGATATTAACTGTTGCTATTGTTATTGGCGGGGTTAAAAGAGGAATTGAAAAATCTACAAAAATTCTCATGCCCGCTTTATGTATTTTGTTAGTCATTTTATTTATCTCCACCACTCAAATGGAAGGATTCTCAAAGGCTGTCCATTTTTTATTTGCGGCAGATTTTAGTAAATTAAGTGGTGAAGCTATTTTGGAAGCTTTAGGTCATTCGTTCTTTACACTTAGCTTAGGTATGGGAACCATGATTACTTATGGTAGTTACCTAAAGCCAAAAGAAAATCTTATAAAAATTGGTATCTGGGTAAGTCTTGCAGACACTGCAATAGCTCTCATCGCTGGTCTGGTGATCTTTTCTATTGTTTTTAGTTTTGGCCTAGACGCCTCAGGTGGCCCCGGACTCATGTTTTCAACTTTACCGACTCTGTTCGCTCAAATGCCGGGAGGCTATCTAACGGGCTTTGCATTTTTTGCTCTCGTTACTTTTGCTGCTGTATCTTCTTCCATCTCGATGCTTGAAGTTGTAGTAAGCTATTTTGTCAAATCCATGAAACTTCCAAGGCTTCCAGTAACCATCGCCACTGGATTTGTTGCGTTCTTGATTGGAATTTTATCCGTACTTTCATTTAATGTATTAAAAGATTATACGGTTTTTGGTTTCGGGTTTTTTGACCTTTTTGACAAACTAACTGGTAATATTTTACTTCCACTTGGTGGCTTACTCATTGCGTCTTTTTATGGTTGGGTGATTTCTGAAAGAAGCATTCCTGAAACCACTTCGAATAAATTCATTCAAAACTACTTAAAAATCACATGCAGGTATTTAGCACCTATCTTGATTATCATTGTATTGCTTGTAAAAATGAACGTCATTAATCTCAAAGAAGAATTAAAACATGCTCCTACGGAGTCTTCTTTAGAAAACAATCAAGAATAAATAGCTTGCGTAGTCATTAGGAGTAGATGATTAATGAAAAACTTTAAAGTTTTATTTCTAGCTTTAGTTTTTGCCAGTTCTAACGCTGCAGAAGCCGGACGTTGCCACGAAGTTTTCTCTTATATCCTCTTAAAAATTCGGCTTCCTGAACTTATTCCTGCTGCTCAATATCATTTTAGCCCAGACCTATATAAGAAATTTGTTCAAAAACAACCGAGAGAGTTGAGAAACTTATTTCAAATACTAGAAAAGCACATCAGAAAGATATCTCGCGATGATTTTGAAACTGAACTAAAATCTACATTCGATAGATTCATTGAGTCTACTCAAAGTAGCACCACAAAGTATTACGTCCCTTCTGATGGATTTTCTGATTACCTTCCACATATAAAAAGCAATGGTTGGGTAGCCAATGCGTTTAAACAATATGTTACAAGAAAAAACCCTGATTTATTGAAGCGTATCATTTTTGAGAAAGCAATATCAAATGAGCCAGAAGATTTTGAGTTGTTGATTTTTGATGACGCCTCTTACTCTGGCACGCAGCTAGGGTCCATTATTCAAAGGAAAAGAGGCTCTTCCAGAATCAATCTAGTTGTCCCATTTTTTACTGATAATGCGAAACTACATATTAAAAATCAAAGAAATGACATCAGGATACTCTTTTGGGGCAATGGTAAAATTGAGAACATGCAACAAATAGCTAGCCGGGAAATGCTTTCAGAAGATTTACTAACGTCAATTTTTGGAAACTCTTGGCCTTTAAAAACAATCACTTTTTTTGATCACATTGTTCCGGATAAAATATCTTCTCTTCCCATTTTTTGGGGTGAAGTCTACCAAATTTCAGAGATTGAAAATCATTCACGCATGTACCATCAGCAAACAAAAAACGATAACTTGTTTATCACGGCCACACTACCCAGACAAACTAGATACAGCAGGCCCATCACATTAAAATAAGAACATCTCCACCAAATAGATCAAAGCCCATTCATTCTTCACAAGTAAAAAGCTTACTAGACTGAACTACTGAGACTTCTTATCTTTCAAATTAAAACCGCGGCTTATAAGTGTCGATTCATCACTTGGATCATTTGATTTTGAATTTTTTTAACTTCTACTAATCCAACAAAAGGAGCATCTGGCCACTGGTGTAATTGCATACCGCCCCAGTATTCTTTTGGAGTATTTGGATATCTTGGAACCAAATGAAAATGTAAATGCGGAACCATATGCCCAATATTAAAATTATAAATATGCTCCACTTCAAATACTTTTTTGATTATTTTTGCACCAAGAGAAATAAACTCACCTATTTCATGAGCCTCTGCTTCATTGAGTTGACTCGCACATGTAATATGACGTTTCGGCTCTACAAATAGGTGTCCTTTATAAACATACGGCTCTTTTTGGCTTGGGAAATAATGATATAGCTTTGTGAAAGTTCCAGACTTAATAAATACTTGATTTAAGTCTTGGTGTTTATCGCAAATTAAACATGAACTCATTGTGCATCCCTCTTATCCTACGTAAACAACTAAAAACACTGCCTGAGAAAAAGGTCTAACTATAATTACTATTTCGTATTTTATAATGGGCATAAATATTATGTGACACATCTTTTTTGAAGCTTAGTAGATCCATCTTCACAACATCTATTTCATTCGGCAAAATATTGACTGCCGTTTGAGACTGAAACAGAATAGGTGAGACGGTCAAAATCAGTTCATTTATTTGTTTTTTTGCATAGAACATATGATTGATAACTCCACCACCAAAAATCAATGCATGCTCATATTTATTCTCCGTCAACCAACCAACGCAGACCTCAACAGCAGATTTTTCACCAGAAACTAAATTCAAAACACCTTGATCAAAACAATCTACAGGTTCTGGGCTTACCAAAACTCTTTTTATCTTTGATTGACTCCAAAACGCATGGTTTTTATCGATACCTTCTGTTGTAAAAATAATCCAAGTGGGCGGATGTCCATGAAGGCCATTTTCAGTGCGGAGCCCCTCTTCTGATCTCAGGGAATTTGCACCAGTAATAATTGCGTCACAAGTCGACATAACACTTGCAAGGTGTGCTTGATCTTCTTGGTTGGTTAAGTTGTATGATTTTCTTTGTTGGTCTGCTTCACGTGACGAACCGGCAATTAAACCGTTCACACTAGATGCGAGTACATTGGTGATCTTTGGCCTTTTCATGACCGGGACCTTTATGGATTAAACAGACTGTTGAACAAGAAGCATCTTGTCAATTTTTTCGCTTACGTCAAGTTCTTTTGATTTTTGTGAAAGACAGATTTCTTCTACGATTAATGATCGTGCTTTTTTGAACATCGTCTTTTCGCCGTCAGAAAGGTTTTTTTGTGATTGCAGAGTAGAAAGGTCTCTCAGCACAGATGCGATTTGTTCTGGCTCACCTGTTTTGATCTTATCGCTATAATCTCTATATCTTCTGTTCCAAGTGGTCGTACTAACCTTTTTTGGGGTCTTGAGGATCTTATACACTTTTTTGATTTCGTTTTCTGTGATGAGGCCACGCATGCCTGTTCTAGCACCTGCATCAATAGGAACCATAAGAGTGGCACCAGTCGATAAGAACTGAATCACATAAAATTTCATAGAGGTACCAGCAACTACTTTTGTCTCGATCTTACGGATCACGCCTACACCATGTGGTGGGTAGTATGCTTTGTCGCCTTTAGTAAATGTCATGTGATGCTCCTAAAAAACGATTTTTTAAAAACCATTGCTATGTGCAATAATCTGTCAGTTGTAAAAAATGAGAGTAAAATCGTTGTGTTGACTTGTACAAGTTACTGTTTTTCTGCCTAAAAGTCAAGCTGTTTGTGAATAACTCAATTTTCGTATGTATAAATAGAAACTTACAGAATCAGCCCGTGTGGATAGACCTTGAAGAAGCCCGTTGCTAATTCCAGAGGAATGGGATAGTTTTCACGCTCAAGTAGATAGATTATGAAGGATTAAGTAAAAGAAATGACGATCAAATTTGATAAACAAGAAAGTATTTCAAAAGTTGCACGAGCAGCAAACGACACTGGTTCACCGGAAGTTCAAATTTCAATTTTGACACAACGTCTTAAGTACCTCAATGAGCACTTCGACAAAAACAAAAAAGACCATCACTCAAGACATGGTTTGATCAAGCTTGTTGGACAACGTAGACGACTACTAAAGTACCTCAATAATAAAAGCCCTGAAAGATTTACAAAACTCGTTACCGACTTAGGTATCCGCGTTAGTAAAAAGCAAGGGTAATACAATTGCACTCAATGTGTCTGAATAAGACCGTCATTGACGCAGTTGTCATTCAACCAACTTCATTGGCAGGTTTCACAGGAAGCTTGCCGTTTTTTTTATATAATAAGGAATAAATTATGATCAAAAGCTACAAAAAAATCGCCACTGTAAATGGGCTAGAAATTGAATTTGAATTCAATAAATTTGCAAAGCTTGCAAATGGCTCGGTGATGGTTAGCTGCAAAGGAACACAAGTACTTGTTACTGCATGTGGAGCAAGCGAACCTCGTGAAGGTGTCGACTTTTTCCCATTGACGGTTGACTATATCGAAAAATTCTATGCAACGGGACGTATTGCTGGTGGATTCGTAAAACGCGAAACAAAACCTAGTGACCTTGAAACCCTGACTGCACGTGTAATTGACAGACCTCTTCGTCCTAGCTTTCCAAAAGGCTACCGTTGTGACACGCAAATCCTTGCAACAGTCGTTTCTTACGACCCAGAAGTTCATCCAGCTGCATTAGCTCTTGTGGGTGCAAGTGCTGCTCTATGTGTAAGTGACCTCCCATTTAATGGACCGATCGCTTCACTAAGAGTGGGCATGAACGAAAACGATGAATTTGTTGTAAACCCAACAGAAGAAGAAGCAAAGAAATTAGACCTGAATATTGCAGCGTCACCTGATGCAGTACTCATGGTTGAAGCTGGTGCAGACTTCTTATCAGAAGAAAAAATGATCGAAGCAATCGAGTATGCACACAATGCAATGAAACCACTTTTCGAACTTCAAATTGAAGCACAAAAAGAAATCGGAAAAGAAAAGCGTACTGTTGAAGAAGTGAAAGTAAACACAGAAGTCATGGATAAAGTCCTGGGCTTTTCTTCTAAGATTGAAGCCGCTGTTACTAAAAAAGTAAAACAAGAACGTAGTAAAGCTCTTAAAGAAGTTTACTCAGAAATTAAAAGCACATTAAACCCTGACAGTGACTCTGCATTAAAAGCAGATATCCAGAGTTGCTTCGATAAAGCAAAAAGCAAAATCGTAAGAGACAAAGTACTAAACACTGATATCCGTATGGATGGTCGTAAACTTGATGAGGTTCGTCAGATCACATGTGAAGCTGGCGTGCTAAGAAGATGTCATGGTTCTTCTCTTTTTCAACGTGGTGAGACTCAAGCATTGGGTAGTATTACCTTTGGATCTGAAGATGAAGGCCAGCGAATGGATACCATCACCACTCCAAACGCACGCAAGAACTTCATGCTCCACTATAACTTCCCTCCATACTCTGTAGGTGAAGCACGACCACTAAGATCAATTAGTCGTCGTGAAATTGGTCACGGTGCCCTAGCTGAGAGAGCTCTTGCTCGTGTTGTTCCATCACTAGAAGATTTCAACTATACCATCAGACTTGTTTCTGAAGTTTTAGAATCGAATGGTAGCTCTTCGATGGCATCTGTTTGTGCTGGTACACTTGCACTTCTTGATGCTGGTGTTCCGATCTCTGAGCCAATCTCTGGAATTGCGATGGGGCTTATTTCTGAAGGTGATAAGTTCAAGGTACTTTCTGACATTTTAGGTGACGAAGATCACCTAGGTGATATGGACTTTAAAGTATGTGGTGGTGAGCGAGGAATTACAGCACTGCAAATGGATATCAAGATTTCTGGTCTATCTAAAGAAATCCTAACAAAAGCACTCCATCAAGCCAGAAAAGGCCGAATGGAAATTCTTAATATCATGACAGATACCATCTCTAGTCCAAACGAGATGAATGAACGAGCTCCTCGTGTGATTTCTGTAAAAATTGAGCCGGACAAGGTACGTGACTTAATCGGGCCGGGTGGAAAAATGATCAAGAAAATTATTGCTGATACTGGATGTAAAATCAGTGTTGATGATGACGGCATTGTTTCTATTCTTTCTACTGAGCCTGAAGCAGGCAAAATGGCTGAACAAATGGTTCGTGACATTGGCACAAACCCAGAGGTCGGAGCGATCTTCATGGGTAAAGTTGTAAAGATCATGGATTTTGGTGCTTTCGTTGAAATCAAACCAGGTGTCCAAGGTTTATGTCATATTTCTCAACTTGATAACCAACGCATCAACCACCCTGATGATGTTGTAAAAGTAGATGAAGAAATCATGGTGAAACTTCTTGAGATTGATAAGCTAGGAAGATTGAAGCTTTCCAGGAAAGAAGCTATTAATCACAGCCCAGTAAACTAGTATTCTTACTCATAAGAAAACACCGTGAAGCAAAAGATGTTTCACGGTGTTTTTTATTTTAGAAATATAAACCTTAGTGGGCTAACTTCGAAACTCTTTCAAGTCTACGGTTTGGTTTCGCCTGAATCATAAAAAGATCGTATTGTTTACTTTCCATATTATCTCCATCTACAACAACTCCTAGCTGCATCTCTTTTTCATAAATAGACTCTGAAGCTTGGATTTGAATATCGAAGTATTTTTCTTTTTTGAGTGCAACGGCCTTTAAAGAAAATGTATCTTTGGACAAACTGAATTGACTTCCACCCATTAAATGAAGTTTCACTTTTAAATTTTTTATTTTTCTCGTCCCAAGATTCTCAATAAAAACTCTGAGAGTCCCCGTTTCAGTTGGCTCCAGTACACCGTCATCTTTAAGACTTTCACTTTGAAGTATTGAGTCTAGACGTATTTTCTGATGCGATGGATATACCTTGATAGAGTGAGAACGACTCAAAGAGTCCACCTCCTTGCCATCAATAGCAACTCCTGAGTTTAGTGTTAGCTGGCGATTTGAATAACCACGTCGTAGTTTATAGAAAAATTTCCCTTTAAGCTCACTATTAGCATCAATTTTACCAACAGCCGTTTCATGAGTATTGATAAAGTATTCACTACTGTTGATAAAAATCGAAACTCTTTCGATGCTTTTATTCGATATGTTTTTTAGTTTCCAATTAACTGCAACTTGATCTCCAAATGACACTTTTGGTTGATCATCAAAATGAGCACTAAATTCTAAACCCTCAGAGTTTGCTAAATGTGTTTTATCTTCAACGTCCCATTCAACATTCCGAGAATTCATATATTGTTTTACTTTATGAGATGCATTTTGAATGATTTTATTAAGCTTTAAGTTCTTCTTAAAGTCCTCAACGCCATCTTCTACAAGAACAGATATAATTTGATGTATAAGCTTATTTTCAGACTCATATGGAGCATCTTTGGTATCATTCATATAGTAAACTTTTACTGAATTTTCACTAGATTGATATTCCACTGTCTTACGTCGTAAACTATTGAATAAATGTTTTTCACGCTTGTACCTAAAAGAACCAAAGATGTTTCTGTTATCATCTTGAGCAAAAACGGACTCCAGCCAAATATCAGGTGAAATACCACGGTTTTGAATACTACGACCTGAAGGGGTGTAGTACCTTGAAATTGTAAGTTTTAAAGCCCTACCCTCTGGAAGCTCAAAAACGGTCTGCACAGACCCCTTACCATAACTTGGTTGACCAATTACAATTGCTTTTTTGTGGTCTTGCAATGCTCCTGCAACAATCTCACTTGCAGATGCAGAATCTTTATTTATGAGAACAAACAAGGGAGCTTTAATGGGTTGTACATAAGGATTTGCTTCTTCATATTCTACTTCACGACCTTTTGTAGAAACGATTACACCTTTATCAATAAACAAGTCGGATACCGAAATCGCTTGATCTAATAGTCCACCCGGGTTTGACCTCAGATCAAGAACAATCCCAGAAATAGGTTCATCTTTGTACTTAGATAAAATTGAAGCCATTTCTAAAGTTGTGCGTGTAGAAAAACTATCTACTTTAATTTTGAGTAGTCTACCTGATTTAGTCTCCACAACCTCATGTTCAGTTGACTCAACGCTAATATGTTCTCTTTGTAGGTCAAACTTCCACGGAGACTCTTCGCCTTTTCTCAGTACCCCAAGAGTAACTTTTGTGCCGGGTTCACCCCTCATGTGTTCTATCAGTTGATCAAGTCCCTCGCCAAATGTCTCATGTGAATTCACACTCAAAATTTGATCTCCAGGCTTTATACCACCATGAAATGCTGGACTACCGGGGATTGGCTTAATAACACTTAGTAAGTCGTCTTTAATTCCAACAATCATACCAAGTCCACCAAAGGCACCTCGCGTTCCACTTCTAAGTTCTTGATATGATTCTTTCGACAGTAAATTACTATGAGCATCTAACCCCCCTAATAGAAAAGTCAAAGTATCTAAGTATCCCACTGTTACCTTTGTCGTTGAGTTTAAAATTACTACTTCTTTTTGTTTATTGATATAAGTTGCTACTTCATTGATAAATGAAAGCAGATCTTGATAATCCATATCATTTGGAATTTGAATTTCACTCTTATTATTTAGTTTTTTATTAGTTAGAATTAACTTATTTTTACTCTCACGAACAACGTATTGAGTTTTTTCCTTTAACGATTCTACAATTATTTTTCCAAGATCATCGTACTCAACTCTTTCTGCATCTACGTAGTGATTGTATATAATAGATAAAATGGAATCTGCTAATAAGTATCCAGAAATATCATAATTTGGATTTTGTTTTTGTTTTTGTAAGTTTGATTTTTCATATCTACTAGAAGTTGTCTTCGTTTTAACAGAGTTTAGGTCCGCATAACCGCCTAATCTGAAAACCAACAATACCGTCAACAATCCAGTAATCATTGGGAGCACAACCCAGTACCAACCGGAAGCTAAGATTCTAAGTAATTGATCTTTTGTAAGTTTCATTACTCTTTGAATCGACCATTATGACTGATTCCTTGAGGAGAGCTTTAGGTAGTTCGTCGATAGTGAAATTGATTTCTATGACTGTTTGTTTTTATAAGCATCTAATTTTATAGAGTTATGTTCTTTTTTTTTAAATTTTATCAAGTTTCACGCCGATAGAATGATTATTAAAGGGAGGACTTAACAAAATGAATAGAAATAGCTTTTATGCTTATATCTCCCGACCCTTATCTCTTGGGTTTTTTGCACTTTTCTTCTGCCAGTCAGTCTATGCAAATAATTTGAAAGAACTTGAAATTAAGTCATGGACTGTCGAACTAGATAGACTCCATGGCGTAGAAGAAGAAGTTATTCAACACATTACCAAAAATAACCGTTATGACTCGCTAGGCTATTCTATTTTATCACATATAAATCTACGTAGATATACCAGTAACCCAAACAACATCGAACAAATAAAACAGGCTTATCAACATGCCATCCATGCAAACATACTAGATAAAAAATACGATTATGGAAAAGCAGCACTTGCGAACGTACTATACTTGCAAACTAGTTTTGATGGAGCATTTACAACTCTAACTCAAAAAAGCACGCAAAAAAAAACATGGCGTTCAGAATTTACATTATTGAGAATTTCTCAGGATAAAATAGACCCTCAGTCTCTCATTCAGTCTACAGAAGATTTACTTGGAAAATATAACGCACCCAGATCAATCATTTACCCATATGTGATTACTCAATTATCTGAAAAGTTAGATCCTGAAGCCACGAATGAACTGCTAAAAAAGTGGCAGACAAAATACCCACATATTACCCTAGACCATGGATATGCTTTATTTTCAATGGATAAGGGTTTTTATGAAAACTCTGATCGACTCTTTAAAAAAACGAGAGCGAAAGACCCTCAAAATTTTGATTACGCATTAAATCATGCTGTTTTACTTTATAAATTCCTCAAAAAGCATAAAGAAGCCGAGGAGATCATGATCTCAATTAGTCGCTTAGAGACAAACGAACATCGTAAAAATATCCTTGCTTTTAATTACGGTCTTTTATGCCTTGAACAAAATGATGACTCTGGGGCTCAAAGGAAGTTTAAACAATTATATACTCAAACCAATATGGATAGAAGTTTTGTTCAAAGTATATATAATCGCTATCAAAGTAAAAACAAACTAGAACAATTCGCTACAATGATGTTCGATTACAGTAAGGAAGTTCGTGGCTATGGTTGGGTCTATGGTTTTTTAGGTGAAATTCATCTACAAGACTTAAAGCAACCGACGAAAGCACTTCAATCACTTCATAATGCTGTTGCCATTGAACCAAAAAACTGGAAATATCACAGCAATCTTGGATTGGCTTTATATCAAACTCAAAAAGTTCAAGGTGCACTTGACTCATTTAGCACAGCAACGAATCTAAACCCTAATGACTCCATTAGCCATTACAATAAAGCATGTATGCTTTCTATTTTAAATCGCAATGAAGACGCAATCACATCTTTGAAAGAAGCCTTTGAAATTGATGATTCACTTGTCGTGTCTGCAAGTAAAGATACCGACCTTAAAAACGTTCATCAAGACGGACTGTTTTTGAAACTGATAGAGCAATATAAAGTTGCCCATTAAATAACTCCATTTTCCATGATGACGTGAAATCCTAAAAAATCAGCTCTCGGCTCTAGTAGCTTTTAAGCCCCCTTCAAATATTACTTCCCAAATCCAAAGATCTGCTAATTAAACAGACAATCCTTGGCTGTTTTTGTGGAAAATATTAGTTAATGGTCCACATAAAGCAAATTTCTTGATATGAGTACCTTCTGTGGCCCCTTAGCTCAGCTGGATAGAGCACGGGATTTCTAATCCCGCGGTCGCACGTTCGAATCGTGCAGGGGTCGCCATTTTCTTATTTTCAATTCAAATGATTATAAATACTTGGCATGAAGATGATACACACAAAAGAAACTAGTTTTCTCTTTTATTCAGCATAGAAATAAATAACGGCAACAATAAAACCAATAAGAAAGTGAAGTTGAACTGACCAACAGCTGCTTCCGATACTGTTCCACAACCGCTGGAGTTTTCATCTTCTTGCACGCCTTGTGAAATAGTTCCTGAATTTGTTATTGGTGTTGTGCCAGGAGAAGTTGTTGGGAGATTTTCAAGATCACACTCACTGTCTGAGCAATCAATACCATCCATAAAACTTTCAAAACCACGATTGATTGCGGCTTGATAAACTTTTGCTGAAATAATTGAACCGCCATTTACTGCTTTATCCGCTTCAAGTAGTGCGATAATAAAGTCTCTAATTCCAGTGCTGTAACTCATAAAATCAATGGCGTGATGAACAATTGGTCTTATCTCTGCTGGATCTAATCCATGACCGTGTATGCCAGAAACTCTCGTATCTGTTTCACTTCTCCTTAAATCCCAAAGCATACCGGAGATAACTTGGCTAGCAAGATGAACAGGTGCCGGGGCATTTTCGATCGTGAGATTAGTTTCTGCAGATCTTAAACACAAAGTGTCGTACAATATCGAACTAGACCCGATCCAGCAATTTACACCGCTATTGTCTGCACATATTGATTCACCTAAACAACTATTACCAGTTGCATCTAGTGCAAAATAATCAGAGAACGCCTCATGCACTAGTATCGAATCAGATGTTTCAAGGTCAGTGACAGTACGATAAATAACATGGTGCCCTAACTCATGACTTACCACATCTCTGTCTATTGGTAGATTTTTAAAAATTTCACCTGTGCCATCACCAATTAATATTACTGGGCGACCATCAATAGTATTTGAACCGGGAAAAAAACCAGCATAATCTGGAGTTGGTTCTGGAAAACCACCGATACCATGAATGGCAATAGTCATCGGGCGAGGGCCTTCCCACAAGTATCCATTGTCTTCAAAATATTCTAATTGAACATTCGCGTGAAGAAATGCTGTCGCTTCTTCAAAAGAACGTCTTTGAGTCACTGGATCATAAATATATTCAAAATTATCATTAGATACACCTACTTCATCGATTGGCTTAGAATTAAAGTTTTCATTACGAAGTAGTCCTTCAAAATCAGGATCTACATCCACTATTTGATCAGTGACTATGCCTTCATCTTCTATTTCATTTCGCAAGTAAGAAGAAATCATGGCATTGATATTTAAAAACTTGCTACTTTTTTTTAGTATTTGATTATTTGCATCCACAATAATCTCATACGGAAAACCATTTTCTTTATAACTGACCTTCCACGCTTCTATTAATTTTCCATTTTGATTAAAAACACATTCACTCGATTTATCTACATTCATCTTTAAGGAAGCAAAATCCTTATAATGAGTCCAATTCAAATTGGGGGTTTCATGATCTGTGATTTTCAATGTGTTTAATTTAATACTTATTTTACCATCAGAAAACTTGAAAGCGATGGTTTCTCCTTCACAAAAGTAATGATTTTTAACTTTGTGTAGGTATCTTGATTTCTCAACACCGTATTGCTCTAAAGCACGCGTAGCATCTGTTGGTGTAACTTTTTCTACAGATACATAATGAGGTAAATTTGCACGATGAAAATCAGCAACTGAGCTTTCAAGACTTGACCATTGATATGAATCAAGTGCATTAAAATAATTTTTCTTCTTTATAAACGGTGAAACGATCATCTTAGATTTTTCAATATTACCGACGATATCTGATAAATGAAATGCCTTGTATTTATGAAGTTGTGTAAAAGCAAATAAATTAACACTGCTAAATAAAAGCAGTGCTATTGCTATAAAAATGCTAAATAAGTTTTTCATGGGACCTCTAGATAAAGCTATCGGCACTATCAATCAGATCATTAAGTAAGAAGTTACTCTATATAGGGCACCATCATGATAACAAAAAACACCCAAGCACCTCTGATAGAGGTTATACCCTCTACATCCAGCATCTTGAGTGTTCATTTAAGTTAGTATAGAGTTTTATAGAACTGCTAAAGTAAAACTCTGGAGAGCAATTCCACCCTTCTTATCATTTACTTGCACACTAACCTGATAAGAACCAACCATTGGATCTTCCCAACTAATCATCCCCGTAGAACTATCTATAATCATGCCATCAGGTTTTTGCGTAAGAATATATTCTAACTGATCATTTTCAGTATCTGTTGCAGTAACAGTATATTGATACGACGTTACTCCAGATAAAGGGCATTGCTTTAGGTTCCAAAAGATACTTTTCGCTTGAGAAAAGCTATAAATACCCCAGTTACCCGGCGTAGCTTCATTTAATGTCATATCAACTACAAGAGTTGCATCATCCCATACAAGTACTTTTGTTTGACTCGTTTCTCTAAGAATTTCATATCTGTAGTTTTTGTTTTTTTGCCAGTAAGATGCCGGAGTAGCTGTAACTTTTGTTTCAAAACATGATGAATCTACACCATGCCAAAAAGCAGCAGTGGAAGGAAGATCACTGCCAGCTGCTTGAGTACATTTACGAATTCTAGCACTTGTTGGAGCATCACCATTTAGGTAACTTTGTGCTCCGCCTTTCCAATCAAATAAGTAGTAACTATTTGTGTTTTGATACCCAAATATCACACCCCAAAAATCATCGTCTCCACCTGTAGTTTTCCAAAATCCTTCAATCTTCGTATTATCAACATTTTGATTACTTAAAATAATTGTCGGTCTTGAATTTGTTGTTTCATCAACTTGGTTTATAATGTTACTCCCCGCAGCGAAAGTGGCTGGGTCTTGCCACGCCCAGTTAGCTATATTGTGGGAATCATTGTTAGAAATATCAACAGCCGTGCCACCGAACGCACTCTCTCCAGCGTCTCTACAACCTCTAAATGAATTTACAGAGGCAGAAGTAATCTTAGGGGCAGTATTTTGGATACTATAATTATCATCTGGGCCTCTTACTTCGTTTCTAACTACTTCTGCAGTGATTATATTCTGACTGGTTTCAGACAATTGTACTTCTACTGATTCATGGGTATACCCTGCATCACGATTAATAAGTACGGATGATAAAACAGGTACTTCTGTGCCATTAACAAGTACTTTACCAACACTTACACCATACTGATAAAAAAGATCAATCGTCGCCCTTAAGCCATTTACTCTTACATTTTGAATTTGAACTCTTGGCTTTACTTCTATCAGTAAAGTGTCAGAAAAACTGTTGCCATTATCATCTCTACTCGTAACAGTTGCGGTATATTTTCCTGGAATCCAAGAACTTGTGTCTAAACTGGCACTAGCACAATCTGGGAATGCTGTTGAATTTAACTGAACTGTCTCGATTGTCTCTGAGTGATTAGAAATAAATGATATGTCACCATTCGTTGCATTTTGAGCATTACAAGAAAGAAAAACTGACTCACCGGGAAATATCGAAATACTTTTGCTAAAAGACTCACCTGCAACTGTTGAACCACCATTAAAAGTTAAACTTTTTAGGCTTGGCGGTGGGATTTCGGCTTGAGTATCGCCAGGAACTTCTGGCTGAGACTCTCCACTTTGATCTCCACCTAAGTTTTGATCTGGTAGTTGAGCTGCATTTGAATCAAGTTTTTTACCTACTTTTGAAATTTCAGAGCGGCAAGCTAATGGTAAAATTAGCAATACTATTAGACAACTCAATAGTTTTTTCATGTGTTCCTCTTTATTTTTATTGGTAATGATAAAATTATATAACAAATGAGACAGGTTGTTTTTAAAAGCACACATCTAAATTAAATTAACCTGAAAGATACTATAAATTATAAATGTTTTTCTTTATAATTCAACATCTTAACCAGTAGAAAAACTTGCCCACAATGATCGAATTTACTTTGGTTTTTAATTAAGTTTACAAAATAAGTTCACTATAATTCTAAGGTATTATTAAAAAACTCTTTGATGATAATGTTTTGTTTTTGGGTGTTTGAATGCCATTTTTTTGATTTTTTTTCGAAAACTTTTTACATTAATCTGTTTTAGAGAATAAAGAATATCCATTTGAATACTCATTGGTTCTCCACTGCGTGTGTTTTTCTTCAGTTGATAAGCATTCATCAATATTTTAGCAACACGTTCATCACCTGAATTTCTGTAAATTTTACCTATTGCTCGAGCGGCTTTCACTCTTACAACCATTGCTTCATCCCACAGACCATCTATCAAAATTTTTTTACAAGCTGAATGCCAAGTTGATTTGCATGACCCTACCCAACCTTGCCTCCAACTCCAGTGCCAATCTTTTAAATTATGATTTTTTTGACTCCACTTAGTCCATAGTTCTGACTTTTGCTTTGCACTCAAAGACATAAAGTATTGCCAGTCACCTGAATAAGCTTGAGCTTTTGGGTTAAAGTTCCAATTTGATACGTTTTTATAAACAGACTTTTTTGCAAACACCCCTCCAGTAAACATAAAAACTGACATGAAAATCACCGTTTTTTGTAATTTTGATAAAACTGTCATTATTCCTCCTTTTTTTAAATAACTGATATTATTGAATAATTAAGTTTTTTTTATGGAAAACTTAAAGTATTTCGAAATCACTCCGATCATTTGGTGTTAGTGCAAAAAATAGGGTTATTCACCCTTATTTTAGATCGTTATAAAGCACTTTCGTAAACAAGGCATTTCATGAAGGAGACCTGCCATGAGTAACAAAGTTTGGTATATCCACCAAAATGAACAACAGATGGGACCATTTGAGTCTGAGCAACTTTTGCAACTTAGAGATAATAATATGATCTCTCAAAATGCATTTGTTTTCAAGGCTGGTTGGCAAGATTGGCGTCCTGTCAAAACAATCTGGGTAGATATAGAGGCTCAAGCACTTGGTAGACCTGCGATCATCCCAGAAGTTTCTAAAGAAGAATCAAACGCAGAACGCAGAAATGATGACAGAGCAAATGTATCTGGAAGAATTATTGCACATAATGGCAGTCAAATTGTTTTTGCTTCTGCTGTGAATGTTTCTGAAAATGGTTTATTTATCGCAACAAATGAAGAGACCTTCCATGTTGGTGAAGAACTAAAAATCACAATACAAATTGAACAACTCGACAAATCGTTTAATGCCACTGTGCAAGTTGCTCATTTTAATTCAAACGCATCCTTTATCAAGGGATACGGCCTAATTTTCAAAGAAGTAAATAATGTGATGCGTTCACAAATCAAAGATTTAATAACGAACAAGCCACAAGCTATATAAAAAGGATTTACCGATGAAAATTGGATTAAATACAAACTGGGAAAACATTGAAGGTGTTGATGACTTAAAGTCATTGATAGACCGCGGTATTTTACCACAATGGAAAGACTGCCAATCACTAAAGAAAAAGCTTTCTAAAGAAGATCAAAAAACAGTCCTAGAGTATATTGTTTTTAAATTTGTAGAGAGACACCAATCAAGACTGTCAGCAGAAATTGCTCTTGAAACGATGATGACTTGGGTTGCCACCATGAGAGATGAGAATCTCATAGGTGTTCTTTTAGAGTCCTATCTTAGTCACCCACAATGTGAGAAATCCATTTTTTCATTTGTAGAAATCATACTTGGTTCAGACTACTCCGAGCACTCCCATAGTAAAGAAATGTTCTCACTTGGGGTTAGTATCACTTGCGAACTCGGGATTGGATACCACGAAGTTTCTATAGCATATCCAGAGGTTTTTAAGAATCAATCGCAAGTCTTTAATCACATTGCAACATTTTTGTTGTCTGTTTCAAACGATAGTGCCATGAGTACTCGTCTTAGCCTTGTGAATTATTTTGGGAAACTGTGCAACGATAAGAGAATACCTTCACAGTATTTAGATAAGATTATGAATCGCTTTGGATACACTATTCTTGATAATTTGTTTTTCTTACTCCTTTGTGAAAAGAAAACAGAAGGTGTAGCGATGCAGTTTCTCAGAGAGAACTTTGGTTACCTTCTCTCTGGCGGGGTAGCGTGTCAAAAAATAATTTTTGAAACCATGAAATTCTACATGCTTAAAAAGCCTGAACGTTTTGTATTATTTATTCAAACATATGCGAATTTTATTGAACAAGAATCCACTGCTGAAAACAAGCGTGAGATTATCCATAATTTTGCACAACATGTTTATTTGCTTCTTAAAATTGCATCTGAAGTGAATCATAAAATTCTAACAAAAGAACTCCTGCTTTCAACACTTACATTTGAAGAAAATCCAAGCTTTATTATGTATCTTGAAAATCTAAAGAGAGAACCACAGCTCAGAGAAAATTTTAAATCTTATGTTCAGACAACCATTAAATTGCTAAAGAAAGAAAAAGTTAAAAACTCTATTATTTCGCAGTTAAAACCAACACGAAGAGGACGCAAACCTTCATTTGCAAAATCTGAAGAGGCCCGAACAATCGGTCAAGTTGGTTTTTTGTCTAATACAAAGATACTTAAGGCTTCATAGTAAAGAAAAAACGAGGAGAACAACTTAAAAAAATGTTCTCCTCGTTTTTAATAACCAAAGTTTAACTGAATATCTTCAAACGGATTAAGCATCCGTTTTTTTGTTGGATAACACCACCCCTTATCAAAATCAGGCTTAAAACCCAATTTACAAATTTTTGCAGGATCATCTTCATTAAGTTTTAATCCTCTTGGCGACAACTCGTCACCATTCACTTGAGTCAAGGCTGATGCATTCGGCTCTACGGCATAAATCGCACCCACAATGTCTACCCATGAACCAAAACTTCCATCCGTTAATTTTTTGATGAGTAATGAATCTGTGCCGGCACCAATCGTAAATTCCGCTCCTATTCCATTTGTAAGAACATCCAGATTACGACGACCAGATGGATCGTTATCAGTAGATTTCAGATGAAAATAATCATGATTATAGTAAGCAAAAGTTGAACAACCATTAAAGAATAAAACCTGATACTTATCAACAGGCATATTAAAACCGGTTTGTTTAAAAAAATTATCTGCAGCCCAAAAACCGCCTAACCCTGAATGCCCATCATAAATAACAATATCATTTTTAGTGAGTGCAACAGATCCAAGTTTTTCTACATTATCTAAATCATCTGGATTAAAAAGCTGCATTTTTAAATAAACTTCAAAACGACCTTCAGGATCTCGCCAACGTAAAAAACGCTTGTTTTTTAATTCTTTTTTTGACTCCCAAGATTCTCCAAACCATTTTTGAATTTGTGTTTTACGTTTTGGTAAATTTTTTATTTTTTTTGGATCTGTTAAATCTTCCCAGAGCATTTGATCTTGCGGCAAATATTTAAGCTCACCTGTCGTAAACAAACAGTCATCTTCACGGTCTTCATAAGCAATATCAGTATCTAGACACTCAGGTTTTTGCTCTAATTTAAGAGATCCTTTCCCTCTTACCATAATTTCAAACGCTTTAAGAAAAGCAAAATGCCCCAAATCTAAAGATTCAATTTTTTTGATATCTTGCACGTCGCTTAATTTATAGTAGTTTTCTTTTCGACTAGGCTTCCTCTCATCAACCCCGAGTAAATATGTAATTTTTACTTTCTTCACTTTGTCTTCACTTAAACCCAGTAAATCATCATAATCAGGATAAGGAACGTGTGTTTGGACTTTATTTATAGAGGTGTTAGCAATGGGAACAAAATTTGCTGTTGCCATATAAAGCTCAGTTTTTGGAATTTTACACTCATACGGTTTATGAAAAGGCTGGATCTCATCCCATGTTTGTTGATCTATGTCATCAGGATCATTCATTTGAGTTGGGTTCCAAAAATACCAAAAATCCCCTAATAACTGATAATGAAGGTCCGTGCATCGGTTGATTTGATCACCTTCCGTACATTCTAGAGCATCGTAGTCATTATACTCAGCCTTGAATTGTGGGCATCCATATGCATAGATAGCTTCGCCTTCTTCTCCCGGCCTAAGAGGTAAATAAAAGTTGATACTAACTGAGTGATGAGATTCACCATGGCCATCCACAACTATTGAAGTTAGGTTTGCTTCATCTAAAACTGGAATATCTTTACCGGTTTTTTTAGGGTTTTTAAACACGACTATATCATAGTAATCATACGAAATGATTAACTCTTTAGATGTTTTAGATTTCCGATATGTGATGGATTCTTGAGGAATAGTTGGTTTTCCTCTTGGAATTGCAGGATTTTCTTGAAAATTAAAGGGTGTTGTGTGCTGAGTAAAAGCACCAAACAAATGTTTTAACTGCACATCTCGTGTGTTTTTTATTTTTTTTGAATACCTTCTAGCAAGTTTCTCCGCAGATAACTTTCTAAAGTGCTTATTTTTAATTGGTATTCTTAACTCGATACCTTCAATCAACATATGTGCACGCTTTGAGTCTTTTCCATAAAACTTCGGGGCAGAGGTTTGAGTTGGGCTTAACCTACAAGAGTTAATCAACAAGCAAACGAGTACAAAGACGCCGATAAAACTATTCATAATGGACCTTGTGAAATCTAGAGCAACACTACTAAAAACCCCACTTAAATCCAATCCAAACAATCCATAAAACCGCATAATTTTTAATCAAAAAAATCTTGCTAGCACACACTGTGTTAGCAAGATTTCTTATAAAAACCTGAATAAATTTAGTCAGTTTTTTTCTTAGGTTTCTTGGCTTTCTTCTCTTTGACTTCAGTAATCCACTTTCCATCTCGATAAACCATCGTCCAACCAGTTAGTTTTCCATCTAACTCAGAACCAATCGTATGTTCTTTCGCTTTTCTACTAAACCGCACAGAAGTTTTATTTCCATCTGGGTCTTCTGTAGGAGCATCTGTAATATACACATACTTAGGATCTAACTTATCTTTATGACGAACTAGATCTTCCACGAGTGGTTTTTTAGTTTCGCGAGATTTTGGAAATGCCGACGACGCCAAAAACAATCCTGCAGCTCCATCTCTAAGAATAAAGTAACCATCAGATTTTTCACATGGAAGTTCTTCCATATGTATTGGTTCTGCTCGTGGAGGAGCAGCCTCACCGTTACGTAATAATTTACGTGTATTTTTACACTCAGGATGATCTGTGCAACCGAAATATTTGCCAAAACGACCAGTCTTAAGCTGCATGTCTTTACCGCACTTATCACATTCAATAAGTGGGCCTTCATAACCTTTTACTTCAAACTTACCTTTTTCTACTTCAAACCCCATACAATCAGGGTTACGACCACAGACATGTAGCTTACGCTCTTCATCGACAATATACTCATTCATTGCCGTATCACATGTTTTACAACGACGTTTGTTTTGAATCTCCTCGACGTTTCCTTCTTCATCATCAGCATCGATATTGACATATTCTTCTGCTTCAACAAGATTTACGGTTTCTTTGCAACGTTCTTTTGGCGGTAATGCATAACCAGAGCAACTTAGAAAAACTCCTGTACGGGCCGTACGAACAGCCATAGGTCTCTCACACGTTTTACACTTAATATCTGTAAGTGTTGGATCGTTTCCACGCATGGTTTCTTTTGCGTTATCTAGTTGTTTTACAAAGTTTTTGTAAAAACTATTCAGAACGTCTTTCCAGTCTTTTTCACCGTTAGCGATTTCATCCAGTTGATCTTCAAGGTTTGCAGTAAAGCTAAAATCCATCAGCTCATTAAATGATTCTTGTAATCGTTCTGTAACGATCTCACCCATTTTCAAACAAAAGAAACGTCTCTTCTCTGCTTTTACATAACCACGATCTTGAATGGTTGAAATAATACTTGCATATGTAGAAGGTCTACCAATACCTTGCTTCTCTAGTTCTTTTACCAGGGATGCTTCTGTAAATCTTGGAGGTGGTTTTGTAAAGTGCTGAGAAGGATTCACTTGCTTCATTTTTAAAGCAGAACCTTGAGGAATATCCGGTAAGTTTACTTCGGCATCGTTTTTACGCTTATATTGTGGCTGTACTTTATAAAAACCATCAAAACGCAGAACTCTACCGCGAGCTCTAAGAGTATATTCACCACAATCAATTGTTAAAGAAGTACTGTCAAACTCAGCTGGCACCATCTGACAAGCAACAAACTGCCTCCAAATTAAACCATATAATTTCTTTTGATCTTCTTCGACGCCTGTTAAGCCTTCAACACCAATGACAACATTGGTTGGGCGAATCGCTTCGTGGGCTTCTTGTGCATTTTTCTTACTTGAGTAAGAGTTTGGTTTTTCAGGCAGATAGTTTTTGCCAAACTTTTTTTCTACATATTCGCGGCACTCTTCTACTGCGTCTTTACTCAGGTTCGTTGAGTCAGTACGCATATAGGTAATCAAACCAGCTTCGTATAGTCTTTGTGCCAGCATCATTGTCTTTTTTACACCGAACCCTAACCGTAAACTTGAAGCTTGTTGGAGGGTCGAAGTAATATAAGGAGCCGTTGGTTTTGATTTTGTAGGTTTATCTTCTCGTTTAGTTACTTTATAAGGTTCACGCTCTAAAACTTTTACAGCTTTTTTCGCTTGCTCTTCATTAACAGGCTTGAAAGATTTACCATCTTCTCTGACAACTTGAGCTTTAAACTCTCCGCCTTTATCTAAATCAACGTGAACTTCCCAGTATTCATCTGGCTTAAAAGCATTAATAGAAGCTTCTCGGTCAGCAATCAAACGTACTGCAACCGACTGCACCCTACCCGCAGATAAGCCACGAGCTACCTTTGCCCAAAGCAATGGCGAAATCATAAACCCGACCACTCGGTCCAAAAACCGGCGAGCTTGTTGAGCATGCACTAAGTGAATATTAATTTCTGACGGATCTGCAATGGATGCTTCGATGGCTTTTTTAGTGATCTCTGAATAACGAATACGTTTAAACTCAGGAGCTCCCTCAAGGATCTGCGAAAGGTGCCAAGCAATGGCTTCTCCTTCGCGGTCAAGGTCAGTTGCAAGGTAGATAACATCAGCATCTTTTGCGTACTTCTGAAGTTCCTTCACCACTTTTTCTTTTCCGGGAAGAATCTCATACTCAGCAGCCCAGTTTTTTTCTGGGTTAATAGCCATACGACTAAAAAGCTTCTCACGTTGCTCTTTTAGCTTTTGGGCAGGGGTTGGTTTTGGTTTCTTCTTTTTGGGGTCTGCCTTAGCCTTCGTCTTCGCTGCAGCTGTTCTGCCTTTACCCGAAGTCGGCAAGTCACGAATATGACCAACACTTGATTTTACAACGTATTTTTTTCCAAGGTATTTTCCAATGATCTTTGCCTTGGAGGGTGATTCCACAATTACTAATGCTCTCGCCATCGCCAAATTCCTATTGGGTGTTCAAAAAAGACTCTCTTTTCTGTTGATAAGTTGTTTATAAACTTTTTTGAGAATCTATATATATAGTCAACTTATCTACTATGAATCCACCGGAGATCAAGTGTCAAGTTCTGATCTTTTTTTAGACACCTTTTTTATAGTTTTTTTAGAAACTTTTTTTGTTTGTTTTTTGACCACTTTGATCTTGTTGAAGTCAATCATATGAACTTCATCCGCTAAAGAAAGCAAGTCATCATGCACTGATTTCACTTGATTATGCCAAAGGGTTAAAGTGACTCCAGACTCTTTTGCAGCAGCAACTGCAGGGATAAAGTCACTATCGCCAGCAACCAAAATTGCGTGTTGAATATGTCCTGCAGCTGCATGTCGGACAAGATCACAAGAAAGGAGCACATCGACTCTTTTTTGTTCAAAATACTCTTTATCTTTGTCCCATCTTTTTTGCAGTTTACCCAATCTCATGTGCCAACGATCTAAGCTGTTCAGCTGAGTTTTAAATTCCTCATGGACCTGCATTCTTCGTTGCTCGTCTTGCGTGGGTTGCTGATGAGAGACCCATGGAGGGCAATCGTAAAAGTAACACCTCATCAAATCTACTTGGCTTTGCTTTCTGAGTGGAGCCATTAAATAATTGGCTAGCCCCTTATAATCTAGTGTCATTTTTTTTCGTTTTGCATACATTTCTAAGTATGCACCATCAATAAATATTGCTGCTCGCATTGAGTTTTTATTCCTTAATTTTTTGCTACCGCTTGGTTCGCCGCTCTATACATGAAGGGCAGAGGGTTTAAAGCTTTATTATCCATCGTACGGTATTCAAAGTGTAAATGATTTCCGGTTGCATTCCCGGTTCTTCCGATGGTTCCAACGACTTGCTTCGTAGAAACATTCTGTCCTTTACTAACATAAATTTTATAGCAATGTGCATAAAGAGTTTTAAAATTATAATGATTCACAATAACGGTCTTGCCATAACCTCGCATCCAACCCGCATACTCGACCACTCCAGACCTTACACTGCGGATTTTTGTTCCTCGGGCAGCTGCAATATCAATTCCCTTATGCATACGACCACCACGCATACCAAAAGGAGAACTAAACCTTCCTCTGCTTGGCCAAGGAAGAACATTACTCTGGCTTGTTATACCTTGGTTTTGAAGACTAGATTCACTGCCTCGGTGGCGACAACCTAGAACAATAAATGTAGAACAAGCAAAAAGCATCCATAAATTTTTATTTTTTATAAGACTCTTCATCATGTCACTTCCTCCTTTGATTTTAGAAGCTTTAGTTTTTATTTAACTTAACCCAAGTTTCTTTCGCAACTCTTCTGTTGCAGATATATCTTGGTAGCATGGTTTTAATACGGTTAATGTTGCATGGCCACTCAAAAGCAAATCACCGTCGGAGTTTGGAATCTTTGGTTGGCTTGTGTCTATTGTACCACCTATCCAGTAATAATCACCACCACGAGGATCTTGGTTTTTGAGAATATCCATCGTATAAGCTTTGTTTCCAAGAATCGTAGCTCGTAAGTCTTTTATTTCTGAAAGAGGAAGATTAGGAATATTTAAGTTAATTATTTTTCCGGGCTCAATAATTTCCATGATGCCTTTTTTGACAAGATCAAACGTATATCTCGCTGCGTCCTCAAATCTATATGTTCCTTCTCCTTCGATAGAAACTGCAAGTGCAGGGATCATATTGAAACTCGCTGCGACAGTTGCTGCAACCGTACCTGAATACAGTGTATCTCTACCTATATTACCACCTGCGTTAATACCGCTTAAAACAAAGTCCGGCGTAAAATCGAAGATTTGATGTAAGCCAATATGAATACAATCTGCCGGGGTTCCATTGACACCGTATGTGCGTTCATTTATTTTTTGAATTCGAAGAGGAGACTGAAGTGTGAGTGATAAACTAGAAGCTGATTTATTGTCTAGTGGAGCAACTACATATACTTCGTAATCATTTTGAAATTTTTTTGCGAGGGCTTGAATTCCCGGAGCATGAACTCCGTCATCGTTAGATATTAATAATCTTTTTTTCATAAAGAGCTACCTTCACCATGTGATTCAAAATACACGGCGAAGGTATCATATTAGTTTGCTGGTGAGAAATTAAATGGATATGTTACATCAACCGGTTTGCTACTACGCGGCTTTGGAAACTTCCATCGTCTAATTTTTCCTGTGATACAACCCTTCAGCTTAGAATCATTAATCGAAGACGATCTGACTTTTGCTGATTGAACTCGGCCACTTGTGGCCACTTTAAACCCGACCTTAACGGTACCTGATCGCCCCGGAGATCGTTGTAAAAATTGGTTATAACAGTGCCTAATTTGGTTTAGATTAGCTCTAATCACAGCCATAATCTCTTCAGGAGTTAAACCCCCGCCTGAGACTGCATCAACAGGTGGCACGTCAATATTAACACCACTGCCTCGACCGCTTCTTCCTCGACCAATTCCACTTCCGCCAAGTCCACCTCGGCCGCCATCACCACCGAGTAATCCTCCAGAACCAGAACCAAAATTATTTAGTCCACTTCCAGATCCGGGTATTCCTAAGCTAGAGCCATTACCTGCCCCACCAAATCCACGTGTTTTTGTAGACGTTCCACCGCCTGCACCAAGACCACCACCTGATGTTTTAAATGGGGTACGAATAGAACCCAGACCATTTCTAGCCGAAACCTTGCCGGCACCAAGCCCAAGTTTCGATAGGTTCACTCCAGAAGTTTTATTCTTTTTACCACCCTTGACACCCATTCCATTAAATTTTTCTTTACCTTTTCTTACACCACCTGCTTTTTCATTACCGCCACCCTTAGGCCCACCAGAACGACCTTTTGGCCCCGGTATCATTGGACCAGCTCGCTTAAAATCTGGCCGTTTACTTCCCGTTGATGGAGTTCCACCAGAACTATTTTTCGGTTTTTTAACCGTCTTATTGCGGGTAACCGGTTTCGTTGGCTTAAGCTTATTTTGCTTTATATTTTTTGGCATCGGTTTTGGTTTTTTAACCTGCTTTGGTTTCACCTTTGGCTTTTGTGGCTTAGGTGTTTTTGCCATTGGCTTTGGTGGAGGAACCATGACTGGTGGTTTCTTCACTTGTTTAATCCTAGGCTTTGGTTTCATGATCGGCTTAGGTTTTTTCTTTTGAGTCGCATACTGTATTTGGTATGGATCATCTGCATCGGATTTCTTTTTTTCTACACTCATACTCAAAAATACGATAGGCACAACCGCCAATAAGAAAAGAACCGCCATCGCAGAAGATAGCATCATAAATAATGGATCTTTATTTTTTGATGGAGGGAGAGCAAGTTTTGGAGGATTTACAAACATTAAGAAATAATTCACACTGTGATACTTCACATGAGCAATATCTCTTTTACCTAAGTTTAATTTGTTTTTCCCTGAAAATTTCTCAACTTTTCCTGATTTACGTATTCGAGCTTTCATACTTGAAGACATCTTCAAGGTGTAACCACTTGTTCCAGCCTTGGCTAGTGTGAAAGGTGCATTACCCTTACTACCGGTTATAAAGTGATGATCTGGGTTTGTAGGATCGCCAATAACTGCCTTTTCGTAACCCTTCATATCAGGATGAAAATGCTCAACCTCTAAAACGGTATGATCCCAAAATGCCACTACCTCTAAAACATCACCAGTAGGTCTTGCTTCCCTTGGTGAGAATAGAGTTTTTCTACGTCGTTTCGATTTTGGTCTAGCAGATGCTTTTGGTTCTGGTGATTTTACAGTTGCAGTTACTGGAAGTACAGGCTCTTCATATACAGGAGCACTCGTAGGAGCTTGCGTTCCAGAGTAATCAACCGCGACACTCCCACCAGAGTCCACCATCGTTTGTACGACTTGTTTTTGTACTTCAAGCGTGACTGACCCAACTTGAAGAGTATCTTTTTCAGTAAAACTAGACTCTACGTCTATCTTTCGACCGTTAATCAAGACACCTTGAGAAGCTCCCAAGTCTAAAACACTCCACGTACCATCCGGATTTTGCTCAATCAATGCGTGAATTGGATCCACGTTATCTGCACGAAGTACGACTTGATTGGAGAGCAATGTCCCGATAAGCATTCGTGATTGATTCAGCACAACACTACGCTCGTGTTGTCCGGGTAATGTAAACCTTAGTTCAAGGGTCATCCCACCACCTATATGTTACTTAGTAAAGTTTGCATGTTTGATTCACTCCATTATCTCGTGAAACTCATAAAAAAGAAAGGGTATAGCCGTTGATTTTCGTTTTTCATTATAAATAAAAACTAAAAAACGCTATTTATTCAGCAAAATCAGCGTCCTCAGTCCCTATGGCATCTTTTACTTTTTCGATGTTTTGCTTCTTTTGTTGAGCTTTACGACTTGCAGATTCTTTAGCACGACTAGCGGCTTCCTTACGTTTTCGTTCTAACTCTCTGACCCTAGCAAATTCTTTTTGCTTTTGAGCAGCAATATTTACTTTTGTAATATAGCGGCTTATTCTCTCATCCAGCAATCTACCTGTATTACTTCTATCAGAGACTTTTAATGCCGTTTCAAGTTTTGCTTTAGTCGTTTTATAGTTGCCAGCAGACTGAAATTCCCCAACAGCACAGTTATACATTAGTTGCTTGTTTTTTGGAGATTTTTTTATTGCTGCTTTGCAGTAATCTTCTGCTTCAGATGGTTTTCCAAGCATACGAGCAGCAATTGATCTCCCCATTAAAGTCTGCCAAGTTTGTTGAGTACCAGAAAGATATCGTGCACCTTCCCTAAAAGCCCCATTACGAACGGAGATAAAACCTAAATTTAATTTAGCAGCAGTGTACCCACTATCTGCTTTAAGAGCTAAACGATACGCTTCAGCTGCTTCCATCGTTCTGTTTACTCTAGAAAACATCATTCCACGAATAGTCAATGCACCCGCTTTTATTTTTTTCTTCTTTGAACCCAGCAGTGGAAGTAAATAATAATTACATTGGTGATACTTCCCTTGTGAGAAGGCGACAAGTGCAAGATTTAACGCAACTGCCTCAGGTATTTTATTTTTTAGACTTTTTGCAAGCACTTGACCCATAAGTGCTTTTGCTGTTTTTTCAATACCGCCAAAACTAATATTTGCTAATCTTTGTGCAGCAATCAGACCACTTAATTTTTGAATCGCCCGTTTATCATTTTTGGTAATGCTTTTTGTTATTTGTTTAACAGCATTTAATGCTTTTTTGCGATTTACCGTTTTACCACTTGAAGTTCTATTAGATGCACTCATTGTATGAGTTGTATAGTTACTCGATACATTAAGACTCTCTCCATCTGAGAAATTTCCAGAACCTTCATCATCATCTAACGCACTGCTAGAAGACGATTTTTTACCAGAGCTACAAGCTTGATGAAAAACCACCAAGAAACCGAGAACACTAAGAACAAAAATTAGCTTTCTTGAGATCTTCACAACCTCTCCTTTACAATGAACGTTTTAATGAGCTTGGTATTTCAGCACCCACAAAATCAGGAGTCGAAACATACTCATCAAAGGTAATATCAGCACCATCACCAGCGGATCTAATTGCCATTAACTGAGCAACTGCTGGAGAAAGTATTTTTTGTTTTCTGGCAGTAGTTTCTGCTTGTTTAAACAACACAGATGCTTGTTGACGCAATGCTTTTGCATCACCGGCTAGTTGTTTTTTAAGGTCTTCAATCTTAACGCCCTTAAGTCCCGGTGGATTTTCAAGCATTTTTGCAAAATCTAACTTTGCTTTTCCAACTTCAAAAAGGACATTCACACCCCAATATGCATCTTGAGTTTGAATGACAGGCTTTAATCGCGTTTCTAATTTCACAAGTTCAACATTTTTACGTTGAATAGAACCTTGAAGATTCCCTACAGTTCCACCTTTAAGTTTATATTTTTTATAAGTACGAATTGCACTTGCACTTTTCTTATAAATCACACCTGCAGCGGTTCGGAGTCCGTAACCTGATGCGTTTTTTCCAGCTGATCTTAATGCCTTCATTAAGTTTGCTTCATTTCTTTTTGATTTTCCAGATTCATAAACACGTGCTAAAGCAGCTAATTTTTCATTTGCACTTGGCTTAAACCTAGAATTATAAACTTTAGTATACCGTGTTAAATTTCCAATCTCGCCTTTAATTTGATAAGAAAACAACATATTATCTACAACATTTCTTGCGAGTGGAGCGTCATATTTTACAAGTGAAGCACAATAAGACCACGCAGCAGTTGATCCATTTGCAGCAGACAATTCACACTTTTTCCCAATGGCCGCAGGTGTCAATTTATCTTTGGGATATTTTTTTGCATACTGACTATAGTATGAAATAGCTTCACGGTAATTTAATTGAGCTTCACTAATTTGAGCTAAATCTTTTAATACATCTTGAGATTTTACAAATTTAGGATATTGTTTGTGAAGCCTTTTATAGTTACGCATCGCACTGTTTACTTGACCAGCTTTTATATAATCAACCGACGCATTATAAAAAAGTGTGGCTGCGTCATCAGCTTTAGGGTTTTTTAACGCTGCTTTTTCATAAGCAACAGCACGTTTACTTGTGTTTTTTTCATTTTTAATACCTTCAAGCTCAAAACTTCTTTTTTGTTTTCTAAGAGCTTTGCCAAATTTCCCTTTTGAATACTGAGGGACTTTTAAAAACTGATCAATATAACCTGCAAGTTCTGTTTTATCTTGTTTTGTAAGTTTACGTTTGCTGCCTTTTTTTACTGCATAAGTTGCGAGTAATTGCTCTGCAGAGAACTTACCTTCTTTTCTCTTAGGGTATTTTTTAGCAAGCAACATTAAATATTGTCTCGCCAATTTCTTATTATTTGTTTGATAATATATCTTAGTGATATCTTTTTCACATGTGAATGTGGCTTTTTTGTCTGTTGGATACCATTTCATATACTGGAGACAACCCTCAATATAAAGCTTGGCATTTTTTGAAAGAGGTCTAGGACGTTTAGTAAAATCTGGCTTAAATTTTGCCATTTTTTTGAATTCTTTTTCAAAATTTTTACCGTAAGCATCTAGCATAAATGAAGCTGAATCTTTATGAATGCTTTTTGGCTTGCCATTTTTTGAATTAAAAATGACAGCGTTCTTTTTCCCCATTTTACCAATAATACGGTAAAGATCTCCAGAGCTTTTATATTTTTTTAAGAAGTAAAATATATCTGCTTTATTAAACTGTATTTCTGCGACTTCTCTGGATTTTGGGTAGTTCCGTAAAAACAAATCATAGCCGACAATCGCCTGTCTAAATCCACCTCGGTCTTTATCGTCTTGTGCACTTTTGTGAGTTATTTTTGCATAATAAAGCATCTGATCTTTAATGAGTTTTTGTGATTCAAGCTTGAGACGTTTGTCTTTTTGGTTACGATACCAAGCTGACTTCGGTCCAAATTTTCTACCAAAAGCATCCAGTTCACGCCAAACATTAGATTTTCGACCAAGATCATTATAAAGTTCGATCACAAATTTTTGCATCTCGGGGCCTTTATCTCCATAAGGCTCTTCTCTTTGATATCTCTTTGCAACCTTAATTGCATTTGTGAACTGTCCTTGGTCTGAAAAAGTAGTTGCTAATAATTGAAGTAAACCTCCAATATATTTTCTACCGCCATTCGCTTTAAAATAACGTATTGCAGAGTTAATCACTTTTAATTCTGCGTAACCATAGACCATATCTCTAAGGGCTTCTTCTTTGAGTCTAATCCCTCTGTTACCTTGTGTTCTTGAGTGACTAACAACTTTTTGCCAATGCTTTATAGCGGTATTATATTGACCTAAATTGAAGTGACACCATGCTAGCTTAAATAAAGACCAACCGTATCGCTTTGATCTTTTATAACGAATGGCTTTTTTATAATTATTCATAGAGTTTCTAAACTCGTTTCGATCGAAATAATACTCACCTAAGGAGAAATATGCTTCGCCTGCCGTTTCTGATTTTGGATATTTTTGAACAAGTTGAGAGTAAATTTTTGCTGCTGTTTTTCTTTGTGCAAGGAATTCATAAGCAAAACCTTTTTGAAATAAAACCTTATCAGCGTTTGGTGCTTTAGGGTATTCCTTTAAAAAAGTAGAAGATTTTTTAGCAACGGATTTCCACAGAGAATTTGATTTATTTGTATTTAATTTTGGTTCACGGCCTTTTGCACCTTTAGCTTCCCAGCGATTGTACTGGTTATCATATACCTGTTCTTCTTGATTACGTTGCAAAATTGCATATTCAACTCTTAGCTGTAATGCTTTTTCTACGAACTGCATCTTGCCACGTGAACGTTTTCTTTGTCTCGATGCCTGCTTATCAAGATAAGAAATTGTTTTACCTAATCCAGACAATAACTTTTTTTCAACTGTCTGTGCATAGATAGCCGCTTTAGAAATTTGCACTCGTGCTTTAGCTGTTTTTTGTTTTTCACGTTTACGCTCAACAACATCTACTGTTGACTGACGCTTTTTACTTTTTGTAATACCAAAACCAACATCACAAAACAGGACAGCAAATGCAATCAACCATATCTTTGATATTTTCTTGAATCCTGTCATTGTTTACTTCCTCTTTTTTCTTTTTTTCTTTTTACATAGACTTTCTACATTATAAACATAGTAACCTAACTCATCTTCCCAATACTCGCCTTCAAAAGGCCAGTACTCTAGTTTTTGGCCGACCTTAAGCTCTTGCAGACCACCAATAAAGTCACCTTTTTTATCGCTCACGGGGATCTTTAATTCTCTTCTTAATGAATCTAAGTCTTTTAATAACATTTCCGTTTTAATACGAATGGTTTGTTCTGAAAGTTCCTTGAGGTATTTAAAATATCCTGTACCTTTTTTGAAAAGGCGTCGGCCAGCATCTCTTGCTGCAGCTGATTTTTTTCTTCTTAAAAAATTCTTCAACTCATCTTTCAGGCCTGAAGCACCCCACCTTCCAACGCGAGAAAGCCTCGATAGTTCTCTATCTGAGAAACGAATTGTATCAACCCCTTCTTTAAAAGAATCGGTTCTCATAAGATGATCCAAAATTGACTTTGTTTTTTTATAACGATTTAATCTTCCACGCTTGTAATTAGAGATAAGCTTGAAAAAACCTGAGTAATCATCTTTGTATCTTGCCAACATATTTCTTATGTCTTTAAAAATTGGTTTATAACGTCTTTGAAAATCATTCACTGCTACTCGAACTTTTTTGGTATCACACATTTTTAGATATGTAATAGCTTTTAGAATATAAACTTCTGGATAAAACCTATTTATAAAAAATGGAGAAAGAATAGTATGACTATTACCCAAAACGTTATTGTGTTTTTGCAGCATAAAAAACGACCAAGATGCTTCAAATAACGCCTGCAGCCAGTTATCTGAATCACGTGGTATAAATTTATAATAGTTTAGTGCATCACGATATTTTTTTGCACCATATTTTATTCGAGCAATATTTAAGTTAGTTAACTCTCTTAAATAGTCCCCTCTTGCACCAGAAGGAGCTTGACGTCTCACTCCTTCAAATATTCTTACTGCTTGATTATTCTTCCCTGCAGCAGTTGATGCAACGCCCATATGAAATCTAGCCTTTAAATAATAACTAGAACGAGAGGGAACTTTTTTGAATAGTTTATATGCTCTAGAGTTGGCACCATCTTTAAATGCTTCTAAACCTTGATAATAATAATAAAAACCCCTAGCACTTGAAGGTACATTTCCGATGTTCACACTTTTTTTGAATAACTTTACAACTTGCGACTGTCCAATTTGAACCCGACTATTTACTTTGCCAATCTCTTCAAGAGCATTTTTAAAAAAAGGATTACTACCTTTAGGTCCCCGACGCACTATATCGCTATAGTACTTTGATGCTGAGTAGTAGAACTCCAGCTTTTGCAGTGATTGTGCAAGACCCCACTCAGACTTTCTAGCAACCGCCTTAGATGGAGCAGCTGCAAGAGCATTAAAAAAAGCTGATGCAGAAGACACATAATCACGTCTTTGAAAGAAAGACTGTGCAGCTCTGTAATTTGCCAACAACGGCTCAGAGAAGATAAACAACATTAATATTATAACTAACTTTTTCACTACCAACCCTCGCCTGAGATTCAACTTCATCATAAAAAGTAAGACATTCCTAATTGCATAAATATAGATGTTCGATTTTTAGAAACTGATGGCGGTGGATTTTCCAAAAAAGCCTCTGTGTTTTTTTCACAGTTTCCATCATTTTGATTAAAGCTCAAAAACCTACCTCTAACATCCCAACGTACTGATGTTTTCTTGCTTAGAAAGAAACGCTGTCCTATTCCACCTTGAAAACCAGGATAACTTATTGTTTCATCTGGAGGGTTATTCACACCGCTATCTTCACAATGATCGAACTTAAACTCTAAACCAGATAACCCTGCCCCAAGAGTAAAAAAGGTATCAAAATAAATAAGTCTTCCACTGGTTAACTGATATTTTCCATAAATAGGAGTAATTATCAGTGAGCCAAAAAGATCAAATTTATCACGTTCAATAAGAGTCTTTATGCCTTCATCATCAAATAATAAGCTTTTATCGCCTTTATCAATAGAGAAACCGTATGATCCCATCAACTCTAGGCCTATCCATTCTGCAAAATGGAATGTAAGCATACCTGTGCCTAAATATGTATAGATAAAATTTTGATTCATGACTGCAGTAAACGCACCACCTAGCTCTAATCGAAACTTCTTGTTAAAGTATCTTGGCCTAATAACACGCACTTCTACATCTTCGAATTTATCTTGAGCCTCTAAATTTGGAATTGGAAATGCAAAAAACGAAGTTATAAAAACTCCGCTTATACAAAGCCATAAAATCCGCTTCTGCCACAACTCACTCAACTTCTTCATCACATTCCACTCCCGTTAATCTCGGAATTTACTCAATCGGCTTACTTACTAGTAGTTTAAAACCTGTATAATCAGCCTGCTCACTTGCACGCATAATTTGTTTCATCAGAGCAAAGTCATGGCCCTTATCCATTTCCATATATACATATCGAGTTTTATTATCATCTGCGGGTTTTGGTTCATCAAGTTCACCGCGAGCTGCATCAGCTGCTTTACTCATTTGCAATAATGCATCATAAACAGGTCTTACAGCACCTTGCTCTTCAAATTCAGGAAGTAACTTACCATCTTCAATTTTTGCAACAGACTTATTTTGAACAATGATCTCAGTTTTTGTAACTTTGATGACAGGGAGAGCATCTAAACTAACAAAAGTTTTTGAGTCTGGAAGCTGTAAATCTTTGACATCATGAGAAACTGGTTCTGCAGAAAACGTCATTAATAAAAACGTAATAATAATACTAAAAATATCTAGCATGGGCATTAAGTTTAAACTTATACCTTCGCTACTATCATTTCCTACTGATACACCCATTATATGCTCCTATATTTATAACGCCACACTTCCAAAGACAACTTTTGGAAAAAGCGATCTTCGAGCGAGTCGTAATCTTCGGTAATTTGTTCCTGCTGCAGCAATTTTCTCTTCAGACACTTCAACTTTTTCTCCATCCTGAAGAATCTTGACTTCATCAAGAACCTTACTTATGGCTTCAAACTTAACATCTTCTTCAATGAACATTGTGACTAGTTCATTTTTTGGATCATCATTCTTTAATTCTATTAATGCGAGATGAAACTCTTTCAACCCAACATCATCAGTGTTAAAGTTTTGAGTTTGCTCTCTTTTTCCACCCTTATCCCATGAGGAAATTAGCACTAATTTATCTTTCTCAACTTCAATCTTGACACTCATGGAAGGCTCAGTGTTCTTATCTTGCTCTGGTGTTGGAGCAGAGGATAAAAATGGGACCTGAACCTCATGTATACCAACAGAAACGAATACCGCTACCATTAATAGAAAGGTGGTAAGAACAGAAAACACATCAATAAATGGCATGATGTTCAGCTCTATGTCTCGATAAGGCTTGCTGCCTCTCTTTTTCTTTTTTCCCATGATTATCCTCTATCTCTCAAAATTATATGAATTCTAGTCTTCTGATTTAAGCTTCATTTTACGTGTATACAGAAGGTCATGTAGCTTTGAAGAAAACTGATTAATTTCATCAAGCATGGATGTTTGCTTAACCTGTAAAATTCCAAAGAAGAACAAACAAATAAGTGCAGTACCTAAACCAAATGATGTTGCTGTTAATGCCTCTGCAATACCAGCTGCAAGTGCTTCTTGTTTTTCTGCACCTTGCTGTGTTGCTGCAGCATCAAATGATGTCATCAATCCAAAAAGAGTCCCTAAAAGTCCTAATAGAGTCGCAACGTTTGCTGTCGTACCTAAAAAACCTAATCGCTGTTGGATTTTTGGAGCAGCTTTTAAGATTGCATAATCCATTGCGTTGTCAATCTCTTCAGTTGAATCGTTTGCTCTTTTTAATCCTTCAGCAAGTACTTCAGGAAGCAAAGCAGGTCTCGCTTTTTTACAAAGACGAATGGCATTTTCAATAGAGTTATTCATGACGAATTTTTGTATTGCTGCCATGAACCCTGAACTATTCTTTTGATCGTATTTAAACCAATAGGAATATGCTCTTTCAATTACGATCACAATTGATCCAGCCAGTACTAAAGCAATTGACACCATAATTGGTACACCACCTTCATGAAACTTTTCTGCGATGAACTCGATCATTTTTATCTCCTATAAATTTTCGATCTCTTTAAATTCACAACGATCAATCCACTATAGGAACTCACGATGCTAATTAACTATATTCCGGAAAGGATACTTACTAAAATTGTACAAACTATAAACTGCAGGCGTCAACCTTCGAAGTTGTTTTGAAGCTATTTAAAAAAAAACAAAAAAGACCCGAATTACCTAGTTAAAACAACTTATTAACTATTTTGAGACTTACGTAATTGAAACAACTACCGATAAGGATACATCATTGGAATTCATGATTATTTTTAAAAACATGATTGATTTTCCAAGTGAAATAAAGGATTTTAAATAGATGACTCAAAAAGATAATATAGTTAAAATTTTTGCACCAAAGAGCTTAGAAGGCTGTTTTAATTCTGGCCTTCAAAATTATTTTGAGTTTGTCAAAAACCCTACCGATCATGCTAACTTGTTTCACATTACTGACGCTCGATCAAACAAGCTTGAAACCATAAAAAAAACTAGAGAGAATTTTCTGAATTCAAAATTAGTGCTTTGGAGTAACAATCTATCGAATTTAACTTCAGAAGCCTCATTAGATAAACTCTTGCTTTTCGATGTACTAGCTGGTCCTTGCCACGAAAACAGTACATTTCATCATGTCATCAATACTATTTCAGACAAAAAACAACGAACAACTAATATATTCAGCAAAATTATTAATAATGATGATATCAATGCAAACTATGAAGAGCTTTTGTTAGAACTTTCAAAATCCGATGTCCATCACTCAAAATACAAAAGACATGTTTATAATATATGCGAAGAACTCATTATGAACGCTGTCAAACACACTAAACTTAGCAGCGTCAACGATAGACCTCGCATCATAATCTCGACTCATAATGAATTTTTAGAGATTGAATGCATTGACAAGCTAGGTCTTTTTACTAAAGAAATATTTTTTAAATATATTTCTAAAATGAAACATGTAGGCACAAAAGAACTAGAAATTGACTCTAAAGAGGCCGGAGCTGGTTTGGGAATCATTAAAATGCTCCACCACTGCCACAGTATGGCTGTAAGCGTAAAGCCCAATGAACAAACTAATATCAAATGCATTATAGATACGTCTAAAACGTTAAAATCCCCGGCCATGAGCCCGAGGATTATTGCTTATATCTAAAAAAACCATAAAAACTAAGAGCGACTAGTAACATCTTTTACAAGCTGGTTTAAACATTCAACCATTGATGACCCATTCACTGATGCAAGAACAAAATTTTTATCAGAACTATGTTCTCCATGACCTGTGAAGTTGCCATCGCTCATCTCGTCTACTTCAAACTGATATGTTTGACCTTTTATCATATAAGTAAAGTGATGAACTTTATTTAATCTAGCACCCTCAGGTAATTTTAATGTTTTCCAATTCATGTTCTTTACAACCTCATCAAAAGCAAAAATTATGCCGCACCATCTACCGTAGAATGGTCTGCGTTTTCATTATAGTTTTCGTCTACAAAATCTTTTAAAAGATTCGAGTTTTCATCATCAATCAGAACAATTCTAATAGCGATGCCAGCACCTTCTTCAGTATTAACAACATCACTAGGAAAAACAACACGGGCCATTTTACCGTTGAAAAAAAGTCGCTTATCTTCTGAAAAGTCCACCCACACCTCCATAATACTAGCAGGTGTGAAAGGAAATCTTCCAGGGTTTTCAAAATCCAAAAATAAGCCGTTGTAAGAAACGTTTTTTGTTTTTAAATGATAAGAAATTTCTCCACCAATAGAACGCATTGTCACTTTCAAGTGGTCTTGAAGCTGAACTCTTTTATGTATTCTTCGATTTTGATTTTTATTATCATTCATTATAACGCCCTCTAACTTATCCTTTTTTCTTTTTTGCTGCTAAAGCTTGTTCTATCGCTGCAGTAAATTGCCCTAATGGAACCGCACCACCCATTCGTTTTCCATCGACGAAAAAAGTTGGTGTACCAGAAACTCCAACATTTACTCCAGACTGCATATTAGAATCAACAAGAGCAGCTGTCTTAGGATCTTTTCGGCACGTTTCGAATTTTTTCAAATTTATTTTGTATTTTTTTGCCATACTCGCAATATCTGAGTCTTCCAACTTGCCTGAATCAAAAAAATCAGTGACAAAATGCCAATATTTATCTTTAGCACAATGGGCTGCAATCATTGCAGGTTTTGCTCTTTTATGGAAACTTAGAGGAAAATCTCTTAGGATCCAACGAATTTTTCCTTTATAATCTACTAATAATTTCTTAATGGTTGGTGCCACTTTTCTGCAATATGGGCACTGTGGCTCTGAAAACTCGACGATTGTGACACAAGCATCACCTTTACAAGCAATTGGCTTATTATGACTACCATCAGGCCCGTAACGTATTTTATCCGTTGCTAATACTGGTACTTCATAACTTGGTTCAATTGGAGCGTTTGTAAGCATGACAAGATCTTTGTTTTTCTGTGCATTTGCGAAAATTTTTGTCACAACATCTCGCTCAGCTAATTGCTTTAACCACTGCTCTACTTGCTTACGTTTTTCTTTATCATTAAATTGTTTGAGCTGAGGCATATCTTTAAATTGATTGAACTTGGCATCAATTTCAGCTTTTGATACTTTTGTGTTTTTTGCGACGTAAGCTTTTTTTGCTTTATCTACAGTTGTTCTTGTTTTTTTTGCTTCGTTTTTCCAAAAATAATCTAGGTATGCTTGTTTTGCAAAACCATCAATTAATTGAAAACGATTTTTTTCAATTTCGAATGCACGTGATTTTTCTTTTTTCTTCACGTCTTCAAATGTAAATGTTTTTTGAGCTTTGCCTTTACCAATGGTAAATAAACCTTGACCAAATGTAACGCTTCCAAAAAAGATTAGTGCGATTAAGCAATAAACTTTGGTCATAAAACAAACTCTCATAGACTGAACTCCTAACTTTGATAAAAATGATTCTGATTTTTTTCAATTACTGTCCTAAAAGGATACCGAAGTAAGCATGAAATGTTAATTAGGATTGCAATATATGAGATTTATTGTTTAAATTGGACTCATTTATAGAATCTGTTCATTTACAATAGAAAGCAAATATCATGGTAAGCGTAACCCACTGGCTTTGGATAGACCTTGAGATGACTGGTCTTGACCCTGATAAAGAAAGAATTATAGAACTAGCAGCGATTTTGACGGACCCACACATGAACGAGATTGACCGACTCGGACCAATTGTTGTTCGCCAATCCAATGAGCTTCTTGACGCTATGGACGACTGGAATCAAAAACACCATGGACGTTCTGGATTAGTTGACCTTGTCAAGAACTCCAAAATTACTGAAAAGCAATGCGAAGAGATGGTTATGGATCTATTGAGAAAAAACAAAGTTCCCAAAAATAAATCCATTCTATGCGGCAACAGTATTTGGCAAGACCGAAGGTTCCTTGTTCGTTATATGCCGCAAATATCCGAGTTTCTTCATTACAGAATGTTAGATGTAAGTTCTTTTAAACTCGTAAAAGAACATTGGTACCCTAAACAAAAACCATTCGAAAAACCAAAAGAAGCCCATAGAGCTTTAGAAGATATCGAAGAAAGCATTCGAGAGATGAAATACTATAAGGAATACATGCTTATACAAGAGTAATGTATTAAATTTTAACAACGCTTAAACAATTTACATTTTTCGAATCCTAAGTATCTGTAATTTAAAGAGATTAGTTCGGTCAAAGTCTTGCATCATTATAAAAAAAATGGTGAGGGAAAAATGAAATATCTAGTACTTTTAATGCTTGGCTTAAGTTTGATTAGCTGTGAACAGACTTCTTTCAAAAGTGGAGTTATTGACAATTCAAATGACTCAACAGCTGGAAATAATAACGGTCAAAATAATAGTGATCCACTAAAAAATGCAAATACAGGCATTGGTGATCCTAACGACCCAAATAATAACAATCTTGGTGACATCGGCCCAAGCCCGTTAGATAATTATTTTTCTGGCTTATCTGGAAACTCAAAGCTCACATGCGAACATCAAAATATCACTACTAATATCTCAGGCCCTAGAGACTCATCTAGCTTTTCTTTTTCTGGAGAACTTTGCCCTCAAGCCTACCAAAGTATGAGCATTCAAATTATCGTTGATCAATCTGGTTCAATGGCAACCGCTGATCCATTTAGAATTTCACAGCTTGGGTGTGGTCGAAGTAGTGCTGTGAATGCAATTGTGGAAAAAATTAAAAGAACACTAGAAAATCAAAATGACACTCAAACGGCTGATGTTGAAATCGGACTGATTACATTTGATTCTGACGCCAGAAACGAAATTACTCACACTGGAATTGATGATTTTGAATCTAAATTAGACGAAAGTTCTAGTTTCTTTGGAAGTAAGATTGATTTATGCAAAGCAAATATAAATGACGGAGAACTTAGTGGATTTACCAACTACGAAGCAGCACTAAATCTAGCAAGACAAAACACACTTTCAGCAAAATTCAAAAAAAGAGTCGTTGTTTTTATCACAGATGGTATCGCTTCTGTTAGTTCAACTTACACTCCTAGCTTCGTTGCGAATGAATACGATAGAATTGGCTACAATGGTGAAGGTGATTTTCCAACTGAAGTTGTTGATTTATTCAACCTAGCTCATGAAGACGGAAAAGCTGCCGCCGATGAGTTAAGAAACTCTTTCGACGAAGATTTTAGTATGTTCGCATTATATTTAAATGGTGACAGAAGAGATGAAGAACAATTAAACGCCGAAACAAAAATTGCAGAAATTGTCGATGGCGAACGAGACGAAGAGTATTTTTTAGTAGAGGAAGCTAATTCACTTACTGAGGCAGCATTAAAAATAGCATTCCCCGCTGTTCCTATTAACACCTCTACTGTCTCTTTTAATGTTACAAACAGTGTGAACACTGAAAACCTATCACTATCAAAACCATTTTCTTTAACGCTTGCTGATCGTTACGAGTTTAAGACTGAAGCAAAAAAACTTTTACCCGGTGAAAATATCTTTCAAGTTGAAGCGACAGATGACAGGGGAAATAAACACTTAGGTCAAATCACTGTCAATTTTGAACCAACAGATTAAATTAACTAAATAAATATACAATAAACCCCAACAACTCCAAGGGCTGCCAGGGGTAATTGTATGAGAGGTGGCTTAGATTTCAAAAACACTAAGCTTACTAGAAAAGCCCAAATGGGAACTGTTGAAGATAAAACTGCAGCAATCGCAACTGGACTTAACTGTGTTCCTATCGTCAATAAAGTTAAACCAATAAAACTACCTAGAAAAAGCAATATACATAATTTTCTAAAATTTTTCTTACCCATACTAGAGTATAGTTTTAGACTAAAAACGACAGGGTTTGATTTGTTCATCAAACCTAGAATTACAAAGGCCCCTAATAGCCTCGCAACAGTCACCCATGTAAAATGATGATTACTACCATATGATTTTATGAGCAACATACCGATAGCTTGTAGTAAAGATGTCGTTGCCCCAAGAAGTAAACCAATTATTAAATTTTTTCGAGAATTCAATTCACGTGATTTTGAGTCTGTAAGTACCATTAAAACAATAGAAAATATAATAATGGAGAAACCAACCCACTGATAAGTAGAGATAACCTCTCCCAAAAAGTACCAACCAAGTAAAAAAGCAAATCCTGGCACAAGAAGCATTGTCATAGTCGTATATTGAGACCCAATAAGCTGTAGAGACTTAAACAGCATCGTATCACCAATACCAATTCCCAAAACACCAGATAACCCCATAAAAAACCAAAAAGTTATGTCTGTGGGAAATGATGATTGTAAAATTAGTGCTAACGCTACCAGTAAAGTCATACTAAAAATTGTTTTAAAATAATTAAGTGCACGTGGTGTAGCAAGATTATCGAAAGACTTTAAACCCGTTAAACCGACCCCCCAACACATGGCAGCCATTAATGCAGCTAACTCACCCAATATCTTCTCCAAAAAACTTGCTGTGGTAAAAAAGATGAAAAAGGAACCTACATTAATCTTTCTTAGATTGCACGTAGGTTTTCAGCAACATGTAACTTACTGAATTATAAAGATTTAAACAGTTTTGTTCACTGTTTTCCATTCTCATTCATATAATTTTTGTTAAAATAGAAAAGTAAGTACCAACAATTGTTGAGGTTAAGAATGAATCTTGGGCAAACCATTAAAGAACAAAGAAATAAAAGAAAGTTAAGCCAAAAAGAGCTCGCTGTATTGGCTGGTGTTGGCTCTAACTTTGTCTACCAATTAGAAAAAAACAAAGCCACCGTTCAGCTTGATGCCGTACAAAAAGTACTTGAGTCATTAGATCTAAAAATAGAAATTCTACCAAAGAAAATTTACAGACATGACCCTTGGAGCCAAAACGCTTCTTAAAAACCGAAGCGTTTCAATACTTTATTTACTTCCTTTTTAGCTTTTCCACCTAAATGCTTTTTAGCTTTATCAGCTTTACCTTGTATTTTCTTCATGACCTTTGCTTTTTCTTTTTGAATACGTTTTTTAACCTGCCCTTTAATTGCAGTTTCGACATTTGCAGCAACGTTTTGAGTAAAGTATGTTGGGATCTTATCGTACTTATAACAGGGTTTTGACACTTTACAACCAACACTTACCGGCAACTTTAAAACTCCACTAGAATCCATCAATATATTTTTAATCTGAACGCCTTTAAATTCTGCTTTAATATCTTTTAGTTTAGTGTGGTTATAAGTATCAATGATAAACCAGTCTGCTTTTAGATCGTCTGTCAAAAGATTGATAACGGTATCTCCTTCAATATCCAAACCTTTGCCTTCTTGAGATTTGGCGTTAAAAACCTTTGATCTAAGAACACCATTTTTTAGATTAAAGTTCCCTCTCATAAATTCATATTTACTATCATCATTTGTTACCCAACTTTTATTTGGAAGTTTTAACCACGCAAAGGCTTTTTTAACACCTTTTAAACCACCATTGATGGCATTATTCGTCATCTTGACAACATCTACCGTCCGAAAAACGCCGTTATCTAATGAGAACTTTCCCGAAACGTCTAACGCCTTCAACATCGCATCACCTTCTAGAGAAACCCCCTTAAATTGAGCATCATGATAAAAAGTTCCGGCGGCAGTATTCTGAAGCCTTGGCGAAAATTGTTTTACTAAAGATTCAAAATGAACATTTTTAACCTTTAGTTTACCGTCATACCTAGGTTTAATATGAGACAGATCAAGTTTTCCTGAAAAATCACCAGCACCTTTGTAGCCTTTCCAACTCATAGAATCTAAATAAACAATGCTTTGTCTCATTTTTCCACGAAGAGAAATATCTGTTAGACTTAGATCTAGCCCCTCAAAAGACTCTGCCTTTATATCAAATTTAAGATTCGTTTTTTTGATAAACGGGTCTTTTCCTAAATCTATAAGTGTCTTATCTAATGAAGAAGATGCACTTTGCTGTGATTTAGCAGAAGGTGATTGTTTTTTAGTTGACTCTTTTTTAGTAGAGCCTTCTAGCAAATCATTCAAATCAATACCATTAGCACGAATAGTTAAGTCGATATTTGGTTGATTGAAATGCTTCGCCTTCATGGCAATATCAAAATTTGATTTTCCAGAGTTAATTTTTAGGTTGAGATTTTCAAGCTCGTCGGTTTTAATTTTAACAGTTCCATCTGCCTTAACATCATTTCTAAGGCCTGGTTGTTTTGAAACAAAATCATTTAATTTAATCAAAGAGTTATAACTTAGATTATCGCTATCACCTGTTAACTTACCAGATATAGTGATGTAGCCAGACTTTAATGTCGCTGCGGATTGTGAGACTAAATTTGTTAGCTGGTTTGCAGACATTTTGTTCGATTGAATATCTAAGTTCAATCCTTTTTGTTGATATAAATCACTCACTGTTCCAGTAACTTGCAATAGTGCTTCTGCGATATTAAAATCTAATTTATTTAGTGTTAGTTGTTTATCCTTCAGCTTTAATTCAATATCAAGAGCCAAGTCTTGTCCTTCAGGCTTATGAAATGATTCATCGATTTTTATGTCTAAATCTTCAGAGTTCAAAACAGCTTTAAGATCAACTTCAGAAAAATTCAAACCATCGCTGGTCAACAACAACTCCCCAATAAGAGAGTTTTTTCCATCAATTTTTAATGATGAGTCTTGTTTTGAGGTCATAGTGTGGCTTAGCCTAAAACGCATGATGTCATTTAAACCAATATCACTCACTGATAAAAAAACTCTTTTAAACTCATGTGAACTTGTTGGAGAAGTCATCGTCAAAACCGCATCATTTAGCAATAAATCAATCTTAGATTCTAATAAATAGTCTAAAAAACCATTGCCTGAGGATTCTTTTGTTGTCTCTTTTTTTGATTCTAATGAGGGGCTATCCACTGTTTTTGATTTTTTAAAAATAGTGTTAATATTTGTTTGGCCATCTGCTGCTTGGATAATATTAAGGCTTGCTTGATCAATCTGCACTGCAGCTCTTGGCTTAAAAGAAATCAAAGATGACCACATCAGACCAAACACAGCTTCTTTTGCATTAAGAACTTCATTAGAAGCTTGATCTTTTAGAGATAGGTTTTTAATCTTGAACCCAATACTCGGATAAAAATCAAAGTCCACATCATCAATATCAAAAGTACCGTTTATAGATTCTTCCATTTTTTTTGATAACATTTTAGAGAATTGATCACTGCTAATAAAAAACTGCATACTCCAAACACAAAGTGCGAGAACTACGAGTATTACTAATAAATACTTGATCCATTTCATGATATTTTCCTATATTTTAGTGTGTCGTTTGTGGGAGCTGAAAAAAGAACAGTGGGATTTTTGCCTTAAACATATGTTTTTCATCATCTGAAAGAGTATATAACCCTCTCATGTTCCCCGTTGGAGTATCCAGTGGACATGCACTCGTGTACTCAAATGTTTCTCCGGGTTTTAGAACTGGTGTTTGCCCAACAACCCCGCGACCATCTACTTCCCTCTTTTTACCCTTGCCATTCATGATCGTCCAATGGCGAGAAATTAATTTTATAGTTTTTGGGCTTTTGTTTTTTATTTTTACGGTATAGCCGTACAAATAAAAATTCTCAGAAGGCTTAGACTGTTTATTGACATAAAAAGGCACAACCGTAACATTCACTTGATCTCCATCATTATGATAAACAATGTCTTTCAAATGCAAATTCTCCTTCAGGTGTCATAAAGTTTATTATGGTTAATGCTTAATACGAACACATTTTTACGCAGGTTCGCAAGCATAAAAATGAAATTATATGCTTGCTGAAATCTCTTCATCTATTTTTACCTCCCACCCAGCAAGAACTTGGCTATTGAATAGATCTTCTATATTTCAATTAAATTCTAGCTTTAATGCTATAAAAATAAGCCTCTATTAAACACGCACCTTTGTTAATTATCTTGATTTTTTTGCTCAGTTGACTTAACTATAGGCAATTACACTTTAAAAAAAATAGTTAAAGATCAACTACCCAAGGATACACTTATGGCACTCCCAACACCATTTCACGAGGTCTTAGCACCACTCTGCGAATCATATGCATGGAAAGAGTGGGCTGGTTATCACGCTGTCAAACACTTCGAACATTGCCATGAACGAGAGTACCAAGCGTTTAGACATAGCGTTGGCCTTATCGACCTAATGCCTTTATACAAATATAGAGTCTCAGGTGCAGATGCACGGAAGTTCTTGAGTTTTGTTCTTGTAAGAGATGTCCATAAAGTAAAGCCCGGTCGCGTTGTATATACATGTTGGTGTGATGATAATGGCCATGTCATGGATGACGGAACCGTCATGTGCGTCAATGACAATGAGTTTTATCTCACTGCAGCAGTGCCTAGTTACTCTTGGCTTCATAGAACAAACATAAACTTTGATGTAAAAATTGAAGATATCACAGAAGACTACGCTATTCTTGGCGTGCAAGGGCCATTCTCTCGCGAGTTACTGACCAATATTGGTTCTAGCAAGGCACAAGATCTGCGTTTTTTCGGATTTATAGAAGAGCAAATCCAAGGTGTGAAAACCATTGTTTCTCGAACTGGCTACACAGGTGATTTAGGTTATGAACTTTGGGTTGCGCCTCAAGATGTAAAACGCTTTTGGGATATTATTCATCCAGAAACCGAGCTACTTGGCGGTAGAGTTTGTGGCCTTGACGCACTCGATATTACACGTGTCGAAGCTGGCTTTATCATGAATGGCGTCGATTACATAAGTGCAAACGAATGCATTATTGACGCACGAAAATCAACTCCATACGAAATCGGCTTAGGTTGGTCAGTGAGACTAGACCGAGATACTTTCATGGGGCAAGACGCTCTTATTGCCGCAAACAAAAAAGGGCCTGAATGGAAAACCGTTGGTATTGAATACGACTGGGAAGCTTACGAAAAACTTTTTTCTAAACTCGGTCTCCCACCAGAGCTTTCCACTTCAGCATGGAGATCTTCTATCCCTATCTATGATTCAAACCGTTATCAGATAGGTTATGCTACTAGTGGAACATGGTCTCCTATCCTCAAAAAAAATATTGCTATCGCAACAATTCAAGCAGACTACAAATATTCTACAGTTCACGTAGAAGCAAAAGTTGAACATCAAAGAAAAACCGTTCCTGCAAAAATTGTAGATATGCCGTTTTTTAATCCTGAGAGGAAAAAAGCATGAAAAAATATGACTCTATTATCATCGGTGGTGGCCATAACGGATTGACCTGTGCTGCGTACCTTGCAAAAGCCGGGAAGAAAGTTCTTGTTCTAGAAAGAAGGCATGTTCTTGGCGGTGCTGCCGTAAGTGAAGAAATCACAAAAGGCTTTACTTACTCAGTATGTTCTTATGTTGTTAGTTTACTAAGACCTCATATTATTAGAGACCTCAACCTTACAAAACACGGGCTTGCTATTTTACCTCTTGATGTTTCTTATTGCCCTCAAATTGACGGACCCGGCCTTGCCCGTTGGGACGACCCACAAAAATCAAAAAGAGAAATTGCTAAATTTTCCAAAAAAGACGCTGAGGCTTATCCAGAGTTTGCAATGGCAATGAGGAAGATGTCGTTTTTTGCAAGAAACATTGTAGACCAAGTAGCACCTAACCCTAACTCTTTTAACCCCAAAGAACTCATGAAGCTTCTTAAACTTGGTGGTGAGTTTAAAGCTCACGGTGAAGACTTTTTATATCTACACAACAAACTATTAACGATGAGTTCAGCCGATTTTTTAGATATGTTTTTTGAATCTGATATTCTCAAAGCTCCCATGGCGGTATCAGGAATCATTGGTACCTTTTTAGGGGTTCGTTCTCCGGGAACAGCATATGTTTTATTGCACCATTACATGGGTGAAATTGACGGAGTCTTTCGCTCTTGGGGGTTTGCAAAAGGTGGTACAGGCGGTATCAGTATGGCCATTGCAAGATCCGCACAGGCATTTGGTGCAGAAATCAAAACCAGTGCAGGCGTCGGTGAAGTTGTCATTAAAAACGGGAAAGCCGGGTCGGTCTTTTTAGAAAATGGTGATGAGTATCAAGCTGATAATATCATCTCATCGTGTGACCCAAGAAGAACCTTCTTAAATTTTGTTGGTGAAAAACACTTAGACACAGATTTTGTCAAAGACATCAAAAGATTTAAGCTTAGAGGAAGCTCTGGAAAAGTAAACATTGCACTTGATCGTCTTCCAAAATTCAATGATGGAAGATCAGGCACAAGACACTTACGAGGTGATGTTGCCATTGCACCTAGTATTGAATACCTAGAAAAGGCCTACGATGAAGCAAAATACGGAGACTTTTCTAGAAGGCCGTACATCAACATGGTTATCCCCTCATTAACGGATCCAACAGTTGCTCCAAAGGGCAAACACGTCATGTCTTGCTTTGTTCAGTACGCTCCATACAACATAAAAGAAGGCCCAGAAAACTGGCCGTCGAAAAAAGAAGCTTTTGGTGAAACGGTTATCGACACGATCGAAGAATACGCTCCAGATATCCGTGATTGTATTATCGATAAACAAGTTCTGACTCCTTGGGAGATAGAAAAAGACTTTGGAATGTCTGAAGGAAATATTTTTCATGGAGAATTAAGTTTAGAACAACTTCTCTTTTTAAGACCAACAGCCGGTTGGGCTCATTACAAAACCCCAATTGATAATCTTTGGATGTGTGGGTCGGGAACACACCCGGGTGGGGGTATCATGGGATCACCGGGTGAATTAGCAGCAAAAACTATTTTAAAGTCAGGTAGGTAAACAATGAAATACGATGTTGTCATTTTAGGTAGTAGCATCAACGGTATGGTTTCTGCTGCATACATTGCAAAGCAGGGGTTAAAAGTTGGAATCGTTGATAAGGCCGACTTTGTGGGCGGTCTCTGTGGTTCGAGAGAGTTAAATATCAACGGTAAAACCAGAAAAACCCGAGGTGTACTACAAGATACTTCTAGTTTCTCTAAACAAGTATTTAAAGACCTTGGCCTTGATGCACTTGGTTGTAAGCGAAAGCAAGAACACATCAGTGTTCCAATAAATGATAAAGATCGTTTACTGATTGGTGAACCAACAGAAAAAGTAATGACTAGAATCAACACGATTTGCCCGGAAGAACAAGAGTCTTACAAGAACTTTTTTGAATTTATTCATTTATATAAAGCCATGATTCAAAAAGTAATGACTAACGAACTTCCTAATGTAGCAAGTTTAAACATTTCTACTGCATGGAACATTGGAGGCTTAGGGTTAAGCTTACGCACAAAAGGCAAACGTGCCATGAATGAACTATTACGTTCGGTGCCAATGTGTAGTGCTGACTTTTTAAATGAACGTTTTAAATATGAACCACTTAAAGCTGGATTAGCGGTTCCATCTATTACAGGTAACCTTCTTGGACCTTGGTCACCGGCAAGTAATGCATTGCTTCTTAGTTATTACGGCCTTGCGGGTGATGCTATTATTGGTGGTCCTTCTCAATTAAGTTCCATTCTACAAAAAAAATGTGAATCACTTGGCGTAGATTTCATGCTTGGAAATGGTGTTAAAACCATCAAAACCGAAAAAAACAAGGTTGTATCGTTACTCATGAATGATGGCAACGAAATGCCTATAAAAGCTGTCATGTCAGCATTAGATGTTAAAACCACTTTCTTAAAAAAACTAGATAAGTGTGCTTTCAAACTTAGAAAAAGAATCGAAAATTTTCGTATGCGAGGCACCACCGCTCATATTGATTTTTTCTTAAATGATCAAAGTCTGAGTCACTTTGATAATGACGAGTCTGTTACAAGAATGCACCTTTGTGAATCTATTGATGGGCTAGAAAAAAGTTTTGACCCCATTAAATACAAAGAACTTCCATCTAAGCCACTCATTGAACTTTCTTATTCAAAAGAAAACAACCATATATCTGCACTCGTACACTTTGTTCCTCAAGAACTTAAAGTTGGTTGGAACGATGAGTCTAAAAACACCCTCAGCAAAACAGTCGTTCAATCCATTCAACAATATGTTCCAGGGTTTAGTGACTGTATTGAGAGCAGCCATGTAATGAGTCCGGGCGACATAGAAAGAGACTACGAGCTTTGGGGCGGTCAGATACAATACGGAGAATTTGGCCTTGATCAAGCGATCATGAGGCCAGTGCCTGAACTAGTAGACAATACCACTCCATTTGAAAATCTATTTTTATGTAGTGAGTCTCAACATCCTGGTGGGTTTGTAAGTGGAGTTGCTTCAAGAATTGCGAGTCAAAAACTCTTAAAAAAAAAAATAGCTATTAGAAAAAAGGTTGACTACACCTTTTGATATATAACAAACAATGAGAAGGTTTAAATATAGCCAATAGAATTTTACAATGTAATTCAGATAGATTTTTTAGATGTAATATCTTCTTGAAAAGCAAAACAATGATTCTTCGTAGGTTTCATTGATAAATGTCGAAATAAAGACCAAATAATCTATAGCTATGGACTAACAGCTTGCATCAAGACCGCACATATCCAAGCACCGTAAGTCCCTAAAACATAACCCAACACGGCAAGCAACACCCCAACAGGGGCTAATGAAGGATGAAAAGCAGCTGCAACTACAGGAGCACTTGCGGATCCTCCAATGTTTGCTTTACTACCGACAGCCAAGAAAAAGTACGGTGCTCGAATCAAAAAAGCCATTAAAATTAATAGCAGGACATGAAAAAGCATCCAAATACAACCCACTACAAAAAGACCTGCATTCTCTACAATCGCCATTAGATCCATATGTAAGCCGATCGTCGCGACTAAAAAATAAATAAAAATAGTTCCAATTTTTGAAGCACCAGCACCTTCGTAGTACCTTGCTTTTGTAAACGATAAAATAAGACCAAATGTAGTCGCACACACAATTAACCAAAAGAAAGCAGAGTTTAGACTAAACTTTGAAAGATCGGGGTAGTTTGTATTCACCCATGGAGCAACTACATCTGCAATTGCATGGGATACTGCCGTAACCCCAAATGCTAAACCAAGCACAATCATCAGGTCAGTAGTACTTGCCACACGATCTGTTTGTTGTTGAAAGTCTTGCATCTTTTTTTGTAAAGCTAATACATTCGATGCATCAGCTTTTAACATCTTATCAATTTTTTTTGCTTTACCAACTCCAAGAAGTAAAAACATCATCCACACCTCAGCAACAAGCACATCAATGGCTATCATGGTTGAAAACAAACTATCAGCAGGAAGGAATATTTCTTTCATAGCTGTCATATTTGCACCACCGCCGATCCAGCTACCAGCAATAGCTGCAAATCCACGCCAGACAGCTTCTGGGCCAGCACCACCAACAAGCTCTGGGTTGATCATAGAGGTTAAAAAGATAGCGATTGGCCCACCAAGGATGACACCCACGGTTCCTGTAAGAAACATAATAAGTGCCTTTGGCCCAAGCTTTAAAACCTCACGCAAATCTACACTCAAGGTTAACAAAACTAAACTTGCTGGAAGAAAATATCTTGAAGCAACAAAGTATAGTTTTTTTCCAGCAATAGGGTCTGCAAGATCAAATAAAGTGAGTAATGATGGTAAAAAATATGCTAGCAAGAGCATCGGCACCCACTTATAAAAATTTTTCCATATTTTGTGTTCTGAGTTACTGCTCCAAAATAAAAAAGAAAGCATCATCACAAGAATACCTGCCAAAACTGCTTTATTCGAAATAAGAAAAGTTTGGGTGTTCATATCTGCTCCACATCGAATCGAAATTATAAATAAACTACTGACTAGAAACGTTACCGTCAATCAAATCAAACACCATATTGCGTAATTTTCATCAAAGACAGCTTAAAATTTCTTTAGCCGTACCAGACACCACTTCAAAATCTGATTTAAGCAAATCTTCACAAACATTTTTTGTATCTGGATCACAAGAAGCATACATAGCAAGTAAAGCATTTCGTTTTAGACCGAAAATCTTTGCCCTCGTCATAGGCGTTCCACCAAACCAGCTTACATATTGTGACTGACTCATCAAGGCAATCTGTTTGAGGCTCATATCAACTTTTCGGTGATCTTTGTATTCATAGTCTGTTTTATGGCGATTATACGGACAAACATCTTGGCAAATATCACAGCCAAAATAAAATTTATCCATGTGCTCCCAAAACTCTTTAGGGATTAATCCGCGATGCTCAATGGTCCAATACGAGAGACACTTTCGAGCATCTAATTGATAAGCCTCGTCTAACGCACCCGTTGGACAGTGAATCTGACAACGCTTACAGCTACCACAACCACCTTCATCAGAACGAACATCCGGGTCTAATTTGGGTTTATTATTTGTTTGCAAATCTATGGAGGTCAAGACGACACCAAGCAAAAGAAAACTTCCATGTTCGGTATGAATAAAACATGTGTTCTTTCCAATAAATCCATCCGCTTTAGATAATAATGCACGCTCTAAAACTGGAACGGAATCAACACAAATTTTAAAATGCTGATCTAAAGAAGTTTGATCACTCAAACCATTTTGAAGAATATTTTGAAGCTTTCTTTTAATCACAGTGTGATAATCTTTAAAACATGCATACGCTGCAGCTTTTGAGCCTAAAGGTTGAGAGCAATCATGTTTGTAGGGAAAACCAAAACAAAGTGCTGACACAGCACCGGGGAATAATTTGCGAGGGTCAAGTCTTTTGTCGACATGATTTTCTAAAAACTCCATTCCCGCGTTTTTTTTTGAGTCTAGCCATTTTGTAAATCTAACACCATCTTTTGAGATATCGAGTTGAGTCGCACCAAAAAAGACAAGCCCCTCTTTGGAGCTTGCTTTCGAAATATATGGAATCCAATCAGTTGGCGTCATCATCTATAAGTCACTAGTTTGATTTTGAAACCACTTCAATTTCAAACTCAAGTGTCGAATTTGGTGGTATTCTACCACCAGCACCGCGTTCACCATAGCCTAAGTGAGGGGGGATCGTTAATTTACGAATTTCGCCAACTTTTGCTCCTTGCAAACCTATATTCCAACCCTTGATAATTCGTGGCGTACCTAATTCAAACTCAAACGGTGTCCCTCGTTTTCTAGAGGAATCAAAAGGTTCGTCGGAACCTTTTAACTTACCAACGTAATGAACTTTTATTTTATCTCCATTTTCAATAAATTCTCCCGTACCCGGTTTAATCTCATCAATTTTTACAGACGCATTTCCATTGTTTAAATTTGTATTGGCTGGTTTTTCATTAGTTTTTGTAGAATTTGAAGAGTCACTTTGAGTCACTTTTGATGATGGTGAGCCACATTGCTGACAACTTGTTAATAAAACTGTGATGAATAGTATCAAAAATTTCATTTTATCTCCTTAAAATATACTTTCTTCTTATCTTAAAATTTATCTTTTTGCATGCGTAAACTCTTCATGATTTTCACCACATTAGCTGTAGGAGATTCTAAACCATGAAAAACACAGAGAAATGGATTAAGTTTTTTATTTTCTAAGAGTTTAAAGGGCACTGTGAAAGAACCTGATTTAAGCACTTCATCCACCTTATTTGCAAATGATCTTAACTCAAAATTATGGGGGTCACGACTAAGAGCAAATCTCAAATTTTGTTTTGTGTACTCGTGTGCACAATGTATCATTGTTTCATCGGGTAGTTGGTATATTTTCCAAAGACTTTGTGTAAACTCTTCAAATGTACCCTCAAAGTTTCTTCCACAACCTATATTAAATAATGCGTCACCAACAAATGCTATTTTATTTTTTGGATCATGATACAACACATGATCTTTTGTGTGACCGGGAACATCTATCACTGTAAATAGATACTCCCCTATTTTTATTTCATCACCGTCACCAACATGACGAAAGATATTATTTTTTTTAAGTGGAAAGTTTTTTGGCACAATTAACTTACATTGATATTTTTTTATTAACGCATCTACCCCACCAATATGATCCCAATGATGGTGTGTAATTAATATATAGTTTAACTTTTTATCAATATTTTTTAACTGGCCCTCAACATCCTCAAAGACACTGGGATCAATAACAAAAGTCTCCTCCCCAGATACTCCAATAAAGTTATAGTTTTGGTTTTGTGGCAATGTGGGAAAAGTTATTAACATGCTATTCAGGTATCCTTAAAAACAGTTACTTAATTAAACCACGGACATGTCATTATGTAACCACTTCCTCGTTCCGTTCTAGTATTATCAGATAGTTATAGTATAAAATTGCCTCCAACATCTGGCACCCTTGTTGCTACTTATAAAGTGATTTTGGCCAACTGGCTAAAATACGAAGCCCCCTAGATGAAGACAAGGAGTTCCTATGAACCAAAAAATCAAAAAGCAAAATGTCGTTCGAGATTCCGTTGCTATCATGAAACGAAGCAGTGAAGAGTACCCTTTAAATCTCGATAGAATTTCAAGACATATTAATGTTTCAAAATTTAAAATTTGTCGATGCTTTCAAATTATTACAGGCACATCTCCAATGCGTTGGTATTTGATTTATCGTACTCATTATGCTGCTGAACTGATTAAATCAAATGGTGATAATATGGATAAAATTGCGAAAAAATCCGGGTTTCGAAGCTCTTCACATTTCACGAGAAGCTTTCAATCCATTTATCAGGTTTCTCCAAGTGAATATAAACTTAAAAATCCTAATAACAAAAAAATCGCTACTCATAACGATTGTCATAGAGTAGCGATTGTAAAAACAATGAGTTTACTTGATAAGGAGTCTGAATTCTTTATCTAGTTTTGACCCGGTGAATTTTGACCCGGTGAATTTTGGCCTGGAAAATCATTGAAATTAAAATCATCCCCACGGAAAATAGCATTTTTTGCTATTTGTGATCCATCTTCTGGAAGCACTACTACCGTGATAACGGATTCTCTTAGGTCTCGATTTGCGTCAAAGCAAAAACCGCGAACTTCATAAACTCCAACTTTTTCATATTGATGTGTCACTGAGTAAGTTTGCCCGCTAATCGCTAATTTTTTACCCGGCTCAGGGTGAACATATACGCTTCCAGGAATTCCAAAAGTTTGGCAAAAACCTCTAAATGTTATCGGTTCTGATTTTCCATCAGCTCCAAGTTTTAAAGCTAGCTTTGTACCTGATAAGTCAAACCAATCACTGCCATTGTAATTAACGTTTGGATCAACCACTTCAACAGTAGCGACGGCCTTTGCAGAATCACCTGCTTCATCCGTAGTAGCAATTAAGGTTATCGTAGACTGACCTGCTTGCGTAAAACGGTAAGTAATATCTTCAAAACCATCTTGGCACCCTTGTCGCTGGCTAGTAATGTTTGATCCTTCAGACGCAGGGAGAACAGACACCTGAACTGTCTTAATACCGTCATTTTTACAAACTTCACCAATATTGCCCGAGAACTGTCCATCCGAATCAACCGTATCTACAGTCGGTCTAATAAAATAGTCTTTGCCAATCACAACAACGGTTGTTGAATTGCCAGTATCAGGATCAACCACCTCAACATCTGCTGTTGGTGGGTGTGCAAAGTCCGCACTAGCTGGTGGTGCAACTGAAATAATCTGATTGTTTTCACCAATAACATTTTCAAGCCTTGCCTTTGAACAAGCAAGCATACCAGCCACCATTAATAAAACCGTTAATTTTGAACTCATACTTTCTCCCTAATTACCGTATATTTTAAACTCAACACGTCTATTATTCTTTCTTCCTGACTCAGTCCTATTATCTGCAATTGGTCTTGATTCACCATAGCCTCGAATACGAATTTTTGAGGAAGGTAGTCCAAATTTTGTTACCAATGTTCTCATAATAGTGGCTGCACGCCTCTGTGATAGGTTTTGGTTATAAGCATCTGACCCTAAGTTACAAGTATGACCACCAATTTCCAGCCTTGTGAAGTTTGATATCGATTTTACTTTGTTAGCGACTCTATTTAAATCACGATACGCTTTACCAAGTAAAATTTGATCAGAATTTAGCTTAAAAACAACATCTTTAATTGTTATTACTGCGGCAGGTCTTGACCTTGTTGGAGGCGGGATATAAGCAGGAGCTCTATTAATCACTAGTGGAGCTCTTCGCACAGATTGAGACCGATTAGCATCCCAATTTACTGTATAGTTTAAACCTAAAAATGCACGCCAATCAGGAGTAAAGAGACCATGCATAAGCTCTGTACCCACTCCAAAGTATGTTTTTAAATTTAACGATCTCATAAAATCTTTACGGAGTGCTAATATCAATTCAGCTGATTGAACTTTTCTCTCTGATTCAAAATCACCAGATTTCAAGGGAGCTGCTCCATAAATTTCAGCAATCATTCTAAAACTATGTGAAAACTTATGTCTAAAACCAATATCGAAAATCAATTGGTTATTGATGGTTTCAATTCTTGGAAAGTCATCCAAGTTACTTCCATTATCTCGCCCGCGATACCCAAAATTTAAAGCTAGCTTACTTGATGAACTAAGAGCAAAATCAAGAAGTAACTGAAGGTGAAATGTCGCATCAGCACCCTCACCTGTAAAAGGGTTATTTTCTACTTGGTTGTAATTTGCACTAACATCTACGCCTAAACCAAAGCTTTGTTTCTCGATAATATTAAACTTTAAGTTTCCTCTAATGCCTGTAAAACCTTTTTTTGCAAATTGTGCTCTAGCTCGGTCTTCTTCAACGCCCTGACTAAGTAATGAGTTAATATTAATTCCAAGATTCATAAATTTTGAAAGGCCAATGGCGAAGTGTAGATCTAAACTCGTAAGATGATCATTTAATGACGATCTACTTTGAAAGTCTTCAGCGTTTGTATCCTCATAATATGGGAGAGGATTAATTGCATGATCCAAAAACAATCCCACATTAAAATTAAGATGACCCAAAACCTTTGTAGATTTTGTAGTAATAAATTCGTCTCCATCAGACGTTGGGTTAAAGTTTTGTGTATCTGAGCCAACCACACCGCCGTGGACAGACCCAATTACAAATGACCAAACAACGAACAACGACAACAAGTAGTCCTTACGCAACATGAGTTTTCCTTTTGTAATGAGCTTTATACTATTATAGGCGATTGCTAGGTCAGTATAAAACTTAGCCCCAAAAATCGTCTAAATTATATACAAACGTATAGGTTCTGATCGCACCATCTTATAAAACTATCAATGATAACAATACCATATGAAGTTAATCGCGGCATTTAAATTGCATTTTTTAGGTATATCTCTCAAATGAAAGCTAAACCTATGTATTTAAAATCATTAATGAGCATTCTTGCTAAAGACAAAAAAAGCGACCGCCCATCAAAGCCTCAACCAAAAAGGGCTGACGATGGAGAGCTAAGAATATGGAGTCACAATAGCTCACGAGTTGAGAGTCATATTTTTGATAGTAATGTACCAACCTTTATTCTTAGCCATGATCATAGAATCCTTGATACAAATCCTGCGTTTAAATTTATATTTAGAAAATACGGTAAGACCGGTGAAACACTGACGAACTGGTTTGGATGTTTAGAAAACTATAAGCGTGTTGAAAAAAGACATAATATGTTTTTTGGGGACTCTATTTTACCGATGGCAGATAGAGACCGCGTTGTATTTATTTCAAAGAAGTATGGACGTATGGTTTTTACAAAACTGATGTCTCCGATTTTTGATCAATCTACAGGCCGTGTTGTAGGTTGGACTGTTATTTTAAACATTAACTCAATTACAAAAAGAAAAATGTTTTTTGAAGAACTTCAAAAAAAGCGTAAAATAACACACGACATAAAACGTTTCGCTGCAGCATATGATCTTGTTTTTAATGACATTGATGATTTTAACGAATTAAATTCATTTCACAAAGACACACACCAAGAAAATAAAAATATTTTAAATTTTTTATGCCGCACAGGAATGACCGCAAAAAGTATCAACTCTAAAAAGAATAAAAACATTCATGCTCTAGATAACGAACCAGAATTCTTAAGAATATTCAGACATAAAAAAAGAGAGAAGTATGGTCAAGTAAGCCTTCAAAATATGAGAGAGCTTAGCTTACAACCAAATAGCTATCAAGGAATAGCATGCCATTCTTTTGTACCTAGCAGTTTAAATGTCGAGTCATTTGAAGCGATATACAACTCTCTTGTCAGTGGCGGGACTTTGACCGTTGGACTACCTCACCTCGAAGTTGAAGAATTCTCACAAAATATAAAGAGTGAACTAACACAGAAAAACAAATACGAAGAACTCAAGTACGTCCTTAACCATTTCATGAGTTCTTTCATAGAGTTAAACAAAAAAACCCATTCTAAAGATAGCTTTTTAGAGCTCGCAATCGACGCCGGTTTTGAAGTGATTAGCAGTAAAAAAACTATAAATGGACTTTACGACAAGATTGTTTTAAGGAAACTACCTTAAGTTAAGGGAAAATCATCCCATCAATCTTCATAGGTATGGACCACGTGGAAAAATCAAAAGCAAACGTTACTCATCAATTTATTGCAACCTGCCCCAACGAGTGTAAGAGAGCTCTTTCTCAAGAACTACTTAGCCTGGGTGCTATTGATGTCAAATCCCAAAAAAGATCTGTCTTGTTTGAAGCCTCATGGGAGTCTGCTTATAAAATTCTTCTCAAAAGTGCCGTTGCAAGTAGAGTTTATTTGAAGATCAAGCAAGTAAATGCAAAACAAATGAACTTCATGCAATCTAAACTATCAAGATCAAACCTAGAGTCTTATTTTAAAAAAGACACAACCTTTAAAATTGATATTTACGAAAACTGCCCCGAAGAAATTCGCATTGGAAAAAACCAACTAAGTAAGACAGTTCGACTTGCTATTGAAGATCGTTTCCATTTTTTAAAGCTCCCTCAACCTAGAGTCGATATTAAAGAGCCAGATGTAACCTTTGTGGGCTTTTATAATGGCGTTGATTTTATATTAAGTGTTGACCTTTGTGGCAGATCTTTACACAAAAGAGGTTTTCGAAAATTTAACCACCTTGCTCCCATTAAAGAAACACTTGCTGCTGCAATCTTTCGTCAAGCTCTTATCACTAAACCTCAATGCATTTATGACCCTTTTTGTGGAGGCGGAACCATGATTATTGAAGCGGCTTATCAAGCTCTCAATAAGTCTGTATCCATCCACAGAAAAAAAGGCAGCTTCGATATGGAAAACATGAGTATTTTTGACAAAGACCTTTGGAGGTCAACTGCAGAAAAACTCAGAAATGAAATGCACCCTGAACCAGAGTTTAAGCTATATGCATCTGATTTAGATTCTGAATGTGTGGAAGGGGCAAAAGAAAACGCCTTAGCTGCAAGAGTTGAGAAACACATTGAAATTTTTACAAAAGATTTTTTTGAATCTACTCCACCAGAAGAAAAAGGGGTCCTCGTTTGTAATCTGCCATATGACGAGAGAATCAAACAACAAGATGCTTTTTACAAAAACTTAGGTGATCATTTAAAAAAGAACTACAAGGGTTGGAAAGCTTTTTTATTAATGCCGGGATCTGCGGGTTCTATTGGCTTAAAACCCAACTCAAAAACTAATTTTAAAAATGGATCACTGCAAGTAAAGCTTTGTGAGTATGATTTATTTTGATCTTACTTTAATTTTTAGTTTCTTAATTGATAAAATAAAACTGCTGTAGCCACAGAAACATTTAACGAATCAACACTTTTGTCCATTGGTATTTTGATGCTTCGATGATCGTGATGATACCAACTTTTATGAATTCCTTCATGCTCACGCCCAATCACAAACAGATATTTTTGGTCTTCTGATCGTTTAAACTCAAAAAGATCTACTCCAAGGTTTGCATCTAAAAGCACAAGTTCATACCCATGTTCTTTTGCTTTTGAAAGAATCTCATCTCGTTCTAAATAGTCACACTGAACCCCAAGAGAATGCCCTAAACTATTACGAATAACTTGAGGATTCAAAAGATCAACAGTATTTTTAACAGCCACAAAGGATCGGTGATTTGTTGCCGCTGCTGTTCTTAAAATAGCTCCTAAGTTTCCGGGTTTTTCAATTTCATCAAAAACAAACAATGTTTTTTGACTCCAAACAGAGTCTGGTTTTTTTTCTGGAGACTCATATACTCCAATTACTGAAGGCGTTGATTTCTTACATAACTCTTGCATTACTTCATTACTGGAAAAATATGATTGCTCTTGAGATCTTTCGCAAAAATCTTCATCTGCTGACATCTGAAAAAAACATCTCCAACCATAGTAAACGGCTTGTTTGTTTTCTTCATAACCTTCTACAAAAACACAAGATTCCGTGCGGCGAAACTTCCGTGAATCACGGAGCCTCTTAGCACGCTGCACCATTTTATTTTTTAAGCTTGTTATCAAGGGTTCTCCATCCACACACAGTCACCGGCATTAAGTTGTGCTTTGTCGGATTCAATAAACATTGGACCATGATCTTTTGTTTTAAATTGAAAATAATTAGAAGCTAATCGACTCAAAGAGTAAGAACCAATTCCATTTGAGTGGCAACTTAAAAGTAAAAATTTAAAATCATCACTTTGAAGCTGAGATAAAGACTCCAACAAATTAGCTAAACTATCTTCAAGTTTCCAAATTTCACCTTTTGGACCTCTGCCATAAGAAGGAGGATCTAAAATGATTCCATCAAACTTCACACCACGCTGAACGCATCTTTTGACATACTTAAATGCATCTTCAACAATCCATTGAACATGATCAATATTATTTAACTCAGCATTTTGCCTTGCCCACGCGACCGTGCTTTTAGAAGCATCCACATGACATACCTTCGCACCCGCAGAAGCCGCAGCAAGTGTACTTCCGCCCGTATAAGCGAAAAGATTCATAACCTTCATCTCTGGGTTTTGAAGGCATTTTTGGTGAATACGGTTCCAGTTTGCTTCTTGCTCAGAAAAAACTCCCGTATGACCAAAAGGAGTAAACTTTAACTTTAACGTGAAATGACCCCAATCGACTTTAAAAGATTCATTAAAATATTCGTGGGCCTTGTCAGTTTTTTTAATCCATTCGCCTTGGTTTTTTTTGTTGCGAATATACTCTAGGTCATGTGGCCAATTTTTTTGCTCTGGTTCCCACAATGCAACACTTGCAGGACGAACGATCTTAAGAGGTCCTAAACGCTCCCATTTTTTTCCGTTCCCGGAATCTAACAACTGATACTCGTCCAAACTCGCCTCCGACACACGATTGACACCCATACTGGGTAGAGGTAACGTGTGGCTATGAATGAAAACCTAAAAAAACCAAGAATAAAACGTGGCTGGGTTAGCTACGAAGTCATCAAAGTCGTTAAAGAAAACCCTAACGTGGTCCATGCCTATATGGTTGATCACGAAGATCGAAACGTACCATTCGACTATAAAGCTGGCCAGTACCTTACTATCAAATTCGACCAGTTTGGCCCACGTCCGTTGGTGAGATCCTATACAATGTCCAGCTCTCCTCAGCAACAAGATAGTATCTGCCTGAGTGTAAAACGTGTCGAAGGCGGGGTTGTAAGTACTTGGTTTTGTGACGATTTAAAAGAGGGCATGATATTAAAGGCACGTGGACCCATTGGGAAATTTTGCTTCGACCCCAGCACCGATAAAGACTTGTTTTTGATAGCAGCGGGAAGCGGTGTGACACCCTTTGTAAGCATGGCAAGAGAGTACGCGAATAAACTCGGCTCTCAAGGGTCACCTAAAAAAATGCATCTTTTACTTGGGTTTCAAACACCACATGACCGTGTCTGCGGAGAAGACCTAGACTATCTTAGCGATATTCACCCCAACTTAAAAATCCACATCACTTACTCTAGACAAGAGGTTGACAGTTTTATGCATGGAAGAATTTCAAAAAAAATGATTGATGATATTGCCAAAGAAAGCTTTCAAAACTTTACATTTATGACCTGTGGGCCTGTCCCCATGATGGACATGGTAGTAGAGCATCTAAAATCTAAAAAGGTTGAAGAACAACACATTAAATTAGAAAGTTTTGTGTAATGGATCATTTCATAAAATATCTTTTTTGTTTTTTATTTCTTTTTATGAATGCATGCACAACTTTTCACGAAGGGAAAAAAGCTAAACACTTTGACGGGAAGTACTTTAGAAATACAACGCCCCACGAAAAATCCTTATGGCAAATTATGAAATTAGCCTTTGGCGGCCCAAATTTTGATTGGCCTGAAAGTGTCCAACTAACCCCGCTCAAAAACTTCCCCGACAGAGTTCACAAAAATATAAAGTATACTTTTATCGGTCACTCAACCCTACTTGTCCAAATGAACGGTATCAATATCTTAACAGACCCGGTTTACTCTGAGCGTGTCAGCCCTGTTACTTTTGCAGGGCCTAAAAGAGCTCGGGTACCTGCCGTGAAGTTTGAAGATTTACCTGATATAGATGTTGTGTTGATTAGTCATGATCACTATGACCACCTTGACATTGAGACACTTCAAAGACTTGTCAAAAAACAAAAAAACAACCCACCACTTTTTATTGCAGGGCTTGGAAACGACAAACTCTTAGAAGATGAAGAGATTAACCCTCACCTTGTGTTGGATTGGGGTAAATCAACTCAGTTTAAAGACTTAAAAATCACTTTTGTGGAATGCCAACACCGATCAGGAAGAAACATGCTTGGTCACAAGAGAACACTATGGGGGTCTTTCGTCATAGAATCCCCAAATGCTCGCGTATATTTTGCTGGAGATACAGCCTACTCCAAACACTTTAAAAACCAAGGAAGCAAATTTCAAAAGTTTGATCTCGCTTTCTTACCTATTGGGGCATATAAACCGCGTTGGTTTATGAAAGACGTTCACGTGAACCCTCAGGAATCCGTACAAGCTCACCAAGACCTGCGAAGCCAGCTGAGTGTTGGAATCCACTTTGGCACCTTTAAACTAACCTACGAAAAAATCGACGACCCTATCAAAGACTTAGCTAAATCCTTAAAATTGGCCGGGATACCTGAGCACAAGTTCTTAGTTCCTCAGTTTGGAGAAACAAAAGAAGTTATTATCCCATAAAAAAACCGCCCTCAAATAATCCCGTAGAGTTTATTGAGGGCGGTTATAATAATAATTTCTAATTAACTTGCTTTCTTAAGATTCTCGCGATTTTTAGAAAGTTTTTTTGCTTGCGTAACCCAGCTTTCTCTGCCGATTCTTCCTTTGAAGGCAAGTCTTTCATCAAATTCTCGGATGTCTTGACTTGACCAAGCAGCAATTTGCTCATAGTACTTAACGCCATAACGTCTGAGCTTTCCTTGGATGACTTTACCAATCCCCTTAATAACCGTTAAATCATCTGGCTTACGGTTAACTTTTGGTTGTCTTGGTTTACGAGGCGCTGAAGTTTTAACAGTATTCGTTGGTTTTGTTTGAACAGTTTTTGTCTGTATTTCCTTTTGGTTCTTGTAGCTCGCTTCAAGCTTTGCTAATGCTTCTTCGATTTTAGTCAAAGCCTGGCGAACCGACTCTTGTGAGTTTTGTAGTTTTGATGTTTTTTTATCAATAGCGATAACCTTCTCATCAAACCCTTCACCATTAGCGTGTGGCGTTCTTTGATGTTGGTCAATCTTGCTTTTTACAGCTTCAATTTCTTTTGCATAGTCTTGTAATGATGAAGCAATACCAGATAACTCTTTATTGATTTTTGAATCATCGTAATTCTTAAAATCATGAGAGATATTTGTGTGCTTTTTTATTTGCTCAGAAAGAGTGCTTTGGCTTCTTTCAAGCTTAGACATCATAGATCTTAATTCAGCATCATTATAAGATTTTTGATCATGGGGTTTCTTCTCATGATTCATAAGACGATCTTCAAAAGAGACTTGTTTTTTACTGATTGCAGACACCATGTCTCTAATTTCGGCATCATTGTAACTTTTACCGCCATGAGGCATATCATGATGCTTCTTTAATTTGGACTCTAAGTCACTTTGTGCACTTGTGAGTTCTTTCATTCTTGTCAAAAGATTTGAATCATTGAAAACCGTATCTGAATGAGGACTCTTGAAGTGGTCTTTACATGCATTGTTTAGATTACGCATGTCTTCTGAAAGTTGTTTCAACTCTCTTCTGATGCTACTATCATCATAATCTTTAGAACCACCAAAGCTACTCTTGAGAGACATGATTTGAGACTTTAAAGCCCCATCATCATACACGGTGTCTTTATGTGCAGAAGAAAAATGCTCTTTACAGGATTTACCTAAGCCGTCAACTTCACTTGAAAGCTTTGCTATGTCACGTTTTACTTGGCTATCGTCATATTCTTTTGAAGGAGTGCTAAAACTGTTCTTTAGGGCCATGAACTGTGACTTTAATCCACCGTCATCATAAACAGTATCTGAGTGGTTTGAAGAAAAATGATTTCTCGACTCTTTAGATAGAGTATTTAAAGATTGAGAAAGCTCATTCATACGGTTCGTAATTTTTGAATCATCGTATGAAGTATTATTGTGACCATTATCAACATGATTTTGGTATGATGTCCTGTGTTTTTGAAAATCTGATTTGAAAGATTCAACATCATCGTTGGTCTTACTTTCAGATTGAATTGCTCTTTTACGCTCTTCGTCAACTTTATTGTCAACTTTTCGTATTTGACTTTCAAAATCAATTGATTCTTCATTTGATTGAGACATGAATTTTCCTCTAGCCCACCAACCAAACAACCAGAAGCAAACTCCTGCTACAACTAAAAATAAGAAAATTTCAGCAATAAACCACAACATAAAAAACTCCCTCTCTCTTCTAATGACTAACTTGATTTAAAAATTTGAACTCTACCTTGCGATCCAATTTGTAATACTTCCAGTAATACAAATCGTTTCTTATAACCTCACCTTTATAGTCTACTTCTAGTTGATCTTGGCTAATGCCTGAACCTACTAGGTAGTTCTGGACTTTCATCGCTCTTCGCTTTGATAAATCCATATTATGCTCTTCTGTGCCGCGTCGATCTGTATAACCTGTTATTCTAACCTTAATATCAGGGTACTCACTTAAAATACTTTGTACTTCTTGAATTTTGATTTCAGATTCTGGTTTAAGAAATGTTTTATCCAAATCAAAGTAAACTATCTTTGCATTTATTTCTCTCTCAACATCTTCGTAATTATTATGAACTATTGCTTGAGGTTCAGGTATTTGCTCTTGAATAACTTCTTGCACTACTTCTACATGTTCTTCTACGACAGTCTCTACTACCGGTTGTTCTATTATTTTTTCTACAACAGGTACTGGGGTTGGCTCTTCAATTTCTATTGGCTGAACAGCTTCATCTATCTTCAGATCTGTATAAACTAATTTTACACCTTCTACATTATCAACGAGGTCATAGACTCGGTCTTTATCAGAAGAATTTTCAACATACCCTGAGATATAAGCATCACGACCAGAAAATTTAACATCTAAATTTTCAGACAACGCAATATTTGATTGACCAAAAGACTCTTTTACTCTTTCTGTCAATGTTGATTCAATACTGCCCCTGTAAAAGAAGATGCAGATAATAGAAAAGATGATCACCATTATGATAAAAATAGGCGGTACAATTTTTTTGACTTTTGCTCTATCCACTAAATATCCTCCCAGCTAGAACTAAATATTCGGCTGTGTATTCAGAAACTTAAGGCTTTGTAAAACTAGTGAGAGAAAATCCTTTAAATTCATAGAATTAGAATATGGCTTAGGTTTCACGGATTTGAATCTGATTAAAAAGTAAGAAGTAAACTCAATTGCTAATTTTGAAAAGAATTCTTACTACTAAAATGTTCTGTTTGGCAGGTTTCTTAACGTTACTTGAACCCTCGCACATTTCTGGAAGTGCATTCCGCGAATAGTCCTGCGGACTGTGAGCATGGTTGCGTCGCTTCGTGGTTGCTCTGCATATCTACGTTGTTTAGACTTTAAAAGTTGTTCACTGGGTCTTGTTGTTTAATTATTGAAGTTTGAATAATTACTTGAGTTCGTTCTGAAGAGGACCCTTAAAACTAAAACCTGCCGCCTGGCAGGTTTCTTAACGTTACTTGAACTCTCGCAAATTTCTGGAAGTGCATTCCGCGAATAGTCCTGCGGACTATGAGCTTGGTTGCGTCGCTTTGTGATTGCTGTGCATATCTACGTTGTTTAGACTTTAAAAGTTGTTCACTGGGGTTTGTAACTTTATGATGAATATTTGAATATCACTTGGGTTTGTTCTTAAGAGGACCCTTAAAACTAAAACCTGCCGCCTGGCACGTTTCTTAACGTTACTTGAACCCTCGCACATTTCTGGAAGTGCATTCCTGAAGAGGACTCTTAAAACTAAAACCTGCCGTCTGGCACGTTTC
>JALZUQ010000003.1 GCA_023301465.1 Oligoflexales bacterium
TTGGTTGTTTGGTTGTTTGGTTGTTTGGTTGTTTGGTTGTTTGGTTGTTTGGTTGTTTGGTTGTTTGGTTGTTTGGTTGTTTGGTTGTTTGGTTGTTTGTGTGATGGTGCGAATCTCAACTTACTTATTTGATTTTAAGTTTTTCCAAGAAAGAAAGAGCCAGAATCCTATTATGATAGGAGTCGAAACAAGCCAAGTTGTTACACCTAAACTTTTTATACTTAGTTCAGCCCCTCGAATAGTCGCCCCCATAGCCCCCTTACTAAACCGGTAACCTAGAGAGTCGATCAACTGTTTTGATCGGTACTTTGCATCATACGGTAGGTCCATATAGAGAATTTCTTTACTGGACCGAAAAAGAGAATAATCAAAAGCCTTAAAGCATAAAAATAGTAAACCAATCGAGAATAGTGATGGTTGGAAGGCTACAAAAATAGAAATGATGAGTAGTGTGCATGGAATGAGTACTTGAATCGTTCTTGCAGATATTTTTGCTAGGAGTATGGGGGTAACTATAAACTGACAAAAACAAGCTGCAACACTTAACCAAGCGTAGAATTTTCCAGACCATGCAGTCTCTTGGTTTGGGTCGCTAAAATGCTGACTAAGCTCCAATTGAAAAAGGTAACTCACCAAAGCTGAGACTACCTGAGTGGTTAATACAATAAGAAGAATATTTCGCAGTAAACGAAATTTTTTAAACATGGAAAACCCATCTTTCCACCCAGTAGATTGATTTGTGCTAGTTGCCTCTTTACGAGGTTCTCCAAAATGTTGCATCATTCTATATGAGACTACTCCACTAAACACGCATAAAACCCCTGTTAAAGAGGGCATCCATTGGTTTCCAAATTTTGTCACGATGCTTGAAAGTAAAGCGGCCCCAGCCAATGAGCCAATTGAACCGACACCGCAAATCATCCCGGTCCATTTTTTTGCTTCTTGTTTGCTTAGTTTTGAGTTTAAAAAAGACCAGTATTGCTCGATAAGAAGAACGATGTATGCGTCTTTAAGCATAAATAAAATGGCTGGTGTAGATTTCCAGTTTTTTTGTAGTGAGTAACTAGAAACGATAAATGCTATTCCAAACAATATGGATGATATAAATAATGTCCATTTACTGCCAAATCGACTTAAAGAAATATTATATAAATAAATGAAAAAGAGTACGCATAATGGACTCAGAGCCATCATGAGGGGGAAATTTTCAGTGCCGTACTCTGACTTGACAAGCGTATTTGCAGTGCTTCGAATGATTTCGTACCCCATCAGTGTAGTGGAGCCGAGTGCAGCTACATATAAGGCAAGCCAAATAGGTGATTTTGTTTGGGTATTGTTTTGATTCAAGGTGAAAACTCCAAAAAAAAGCTTAGACATCGCAGTCTAAGCTTTTTTGATTTGAAGTTGAATGGGTATTTTTATCTTTTTTCTTCTAATTGAATAGTTGCTGTAAAATTAACGTCTTTGATAGTTTCTTCTTTTGTATAAGAAGTAGGGTTTCGGATATCTCCCATTCTTCTACGATCTTTTTTGTATTTAAACTTCTTAATAAAATCTTTACTTTCATCTTCTGTAAAGAAGTTGAGTTCACTATCTAAGCCAAAGCCAGATGGAACAATGCCAGTACCGTATACGTCAATAGTGTTGTCTTTACTATGAGCTTCAAATGCGGTTTTAAGTTGAATAGCAATGCCTTTTGGTTTTGATTTTTTACTATCATCTGAGTCATCTAACATTGCAGTGATATCTTCTTCTTTGATATCCATAAACCCAATGTCATCATCGTCATCAAGCTTGGGAGCTCCTTCATTTAATTGAGCTGGATCAATAATAAGATTTGCATTGACTGTCACACTGTAAATAAAATCAGTTTCTTTCTTTTTGCTACTCATATCAAGTGGTCTACCAGCAAATAAAGTCGTTTCAAGGTCTTTTAGTTTGATGGTTTTGAAGTTTTCTGTTTCCCATGAGCTAATACTAACCTTTAGTCTTGTATCGCCTTCTTTGAATGTTTTGAGGTGTTTTAATTCAAAAAGTTTCTTTAGTTCAGCTGGCTCAAAACTTCTAGATAATAAAGGTAGAGACTGCTTGTATGTTAAAAAATATAGAATACTTTTTTTCTTTGCGTCTAGAGTCCCGCTGAAGCTTTCAAGGTTAACCTCTACTTTAGTTTCTTTTGAGTCTTTAATTTTAACATCTTTGATTGAAGATGTGCTGTTTTCACCACAACTGATAGCAAAGATGGTTGCTGTTGCTAGTAAGATAAAACGTTTCATGTGTGAACTCCCTTTATTACGTCATTTTAAGCTGTCTTACACGAAACCTAACAACATCTTGGCCTAATGGCCAGTTTATTCTTACTTGGTTCATAAAGTTTGCATTTAGCCTGCATGTCTTGGAGAGTAAGGGTAGAGTGTTGGTGTTTATCTGTGCTTCTAAAAAGTAGTGTAAATGCAGTTATTTAACGATAGTTGTGTCAGTTTTGTATTAGTAAAACTTATGAGGTTTCAGTAATTTTAATAATTTTTTTTATACCGCTGTGTTGGCTATATTACTTTCAGAGGGGGGGGAGGAACTCTCTCAAACTTTCCAGATAACCAACCGGGCTTTACAAGCTCACTTCTTATCCGAAATGATCCAACCATAATGACTTCAAACCCTGGCCGGTAGGCTGGGGTAGCCTCACTTTTTAAAGCTACTTCCAGCGAAAAGACCCTGAATAAAAAGCAGATCCTTTAGTGTAAACTCCCATGTCCATGCTTGTTAACAAAACTCTAAAGTGAGCATTCTTTTCTAAATTATTTGTAATGGTTCGGTATTCACTTTTTGTTAGTGCGTGGGGTAACTCAATGCTTGAGCCTAATGAAAGCCACCTGACAGCATCTTTTATTTTCCCATTGTACTTAATGTATAAACGCTCAGGGTGTTTTGTTAGATTGATGAGAGAAAAAATATCTTTTTGAGAATAAGATAATGGAATATCTAACTGTACGTCCCAAATAACTAACTTTTTGCACTCTGATATGGTTAAACCTTCACAGGTCATCCAAGTACGTGTGGCATCAAAGTTTCTTCTTGCGATATCATCAAGCTCTTCAAAAGAGTAATTTGAAGAGGATGGAATAAAAATTTCTAGATCATGTCCTGAGTAGCGAAGACATTCTTTTTTGGTAAACCCAGTGCAATCTAGGCTGATACCTTCTACGCCCTCATCGCGAGCATGGATGATTTTAGAAATTTCTTTGTTAGAGTAATTTCTTTTCAATAAAACACTCATCATAGCATCTTGTCTTCCATAAAAACAAAACTCAAAATTAAAAACCCCACAATCTGCTTGGCTGTCATCTTTGAACCTGCTGTTATAGTGCCAAAGTTTTTTCTTACCCACTTGGTCTTGAAATAAAAATTTAGAGCCTTGCACAAGCATGGTTTCGATCTCTTTGATGGATGCATTTAAAATAGTGGATTGGCTATAGATTAATAATAGAGCAATACAAAAACGTTTCATGAATTTTCCCCCCGTTCATTATGCTTTTATCTTCTGTTTGAGTAATTATGACTGTATTTTCTTGGGTTTGTAAAGTAGCCGTGCCTAGTAGATTGTCATCAAATATTCGCCATTCGTTGATTGTCAGCTTCTGGAGATTCCTATAGACTTTCAAAGTCTCTTAAAGGAGTGCTATTCTTGACGTTGTCCAATTTGCAGCTGAGTATTATTAAAGAACAAGAACAGATATTAGAGCAGATTCAAAAGGCTGTTCACCAGTCTACATTGGAGAGGCGAGGTGTTGACTATCAAAGGGTAGGAGATACCATTAAAGAGCTACGTGATGACGCAATCACAGCATCTGACTCAGATCTATCAGCTATCTTTGATCAGTTAAACACTCAACGTGCTTTATACGAGAGAACTCATATTGAGAAACTCCCCGATACTAGAGCCCCATACTTTGCGTACTTATGTTTAGAAGAAAACGGCAAACAAAAACACGTACTACTTGGCTACTACACGTACCTCAACGTCAAAAACTTTCCAGTAATAGACTGGAGGCATGCTCCTGCGGCTCGGATTTTCTTTAACTACAGGCAAGGTGAGGAATACTGTGAAGAGTTTCCGGGTAGGATAGCCGAGGGAAAAGTCATTAAACGTGTCGTCTTGACCATGGATAACGGAAAGTTAGTAGGCATCGTTGCAGGTGGCGAAAACTTTAAATTCATCCATAATGAGTGGAAACTTTCCCCTGCAGCATTCCAAGCAAAATTTGCAGGTGGAGAAGCTTCAGCAGACCGTAGTATTGGAACGGGGCAGGGTGGGCAAGCCAGTGCACAAATATCTGCTCTTTTGGATAAGAGTCAATACGAGATGTTAAACGCTCCCCTAGAAGACCCATTATTAATTTTAGGTGGTGCAGGTTGCGGTAAAACAACGGTTGCGTTGCACCGAATGGCTTTAATCACTTACCGCCATAAAATACCAACCGATAAAATGGTGGTGATTGTTCCAGAAACTGGTTTGGTTAGGTTAACAAAGAGACTTCTGGCTTCTTTAGCCATGAGTCAAGTTGCTGTATTAACCTTTGATCGTTGGGTAGAACAACAAGCACGTAAAGTGCTAAGAGGTCTTCCAAAGCGTGTTTATCCTGATACTTCAGGTAACATTGTCAAATTTAAGCGGCACCCAGCGATTGAAAACGGGATTGATGAATTAATTCGAATTCAAAAGTCTACTTTACTAGAAGAACTATCAAGAAAATTCCCACGACTGTTTCAATCAGAGGCTGACGGTTCATTGTTTGGTGGTGCTTATGATTATTCGTCTGTAAAAGGTAAATGTTTTTCTCATTGGCTTCACCTTCTAGAAAAACAAGTGATATCCAATGCATCGCAAAACATGCACCATGATCTAAGGACTTTCTTCAAAAATCAAAAACGCACACTTCTAAAACCATTGGACGATCGTTTAGAATTGTTTACAAACAGAAGAATTTTAGAACACATTGTTGAAGCAAGTGGTGGTGAACTCAAAAAAAGCATGGTGGACCAAGTGATCGACTACTCTAGAGAACAATTTTCTAGAACAGCAAAAGACCGTTACCGAGATGTTGATATGGATAACTTGAAAACCATTGATGGTAAATCCCTTGCGGAGCAAGAAAGCCAAAGTGAACTTGCTGGAACCATTGATGCTGTCGATTTCCCGATTTTGCTACGTCTTTTATTCAAAAAGACTCAAGGACGTGGTCCGGGTTTACAGTCTTTCCCTAAGTACATGCATATGGTGATTGATGAGGCTCAAGACTTATCTCCAACAGAGCTTAGAGTCTTAAGTAGCTCTCTTGATCCTGATTGTGCGGTTACTATTGCTGGAGATGCAGCCCAACAAATTAATACAACAACGGCTTTTTCATCTTGGGGAGATTTACTGAATACCATGGGGCTTCCAGAGGTTAGTGCTAAACACCTAACGACAACTTATCGCTGTACAACTCAAATCACAAAGTTTGCAAGGCAGGTTCTTGGTGCTCAAGATAATGAAGTCGGTTTACACGCTATTCGTGATGGAGCTCCCGTGACGCATTCTGTGTTAGCGTCTGATGCTCATGCAAGTATTTTCTTGGCTGATGCTTTGAATGACCTGTTAAACCGCGAGCCGATGGCTTCTGTAGCAGTGATTTGCAAAAAGACAGCAACGGCTAGTTCTATTTATAATGCCATCAAAGATTTACCAAAAGTTCGAATGGTACTTGACGGAGAGTTTGATTTTAGTCCGGGGGTAGATGTGACACTTGCTGGGCAAGTAAAAGGATTAGAGTTTGATTATGTGATTGTCCCTGATGCAAGCTCGCATATTTATCAAGATACAGATGAAGATAGAAGATTACTGCATGTTGCTAGTACAAGAGCCATTCATCAACTTTGGGTCGTATCTGTTGTAAAACCATCTTCTATTTTAGGTTTTTTAAATGATTGAATCCATAAGGGAATCTATTAGTATTTTGGACAAGAAGCTTCTGCAAGTGATTCAAGAGAGAATGCAGTTATCTGATCAAGTTGGAAAAATTAAGAAACAAAAGAACACTCCTGTGAAATGTCCAAATACTGAGTCGGATGTTTTGCGGAGGTATCGTACAATTGGATCCGAACTCAATTTATCTGAAAAATTCTGTGTAGACCTTGCTAGTCTTCTTTTAGAAGAGTCAGTAAGAATACAAAAAAAATCATAAAAAAAGGCCAGCTTTGATAAAGCTAGCCTTTGAAAGAATCTTTTAGATTTTAGTCTGAGATCGGTACATACCAATATCTCATTCTAAATTTTGCTTCACCTTCTACATTATTGCTAACGCCAGAAACGTTACAATCTTTTGCTCTTGTGAAGTCACTTTCATTACCATCGCCATAAGTATGAAGGCCAAAGTTAAGAGTGTTAGGTGTTACGCCATCAACATATAACTGAGAAAATAGAATCTGAGCATATGCGTCATTCGCTTCGTAATTCCAAGATGCAGGCGTTTGACGAGAAGGCATCTGGTCTACATTTACTGGTGGTAGATTTGGACTTCCACCGTTAAATTTTGGCGGAGCATTTACATTATTAATATTGAATGGAGCACGTTGCCCGGTTGTTGTGTTTGTCGTTATCTTGCTCCAGTCGTATACTGGCAGGTCAGACTCAGCAGTTCGGTTTAATTTATCAACCATGCCTTTAACCATATGTGAAAATACATAATGAGAAGAACCTGTTGTTCCGAGTGTTAGTCCGCCTTGGTCGTGAACTTTAATTTTGTGGTCAAGAGGTTTTTCAGCAAAGCGGTCATAAGAAACGACTTCAAAATCACAAACATAAAACTTAGATGGGTCCGGCATGTTTGCAGGTTGTGTGCAACCTTCTTGATGAGCGTTTGGATCTAATGGCCAACGTGCAGTAATAACTCTGTAGCCAGTTTGAACTCTACCAAAGTTTCCGTTTGCATCTAATGTGTCTTGAGCACTGCTGTAACTACAGCTTTGGTTGATGTTTTTTCTAGAAATAAAGTCAACCTTCATGTTTTCAGATGCATTTCCTAGCCAGTTTTCTTTTCCGATATCAGCACAACGTTTTTGTACTTGTGCGTGGATACATGCAAATGTGCCTTCTTCACATTGTGTGATTCTGATTTCAGTTTGATCTTGTCTAGATCTAATACCATTTTTAGTAAGGTACCCAGAAATTGTAATAACATCAGTTGCATCATTTGACTTGATTTCAACATCAATAATTTCTTCTACTCTTTGTCCTTCTGTTCTTTGGTCTACTTCATGACCATTGGCAGAAATGATAATGCTATCAGCACCATGAGGAGAATATATACTATATGAACCGGTTTCATTTCGGAAGATTTCTGGTGTTTTAGTGGTTAAGTCAATAACTGGTCTAACAACAAATGGAAAATAATGTGTGTTTTCTCCACCGTCAGCTCTAGTGTAGTTTAGTTCTGCCATATAGTGGCCCGGTACATAGTTATTTGTTTCAATTGTAGCTTTATTTAAAGGCTCACCATTTGTAATATCAACTGGAGTTTTAGGGTCTTGAGTTCCCGCAGGGTATACTACAAGGCTTGCGGTAGAACTTCCTTCTGGAACTTGCCAATGAAGATCAACAGGGTTACCGACATCAACTATTGGAGTAGGGCCAGTATACTCTCTTGGTAATACTTTAGGGTAGTTTGGGTCTTGTGTATCATGGATGTAAGAATCATCTGCTGGGTTAATATCTTCACCAATTGCTTGTGGTCCTGCTTTTAAGATACCTGCGTCAATTGATTGGACATTATTTGTTAATTCTTCATTTGGCTCTTCGACAAGTAAATCGTCATTATTGGTGGCGTTTTTTTCTTGATTAGAACCGATTTTGTTTATTTCAGACTTACAACCTATAATAGGTAACAAGCAAAAAATTGCTATTAAACTTACTCTCATGATTTTCTCTCCAGTAAAAATATATAAAAGTTAAGGACTAATGACATATCCCCAAGACGCAATTAATGATGAAATTGCTGCTTTTGGGTCCGTATTGCATTGCTCTTGAAATTCATCTTTGAGCAGTTGCCTATTTTCATCGGATAAATTTAAAATTACTAAACACTCGTCAACTATTTTAGTGATTCCATCGACTGTTTTACAGTCGCAAGCATTTGAATCAATTGAATTATTGCTTTTTTGTAAGATTTCACAGTTATGTCCAACAACATTTGCGATATTTGAAAGTGCCACTAGGTAGTCTAAACTAGGTGTGTTTAGCTTTGTTCCGGTTTTTGTTAGAGAAAGCTCTCCATCAATAAGGTCGATGTTTTTTTGAATAATATCGTCTCCAACAGAGTATAAATTTGGTAGCAAGAATGCATTAGTGCCTTGATTCGGCTCATCTCCAATGGCCATAATACTCTCAGCTTGAACCTTTGTTAAGTCATACCTAGGGTCTATGCATTTTAAGTGGTTTCTAATCTGACTTGTGCTTAAAAGCTGAAGTTCAGGCCTGGTTCCATCAATAATTCTATGTTCTTGTGTGGGTTCTACTATTTCAGATTCTGGAGTAGCAGATGGTCTAGGCGTTATTTCTTCCGAGGTATCCGTATTCGGTTCGTCAATTACGCCTTGATCATGAATGTTTGATTCTTCTTTAGTACATCCAAAAACCATAAGGATATAAAGAATGGATATAAGTATTTTCATTCTACTTCTCCTGTTCCAGCTTTACATTGAAAAGTTTCAGATGAGAAGTAAACTTTAGTTAAATCCAGTATCTTTGTTTTGTTTAATTGAAAGCTTTCTTGCATTTTTTGAATAAGCTCAAAGTTTACACCTGAGGAGTTTGAGAACGCTCTATGTGCGTGTCTGGCAAAACCTTTGAATGCTAGGTTTGGGTTGGAGACCAAATACCTACCTAAATCTCTTGCTGAATGAAAAGGAATTTGTGAACCGCCTGCAAGTTCTGCACAAGCAGTGCCTCTTTCTAGAATAAGGTTGTCAATCATTTTGTAATCAACAGGGACTTGGTCAGTAGAGCCTTTAGGTATATAGGTCCAGTCATCTCCTATAGCTGCTTGGTAGTCACCACTATCTAAAATCCCTAAGTTTGAGTCTGTGAATATTAAACCACCTGAAGAAAACGGTCTAAATAAAACAGAGCCAGCTGCTAAATGACGAGATATATGACAGCTCTGGCACAATCTGTCTGTTTTAGGAATGCTTGCTACACCTCTTGCACCGCCGCCTTTGTAACGTGTGTCTATTTGTTCGAGGCAAGTTGGAAGCGGTGGAATTGCTTGATCATTGGAACTTACATCATTAGATGCTTCAAAGCCTTCGCCCCATAACACAAAATACATAGATGCTACTCGACCATAATTATTATTTTCAACTAGATAACTAGATTGATTTGTATTTAAAAAACCTAAGGTGTCAAAAAATCCAGATCTTGGTTTGGATAGAGGGCAGTCTGTCCATTCTGATGAGTTGTTGACGCACCCGTAAAACTCTGCGGTATTTTTACTGACCCTTACAAATGGTTTAAAAAAGTAATCTAAATAGGACCATTCTGAAAAACGATGTAACATTTGTTGATAAAACTCATTTTGTAAATCTGCATAAGCTTCTGGTTTAAAAGGTCCATTGAAATCTATTGCACCTGATCCACTTATATAATGTGAGATTTTTTTAAGGCCATTTTCTTTAAATTCAGACTGATAATTATTCTCATCTAATAAAGCTATAAATTTGATTGCATTCTCATTGTCAATAGTCGTAGGTGAGTTGCTTAAGAAATTAGTACGTTCTTCAAAGTTTGGTATTCTGTTAAATGCGGCAAGAAAAAACCTATTGAGAAAATCTTCACTGCTGATTTTTTCACTGCATTCAAAGGTGAAATCAATCTCAACTTGTTCATTATTGTTGACGTTTCCATATAGCGATTGTGCTTCGGATACAATGATTGGAACTTGTGTGTGAAACCATCTGAGTACTTTTTTAATTTCAAGCTCTAAGTCATCATCAAGGTCTCTTTTAGGCATCGAAGCAGGTGTGTTTGGAGCATTTGGGAGTATTTTATGGAAAAGACTTTGATAGACTGCTGCCGACAGTGTGGAGATTTCTAAGTCTTCTTTTTCAAGTCTGTTCTTTGCCATTGGCCATGCGGCGTGGAAAATATTTGGTTTTCCAGACTCATCATACCCGTGACAAACACTACAGTTATTATCTAAAAACTCAAAAACAAAGTCGTCATCAGGTATAGGTATTTCTTTGTTTATAATAACTGTTAAAGAATCTTGCTCATTTGGTTGTGTATTCAGTCCTTCTTTATCTTCTGGTGCAGTTTTATTATCATCAATAGCTGGAGCTGAGCTTGAATGAGAACCAACTCCTGCAGGTTTACAGGCATTGATAGCAATTAAAACTAGAATAATAATTTTTAATTTACTGCGTATAATCATGAACATTCCTTTGAACAGCTTTCGGGTTGACTGTAGGTTCGCTTTAATAAAAGAGAATAAACTTATAAAATTATTAGTTGTTTTTGGTGTTTAACCTTTTTTGTGAATGTGCCGATTATGGATAAGATTATAAAAAAAAATGAAGAGTGTTATGAAAAGAAGAGACTTGATTAAGCAAATTTTATATACAAGCCTTGGTGGTACCGTAGGTTTGCATGTGATTGAAGAGTACTTAAGGGGTCTTCCTGTTTCGCATTTTTCTTCTAATAGTCTTGATGCATTTGATTTTTTAAAAAACGAAAATCATTTTGGTTATCAAAATAAAATATGGCAACCAAAGGCATATGCAGCACCAAATGATGGTGTAAATATAATTTTTATTCGTGTGATGAACCTTATTCATACGCCATTATATTTTAAATTTTTGGAGTACACAGGTTCAAAAACTAGTCGTTCATGGGAAAGTAGTGTCAGAAATAAAGACACGAGAACTCTACTTGAATCAAAAGGAATCTTTGATAATGCTTCAGGGCGTTTTGGGCAATTACGCTTAAACAAGTGGTTTGGTGATATGCTGCAAAATGGTAAAGATGAAAGTAACGATTTTGTCAGGCATTTAACAGCTGACGAAAGAGGTGATTTTCCAGAAGAAGTAGCACTTCAATGTTTTTTGCATGTAAATCAAAATATAGTAAAAGAGAATCATTCGTTCAAAAACACTTTGTTAGAGTATAGTGGTACGCCGGGTTTTGGTGGAGATATTGGATATCATTTACATCAAAACAATATTGTGAATTCTCCGTTTGGAATTGCTGCGTTTAATATGGGAAGAGGAGTAGAAACAACAGACGGCACTGGCCGAGTACCGAACCGGGTAATTGGTCACGATCTTAACCAGTTAGTAGCACAGGGGAAATCTGTAAGAGATTACGTCAATATATTATTGCAAAGTTTGGGTGTTGGTTTTGTCAATCAAGACTTAGTTGCTAAGTTAGATCGTTTTACGGGTGTGAATAGTGAGATTAGAGCAGCATTAAACTCATCAAGGTCAAAAATTCAAAGCCAATTGACTCGGTTAAATGATATCGGTGATATTGAAGGACTAGCTCATGATATGGGAGCTTTAAAAGGAGCTAATAACATTCAAGCCGGTGACGGCAATGTAGAAGTGACAGCTAGTTTAGAGTTCTTGTCACAGTGTATGTTAGCGTCAAATCTCTTAGATATTCCGGGAGCCCCTATTAGAAATTTTTCTATGCTTCTTAATATTTTTGATATTGATAACTCTTCACTAGACAGTACAAGTGCACAAGGTATTAGTCGCCCTTATTCCAATATTGAAGGAGCAAGGCAGCTTGCTCTTGGTATGAACTTGCTGGCACATGTTATCAAAAGACACCCAAAAACAATGGTGGTGATGGCATCTGAAGGCGGGCGTGGAAAAAACGGTGGAGATAATAAGGTCTCGCATATGTTTGTGATGGGATCAAAGGCGACTGCAGGAATGGTGGATCATCTTTATACTGACCCTAGTATTTTTACCAATTCATCTCACCCTTACCATAATGAGCCAAATGCTGGTGATGTAGGAGCAAATAATTCTCCGGGTCTTATCAAAGATGGGTCTGGATTAGCGTTCTATCAACAAGGTGAGCTAAAAAGTGCATCATCAGGTACTAGTATAAAAGACAAACACGTAACTGTTTCCTCAGTACTAAACGGTGTTGTACGAAAAATGGAAAATATGTCCGGAATATCTCCTGACTCATCTTCTGTAGCTGGTTTAGGTGATTATGTTGAGTTGAAGTCTAAGTGATAGAATCTGAGTTCGTTTGTGCAGATTCATGTTCACGCCAACTGATTGCAAATTGTTGGGTATAATAATAGGCGGAGTACAAAGAGAAGAATACCGATACCCATAAACCAACCATGCCAACTTCAGGCCAATTGATATCAATAAATTTTTCATTAATTAATAGGCACATGATAGCACCGTCTTGGAAAAAAGTTTTGACTTTGCCGCTTTGGGAAACTTTGAGGGACCAGTTTTTCTTTGCTGCATAATTACGAAGTGCACTAATATAAAATTCACGACTCAAAATTAAGCATACTATCCATGGTGCAACAACGCCTTCAGCAGCTAGTAAGATAAGGCAGCAGCAAACCAGTAATTTGTCAGCAATGGGATCTAAAATTTCTCCCAATGTTGTGCCTAGCTCATATTTGCGGGCTAGGTAACCATCGTAGTAGTCTGTAATGCTAGCTAGTAAAAATAAAGCAGCACTTGTTACTTTTGCAGCAAAAGAGTCGATTGGGTAAATGAGTACTAATACTGGGATCATGGCAATTCGAGCCATAGTTAAGTAATTTGGTAAGTTTTTCATCGTTTTAATGTCCATGGTGAGCATGATATGATAAACCCGGCAGGTTTGCATCATCTTTCATGAAGAGAATTAGTGAAAAAAAATTGGATACATAGCGAAAAAAGAGGCAGTGGTGACGTATTTAGGCTCGTGGATCGGAAGGTTCATATCACTCCACCAACGTCTGGAACTCATATCATTTGCGACATTGATAAGACCTATTTGGAGACCGCTTTTGAGACTTTCTTTCAATTAGCTTCTGTTGCATTCGAAGGTGCTAATGACAAGGTATCTGTTCAGGGTGCTAAGTACTTTCTTGACGCTTTACAGTGGCAGCGTAATGATGTTGAGCCCTCGGCTCCTTGTGGCTTGCATTTTATTTCGTCTTCTCCACCGCAGTTGCGTCGGCCCATCAATGAAAAATTCAGTAAAGATCTAATTCATTGGCACAGTGACACCCTAAAAAACCAAATGCATAACTTAAAAAAAGGGCGAGTAGATCAACTTCGGCACCACATTGCATATAAAAATGCTGCGATTTTAGATCTTCTCGCTAGTTTTGAGCTCAAAGGTTCAAATATTATCTTGATTGGAGATAACGCTGAGAGTGACAGCTATATTTATTTTGGTGTCGCAGCATTATTGAATGGTGCTTTTTCTGTGGCTGATTATAAAGAATATTTAAGTGCAGTAGATGTCACGCCAAAGCACCAAGAAGAAATTTTAGATACTTATGAGCATATTAAAGGCAATGACAACTTTGTAAGTCAGATTTTTATTAGAAAAGCACCGGGATATAAAGTGTATGAAAATTCTGACTATAATAAATGGTTGATTCAATTTGATGATTTTCTTCATTTGTCATTTCAAATGTATTTTTCAGGTGTTTTTGAACTAAATAACTTAGAGTATGTGTGTAAAAGTTTTTATCACAGCTGTTTTTTTTCAGATCAAAAAATTTATTCTTATGCAAATTTTTTCAAAAAAAATAACCCTGGAACGCGTAGCGATAAGATGTGTGAGATGTTGCGTGGATTGCTAGTCAATGAGAATAAAGATCACAGTAATATAAATCCGAATTTAAAAAAGATAAGTACTGATCTTGATAGTATACAGTTAAAGTTTAAAAATAGTTATGATAAATCATCTTTTTTTAATATGACTCAGCAATTAGAGTTGTTTGTAAAAAATCGTAGAGCAGAGATGAAATTAAAAAAACCGTCATGATATCATATGAAATGAGTAGATTGACTGCCTATGAGTCGGTGTAGATTGCCTTCTAGGACACTAAGAGGCATGTCATTGAGTGTTAGGTAATGAATGACAAACCTCTTTAGTTTTTGATTTGAATTTAAAAAATCAATGCCCTGATCCATGCTTTCAATTAATAGTATTTTATGTAGTGGGAAATCTTGATCACTTTTTTTGCTTGATACAATGAATGCTTCTCTTATTTTGTCGCAAATTTTTGTGGGTATTCTTTCACCCCATTTAGGATCAAAAATGATTCCAGCTTTTTGAATGACATCTGCAATATAAAATTCCACAAAAGGAAAACCTTCATTTATTTTAATCCAAATAGCATTTTTGTTGCCTTTTTTTTCGTTGACATTTACTTCACCGTTTTTATATGACATTTTGATTTTAAGTGCTAATTTGCTTGCTAAAAATCTATATGGATTGTCTGATAGTTCAGTGATTTTTGGCTTTTCATTTGCAAGTTTCTCAATAGTGGTTTTTTGAAAGTATACTGTTTTACGCTCAATTAACCTTTTCCATGTTCTCATTGAAAGAGAAGGAATTTTTCCCATTACATACACTGGAATTTTTGATGCCCCAACAAACAAACTCATGATTAAGTGGTGGTGACCATCAATAACGAGAAAACCATCTGGAGAAGAAAGTACTTTAATTGGTCGATTCAAAGGAAGCAGACTCTTTCCTTTATCAAATGCTAGCTCGTACTTATTGTTTTTTTCTGACCAAGATACTTGCCATTTTTTGTATTTTGATCGAAGCTTTTCAAAAGCGTTTAAATATGAAATTTGGTCTTGTCCCGGGACAAGCCTTAATATTGAAATAAATGAGGTTTCACCTTGGTCAATGGCAATTGGTTCTAAGTTTGAGTTGGATCCGAGGTGGTTATAGTGTTCTTTTATAGCGTTGAAAAAAAACTTAGAGTTATATGGTTCTTTGATTGGGTGAGCCAACTTTATTTCCTTTGTTATCTGTAGGTTATATTAGTTTACATATAAACATAGGACAACTCTTTTGATGTGTGTTTGAACCCATGATTTGTTTTTAAGCCTCTGATATTATTGGGTTTACTGGTCCTCTTCAAGGATAAGTTAAGTGTTCTCAGCAGAATACCGATAGTGATTCAAAGGTAGATAAAAAATTGAGGAAACTTCGGCGTATGAACGTATCATTAAAAACACATAAGTTAGCTTGGGTTTTAATGCTCGCATCAATCATGTTTGTTGCTTGTAAAGAACAAAGTAATTTTTCAGGTGGGGCACAAGACACACCTGATGTAGATAACGGTAGTACAGCCGGCGGGGAAACGGCTCCCGGGGTTGGCGGCATTGGCGGCATTGGCGGTGTCGATAGTGGAGAAGATGGCCCGGGGACTGGTGGGATTGGTGGTATTGGAAATCCAGACTTTCCTACGGATGATCCCAATAAACCTGATTCGAATTTGGTTAATATTGAAGGAACTACTTCCCAGCCACTTACTGAAACTGTAGGTAGCTTTAGTTTAGAGCAAGGTATCTCTTTTGATCCCGGTAAAGGTAAAACGACTGAAGGTTTTACGATTGATAATACTCAATCAGTTGTTTTTGCATTAGATGTTACAGCTAGTATGGGTCCTAATATTGCTGGTTTAAAAGCGGGTATTGTACGCTTCGCTCAAAAATTATTTGAAAATGGTTTTAAAGTAAAAGTAGGGCTTGTGACGTTTGGAGATAGTATTCAAAGTAGGTTTAATCTCACAGATGATCTAGCACTATTTAAAAGCACTGTTGATAGTTTGGTTGCTGCTGGTGGTAATGGCGTAAACGAAGCATCATTAACAGCAGCTAATGCAGCATTAGATATGCTAAGTAGTCAAGCCAGCCCAACAGATGTAAAAAGTGTGGTTGTGATTACCGATAACCCAGGACACTCCACAAATGATACTTCACCAAATTGTGATGTTTCACCGCTTGTTTCAAAGTTAAACGCTCTAAGCTCTCAACAACAAAAGCTTACAAAAATTTTCTATTCAGTTAGTTCAGATACTACTGTAACTTCCTTCGGAAGAGTAAAAACATGTGGTGGTTATCAATCGGCTGTTTTTCAGTTTAATGATATTATTAATAAAGCATTAACAGTAGTACCAGCTACTCTGGAAAGAGGTGGTCCACTAACCTACCCATTTAATGGTGATGTGGTCATTGATGATTTTGTAAATAAGTTGAAGAATGCAACTCCTAAAGCTGAAGAAGTTTGTATTGCACAAAAAGCTGATTTATTTTTAAATGGTGATTTAGTTGCTAGGTGGCCTGAAGCTGATTATGACTTAAAAGATTCTTATGAACTTTACTTAAATGCATCTAAAATAAGATGGCTTAACCCTGTGACAGGTGCAGAAATTGTGCCTGGCCCCGGTGCTGAAGTAAAAGTATTTCGTTGCTGTTACAAGTTGGAAGATGCAGAAAGAGGTCTTTTTGATAAAAGCTGCCCACGTGGTGGTGACCAACAAGAAGTTGATTTTACTGTAAACTAACAAGATATCTTTAATGTAATAAGCCTATTACCATTTAGGCTTATTTTGCATATATTTACATACCCCATGCTAATAGAGGATAATATAGCTATCAAGGGGAATCTATATCATGCATATTTATCTATTTTTATTATTGTTCGTTTTTACAACAGTTTCTTGTAAAAATATCAAAGAAGAAGAAACCAGACAACGTTACGGAGTTCAAAACTTCGGTAATAATGGTGATTCGATTGGTGTCGATGGAACGGATGGCGATGGTTTAGATGCTGGTGGTGTTGATAGTACCGGTGGCGATGGTTTAGATGCTGGTGGTTCGGTATCAGATGGAGGTGCCGTCGGTGGTACTGTTAGTGATGGTGGAACAACAACCGGAACAAATTTTGGTTTGTCATCTGACGATATATTATTGACCGCTAATGGAATAGGGTCTGTTTATTCTGCAGAAGCAAATGAAAAGTTGACTATTGCATGGTCTGCATCAGAATTTAGAGAGTGTTTGGTCGAGCCTCTTGGGAAGTCGGGTTTGTCAGGAAATGACGAAATCACAATGGATAAAGCTTTTATTGTGATTGGTGCTACATGTCAAACGAATGATGGTCAAACAAAATCAAAAACCCTTGTAGTTTTAAGAAGAGAAGACTCAACAACACCTACTACTGGTGGTGTTGCAGAAGTTATTAATTTATTTACTCCAACAGCTGTTGATGCAGGTAAAAATTTTGATATAAGTTGGAGTGCATTTGGATTTGATTCATGTGAAGTTATTCCATTAGATCAAAGTGGTTTAAGTGGAACGGCTACAACTATGGTTACTACTGCAACACAGATATCTGTAGAATGTTTAAAAGATGAAGTAAAAACTATTGAGTCAAAAGTTATAAATGTAAATACAATTGATAAACCAGAGATTACTGTTTTTATCAATGGTCAAAGTGGAAGTCCTGAAGTAGAAAAAGGACAAGATGTTTATATTTCTTGGGATGTGAAAAATTTAGGGACTGAAGGAAAATGTGATTTTTCGCCGAGTGCTGCTACAAAAGTATCAGATAATCGTGTGAAAATTAGTTCTATTCAAAGTGCTGTAGACGTTATTGTAAGCTGTGAAGGTTTAGGAGGGACAACTTCTGTTACAAAAAAAATTAATGTAAGAGATCCAGTCATTCCAATAAAGCCGATAGCTTCTTCACTATTAGTGAACAACGTAGCAGTGATTGACGAGAATATTAAGACTTTAAAAGTAAGAAAAGGTAGTGATTTATCAATTGTTTGGCAAAGTGTAGATGCTGAATCATGTGAACTTCGAGCAGGTAGTCTTACTGTCAATAATATTAATGGTAGCGAGAATTTAGACAATATTACTACAGAAACAAATGTAATTTTAGTATGTAGAGATTCAAGTGGTGCTTCTGTAAAAAGAGAAGTAAAAGTAGAGCTAGATGAATCCATTAACCTTGAAATTGTTTCTTTCTTAGCGAATGGTCAGGCTTCTGTGAAAATTATTCGTGGACAACCAGTGTCTTTACAGTGGGAATCAAAGGGTGCCAGTAATTGTATTGTTAGCCCGAGTGATCATGAGGGTGTATCAAATAATGTAAAAATAGACAGTCTTGAAGAATCTACAAGTTTTGAATTAAAGTGTTTTCAAGGTGCTGAGCAAAAGCTTGCAGTTGTAACTGTAAATGTACTTGAGCCTTTTGAATTAAATCCATCTGCAGAATTGACAGTAAATGGTTCTGCAGCACCCGTTACGATTAATCCAGGAGATGATGTCGTTATTGCTTGGAGTGCTGACTTGTCGGGTACTGAATGTGTTCTTTTGCCAAATATGCAAGTTACTAGAAGTACTACCGCTGCCGGTTTGACAGGTAATGTCACTATGAGAAACATAACAGTTCCTTTTGTATCAACGCTATATTGTTACAACAAAAGTGGTTTTGATGTTAGTAATGTCAATGTAAATGTTCGCGGTTTTGAAAACCCTGCTAATATAACGAATGCTGATTTAACCATTAACGGTAAAAAAGCTAGAGATCAGATCAACAAAGGTGAAAATGGGTTGTTTAGCTGGCAATCACAAAATGCAACAAAATGTCATTTTCTAAAAGATAAAATTGACCAATTAAATGGTAATGTTAACAGAACAAATGTCACAGAATCCGAGTTAGGGCTGGTCTATTGTTCAGGTGCAAGTGGCAGTGTTATTGACGCGGCATATCTTGATACTGAAGATTACTCTGGTGGTGCTACTGCAAGCCTAACCGTGAATAACTCTGAAGGAAAAATAACAGTCAATTATGGTGATACAATTACACTGCGTTGGAATAGTTCAAACGCACAAAATTGTCATGTTCAAAATCTAGGAGATGTTGATTCAAGTGGTGAAGAAAGTATCGTTGTGAGTAATAGTACTGTATTTCGCTTAAGATGTGTTAGTAGCGAAAATAATAATAAGTTGCAAGATATCGTGGTTGTAAATGTGAGGCCCAGAATTTTACCACCTTTAGATGCGACGGTTTCTCTTTTTGAACTAAAGAACAATGTGAAGACAAGTAATGAAGTAAATGCTGCACATAATGCTGCGATCACATTAGGTTGGGATTCTACAAACTCTTCATCATGTCAGTTAGCATTTCGTATTGGAAATCAAGTTAATTTCACTAGTATTACTAGTTCTACACAAAAATCTGCTACTTTTAAAACAACGAATAATGCACCAGATATAGAGTACCGAGTAACTTGTGCTGGAACAAATGGAAGTACGGCAACTTCACTCTTGAAGGTGTTAAGAGATTGTCCGAGCCACGTAATGTTTACAACTATTACTTGGTATGCTGGTAACCAGGTAAACCCTGGAGGTTCAAGTACACTTCAAGGTGCAGATGATCTTTGTGTTTCAGCCGCTCGTAGTAGAGGGTTATGTAACAACCGAAGCTTCAAAGCAGTATTATCAAGCGGGCAAATAGAAGCAAAAAATAAAATTACAATCAATGGTGCAGTTTATAATAATAGGTCGACAGGTCGTCAACTTATTGCAAATAATTCATCTTCTTTTTGGACAAACTCTGATTGGCCAACTTCAGCAAAATATTCAGAAACTGGACAAATAGCTCCATTACTATTTGCTGGAGCAGCTCAAGATAATAATGTTTGGACAGCTACAAATAATCTTGGTGGTTCGACTTCACTTCATTGTACAAACTGGACTAGAACAACAGGCCGAGGAACTGCAGGATCAATTGCTGAAATTGATGATCGTTTTAGAGACGGTTCATTTCAATCTCAGGATTGCGGTAAATCAAAACATTTGTACTGCATGTCTCAATAATAATGATGAATATTTTCTTTCCTATATTTTTGATTTTAGTGACTTCATGTATTCATATTCATGAAAAACCAGCTAGGTCTTTTTGGCAAAAAGCAGATTCTTTGACCTCGTCACCAGAGACAGTTTTTGAAGATCTTAAAAATCAAGGTGATTTTGAATTCGAAATAATTATTGGAAAAAGAATTTTTTTAAATGGTGGTTTGGAAAGTGTTATTGGTGATTTGTATTTCTCCAAGACACAGAACCCTGCACCGTTAGTTGTTTTTTCTCATGGAAATAAAAGTTTTAAAGAAGCACATAGAACTCAAGCAGAAAGATTTGCTTCGTGGGGGTTTAATGTTGCAAACCTTCAGTTTCCAAGTAGAAAGCGTTGGGTGAAGAATGGTAAATTATTAAGTGAATTCGTTGGTGAAATAACAAGTAAATCTAGGTGGTTAGGGCATGCTTTTGATAGGGGCAAAGTTTTTGTTGTTGGGCATTCATTTGGTGGTTCAGCAGCATCCATCGCTGCTTCGAAGCAGTCAAAAATCTCTGGTTTAATTCTTTTAGATCCTGCAGTAGTTCACACTTCAGTTATAAAAAACTTAAGTAATGTGAAAGTTCCTGTCTTTTTACTGGGTGCAGATCGTAAAAGGTATAAAGCACGTAAGCGTGATTATTTTTTTAAAGGTGTTAGGGGGAAATTTTTGGAGTTATCCATAGCTGGTTCCACTCATAATGATGCTCAATACCCTTCAATGACTCAGATATTTGCATTAGGGTATGATCCTTCTGTTTCAGGGATTTATCAAGAGAGGTTCCTAACAATTGGATTAATAGCAGCTTTTGATTTGGCAATGGGTAAGCAGATGGCTTTTGCTAAGAGAGTTTATCAAAAAATTTCTCGTTTTAAGAATATGGTTAAAAATTTAAAATGGCATGACAAAGTACGAAGAAATAAAGGGTAGAAAATATGAAACAAGCAATATTAGTAATAGTTGTAATATCAATTTTCTGGGGGTGCAAAGAAGAAGAAGTGATATTTACAGACTCTTCTGACAATTTTAATGGCATTTCTTCTGGGCAGGGTGTAACCCCTAATTCAGTTCCAACCTCTAGCCCAACTGTTGTTAGTGTAGAACCACCTTCTGAGGCAGGTTTTGGTGATCAAGGGGTGCCCTCTGTTGATCCTGTTTTTCCTGATAGTCCTGTTTTTCCTGATGAACCCACTGAAGAAGGAAATGCTCTTTGTCGAAAAACTTTCGTTGTGCATTTTAGGTTTGTTTTGGATATCACCACTAGTATGAGAGATGTCTTTCCTGTTATTAAAAGTAACGCTAATGCATTTGCTCAGAATGCAGTTGCAGCTCTAAAAAGTGGTTCTACTGAAAATATAACACCATTATTCAGTTTAACTACTTTTGAAGATGGAGCACCCAATAGAGCTACACATCAAAATTTAGAGAGTTTAAATTCCTTTGTTCAAAGAATGAGTAGTCTTGAAATAAGTAAAAGAACTGATAATGGTGATTGGCCAGAAAATGGTGTTACAGCATTAGAGTCTCTCATTAGTACAAAAATTGACCCAACATCTGTTTTAAATGTTGTGATTTTTATTTCCGATAATTTCGCCCATAGGGGTGGTGCTAAGTTTAGCCGTGACTTTTCTTTGAGTTCATTACGCAATGCGGTCTCAAATAAAGTTTCTGAGACTCCCATCTTGTTTTTTGACGCTACATTAAACTCTATTCCAACAGATGACCCACACCTTAGAAATCAATTATTACCTTCATATGCAACGGTTCCTGCAGATCAGTGGAATGTAGCAAGAGATCAAAGTCCTGGTAAACTCATAGGGAAAGGAATAGGTTTTCCATTGAATAGTAGTTCTTTGGTGATTGATATCCCTAGTTTTATAGAGGATCATAAGACGGAAACATGTCTTTAGTTTTTATATTTTAATGTTTTTAGACATTTCTATAAATAACCAGATCTCGGTTTTCATACCTTCCGATAAGGATATCTCGTCTTCGTGAGTTGCAAAATGCCACGTAGTTTTTGAATTGTGACTGATTGTCAAAGCACTTGATCATTTTCTTGCAGCTTGAACAAACCATCATCATGTTATGGGTGGAGTGCTGGGTCAGTGTATTATAACAACATTCAGGAACATTGCTTTCGCTAGTATGAATAGCCACAGGCGGGGTGTTTTTTATCTGATTGTCTGTTGTGGGTTCCACTGTCATACCTTGTTTCACTTAGTCAGTATTTTGTTTATCCTAATGAAAAACCGTTGGCTATTCAAGGATTGTGGCGACTGTTCATTTTATAGTGTCTTTTTATGAGGCTGCCGTAGTTGCAGACAGGATAGTTTCATAAAGTTTTTCTTTAAATAGCTTCATGTCGAGTTTTTTTCCTGTTTGAGACAGGTATGATGTCATTTTTACGCCTTGTAGGCCACATGGTAGGATTGTTTTAAAAGTGTCCAGTGTATTGTTTAAATTAATTGCGATTCCATGGTAGCTCACTCGTTTGGCTATTCTAATCCCAATAGAAGCAATTTTGGTTGAATCGTTTAACCAAACGCCGGCAGGGTCTAATTTTGGAAAACAGGGTAGTTCATATTGATTTAATGTTTTTGCTGTCGCATTGGCAAGCAGTTCAATTAAGCCTTTTGCACCTAAGTTTAAGTCTCTTACCCTAAAAATTGGGTATACCACCAGTTGTCCTGGTTCGTGGATGGTTAATTTTCCACCACGTGTGGTGGGTACCACGTCGATGCCTTGATTTTTTAGCCAGTCAGGTGTGGCAATTAAATCAGAAGCATCAGAGTTTTTTCCCATGGTAACAACAGGAGGGTGCTCTACAAAAAGGCAGTAGCTCTGTCCAGAGCTTGCAGCTTTCTGGTGGAATTCTAATTGTTTCCTAAGAGCTTCATCATAGCGAAGCAAGCCTAATTCGACTTTTTCGATCATAGCTTATTAATCATTATCAAGGATCGAGTTTTCTTCGACACCAATTTTTTCGTATAAGAGTTCGTCTATGGTTTTTTTGATAAGTATCCAAAGGAGTTCTTTATCACTACATTTTGTAAAGACCCCTAAAGGAATTTGAAAACCACCTTTATCTTTACGACCACCACCATAATAATTACCATTTTCGTCTTTTCCGAAGACTTCTTTGATCCATTTGTCTGGGTCTACAGTATGAGATTTTGTACGTAGTGAGCCATCAATAAATTTATTGTCAACGATACCGTAATTCACTACGGTTTCGATACCCTCTCGTTGGAGTAGGTAATCTGCAGATTGCCCAATTCCGTCACGGTCTTCGTCTCTTACGTAACCGACACCTGCAAACATAAAGGTTCCGCGAACATCTTTACGTTGTAATGCAATTTGAGTGAGGTCCATCGTTTTTCCAGGAATAGACTGTTTAGAGATTAATGCCAATAGGTCTCTGTCTAAATGCTGAGATAAAAACTGGCTTGCAGCATAGTCAAAAGATGTAGCATTCACAAAATTATCAGTATCCGATCTGACACCATGCATTAATGCAGTTGCGATCTTTTTTTCTTCTTCTGTTTCACCACTAAATTGGAAGTCTTCGTGTTTGAGATACTCACTATAGATAGCTGCATTCGAGCCATAGTTTTCACGAATATCTAAGAATGTAGACTTTACATTTCCTAGGGTTTTATGGTGGTCAACAAATACAAGTAGTTTGCATGCTTCTGGTAGCTCGACAGGTAGTTCAGGGCTTTGTGAATCATTTACTGCATAGTAGTCAAATGAACTCATATCAACAGTGTCTGAATATTCAATCATGCCAATGTCGATCTTCTTGACCAAGGCTCGGTTTTCATGATGAGAAATTTTTTCGTAATGCATAATTGTGGTTTGAATCTCATACTTTGCGGCGATCCAACGCAGTGCGAGGGCACTGGCAATATTATCTGGATCTGGATAACCTTTTATCCAAATAAGTAGGCTACTTCCGCGAGCACCAGCTAATGTATGTTTTAAGTCACTGACTTTTTCTTGAGTCGAGCTTTCATTCACCATGACAGCTGTTTCATTTAGTTGATTTTTTAAGCTTATCAATTCCGCTTCTTTTGCCTTTAGCTTTGCAGCAATAGACTTTGGCTTAGCTTTGTATTCAACTTTAGTATGACGATCTTTTTCCCGGTTGTTAGCCATGGAACCTCCAAAACGCTTACTATTGATTCGGCTTCGTGGACCGAAGTATAAAGGCTAACATTTCTGGCTAAGAAGAAAAGTACTTCGATTTAATGTGCGTTATTAGTGACTTATAATTAATCTGTCGGTTGAAAATGTAAGCATTATAGGAACTTAAAGCCATATCTGTGATAGGTTCTGCCTTCCTCTTTGAGGCTTTTTCGATGGTTTTCTTGGAGAGAACCGCTACTAGTTTGATATTATCTCCAAGCTGGCTTTGTTGGGCTGTAATGAATTTTTTAAGTTGATGCTCATCTAGCTCGGCTACATAAACAATTTGATTGCCTTGGGTGATTTGAGTATCGGGGAAAATCCAGTTTTGATGCCCCAAACAAATAGGCGATAATGCTTCCTCAGTTTTTTGTTTGAACTCTTTTTTGAGCTGAGTTGTTAGTTCGGATTCTTCTTGTAGCTTGTCGATTTGATCAAGGTCTTTGAGTGGAGCTTTTAGGTCAAGCTTAAGACCAGCTTGGTCTCTGCTTATACTAATCTTTGACTCCAGCTCCCAATGAGGGATTTTCCACAAGCTTTTTAATAGGTGACTTAGTTTTTTGTTGGCTCTATAAGCTGCAATTTTTCCAGATTGCTTACAATCGATATCAATATGAGTGGATTGATCATTATGGGTTTTGATATGGCAGCGAATTTCATGAAAGCGAATTTTTCTAAAGACCTCTTTAAGCAAGAACTTTTTAGAGTAGACTTTGATATTGATGTGGTCTGCATAAATTAATAAGCCTTGGTGCATTGCAAGGTTGTAAAAAGCAATAAATTCATCTTTGGACTTAAGAGAAAAGTCGTTTTTATGAAGATCAGTGGTTAAGTCTCCATAGATATCAGAGCAGAGCTGTTTTTCGAAATTTGAGCCGTCTTCAAAGGTTTTTTGAAATTCTTCAAATGAGTCCCACTCATTTTCAGTTCTAAGCTTTTGTGCACTTTCAATCATTTGCAGTCTTATTTCTGACTCAATGCTGACGGGTTCTTTGAACTCACTTGCTCTATTTAATATACTTAAAGCACCGTCTTTTAGGTACTTTGAGCGAATCATGGTCCCGGCTTGATTCTCAAGTTTTGTCTTGGATGTTTCTTTGCTTTCTGCGTAGAGCTCGAAAAGGTCGGCTAAGCCATTTTTCATGATAGTTTTCATGCTTTGTAGTTTTGGGAGTATGTTCCCATTTTTGATCTGGAATTTAATGCTACTTTTGGTAAGCATGGTGCTGCCTTCTACGTTCGTTGACGCCTTGTTCCATGGTGTTTTTAGCAACAATTTCATACAAGGTTGCTACTTTTCCGGGTTGGTGTCTGAGGATTCGACCGAGTCTTTGCACGTGCTCTCTTACAACGCTTGATCCAGAAACAACTACCCCAACACTAGCTTCAGGCACATCAACCCCTTCATTGAGGACCTTTGAGGTCACTAGAACCTTGATGGTGCCGTTTCTAAAGAGCTCGATCATTCTTTTTCGTTCTTTTGGTTTGGTTTTGTGGGTGATCACTGCCAAAAAGAATTTACGGCCAATTTTATAAGCCATGGCGTTATCCTGGGTGAAAATAATTGTACTCTCTTCTCCGTGATCTAAAAGAATTTTCCATACAGCGTCAATTTTTCCAGAGGCTGCGAGGGCGATGTTTTTTTGCTCTCTATAGGATTTCATGGCTTGCTTACCTCCCGGCAAGTAAGATGATTTTTTAATAAAATCCATCCACCCAGAAGCTTGGCTCATATTGATGTTTTTTGACCTTAGAAAACTAAGGTAAATCCCTCGGTGGTAACGGTAGTCTTCTATTTCTTTATTGGTGAGTTCAATTTCGATCTTTCGGATATCATATGGTGAAAGAACTTTGGATTGCATGGCCTGGATGTCTGCTTGATAACACAGAGGTCCAAGGTACTGAAAGATGATTTCTTCAAGTCCATCAGACCTTTCAACAGTTGCTGATAGTCCAAGCCTGAATGGTGCAATAGAGCGTATTGCAATTTGTCTGTTTTGTGGGGCAGGTAAGTGATGGCATTCATCCACGACTAAAAACCCAAAGCGGTCACCGATTTTATCAATAGTCAAGTAAGCACTATCGTAAGTGGCAACTGTTATGTCCTCAATTTCGTGCTTTCCTCCACCAAGTTGGCCAACTGAGACACCAAACAAATCAGTGATAGTTTTTTTCCATTGTAGAAGAAGGTCAATGGTTGGAACGACCACCAGAGTGGATCTTCCAATCTTTTCCATGGCAAGCATTGCAAGTATTGTTTTTCCGGCACCAGTTGGAAGGCTTACAACGCCACGCATTTTGCTGGCAAACCATTTGTTGAGTGCTTTTTGTTGGTGAAAGCGTGGTGTAATGGGCTTTGTAAAATTGAGGGAAATCTTTTGATAAGAGCTTGCTTTGTCTTCTAGGAACTTAAGTGAGGAGTGTTCCACAAACTCCTCTACAATTCCACGGTACTCACAGGGTTGGCTTGAATAGCCTCCTGTAAATTTATTCTTTTGCCACCGCATTGGGCTGAGAAATTCGGGTAAAGCTTTGAGGTGTAACTCACCTGAAATAAACTCTAATGAAGTTTGAGTCGTTTGCTCACTCATGGCTCAGGGGTATTCTCTTTTTTTGCTCGCCATGCCCACTCGCCTAAAAAGAACGGAATAGATAAAACCGTGATCAAAGCAAATAATTGTCCAAGGGCCGAAAGCCATGCTGGTACGGGTTGACCGGTAAGTTTGAAACCTGCCCATAAATTGCCAATAAGAATTAATATAATAAATAAGCAAGCAATCCATTTTGAAGTGTGAAATTTTAGGTAGTTCATAATATTACTCAGTGCTTTCTAAGTTAAGGCTTGCACCTTTTGGGGTAAGGCTGCGACCTCTAGGTCCACGGCTCACATAGCCTTTGTGAACTAAGTATGGTTCATAAACGTCTTCAAGGGTTTGTCTGTTTTCTGCAAGTGTTGACGCAATTGTTTCAATTCCAACAGGGCCACCATCATAGCGATGTTTGATAGTGGTCAGAATCAGTCGATCCATTGGATCGAGGCCATTTGCGTCAATTGCTAGTTTCTCAAGGGTTTGGCTGACAAACGCCTTGCTTACTTTGGTTTGGTCCTCATAAATCGCAAAGTCTCTAATGCGTTTAATCAGTCTATTAGCAATTCGAGGTGTTCCTCTTGATCTTGATGCAAGAAGTTGAGTTGCTTCAGCGTCAATATCCAAGTTCAATAATTTCGATGATCTTTCTAATATTTTGCTCATTGCACCAGTTTCGTAAAACTCAAGCCTCTCTTGAATTCCAAAGCGATCTAATAATGGCGAAGAAATTTTTGCGAGTCTCGTGGTAGCACCCACCAAGGTAAATGGTGCGACTGGCATGTTGACGGTACGTGCAGCTGCACCTTGACCAACGACAATATCCATCGAAAAATCTTCCATGGCACTATATAGAATTTCTTCTATGTGGATAGGAACGCGGTGAATCTCATCAATAAATAAAACAGAGCGAGGTTCTAAGCTTGCAACAATGCCAGCAAGATCACCAGGTTTATCAAGAGAAGGCCCGCTGATTTGTTGAAAGGGAGCTCCAAGTTCTGAGGCAATAATCCTTGAAAGTGTTGTCTTCCCTAGTCCCGGCGGACCATGGAAGATGACATGATCTAGTGCTTCTTGTCGTTTTCGAGCAGAAGCAATATATACCTTAAGGTTTTCGATAGTTTTTCTTTGGCCGGGAAACTCATCGAAACTAAGTGGTCTTAACTTGTTTTGATTGAAGTCAACTTGTTGGAAGCTAGGTCCAACAATACGCTCCACAATTGGGCTATCAGTTAAATGGTCTTCTTCGTGACTCAAAAGACCTCCCTGGGATCAACAGTTTTTTTGGGTGCTTTTCTAAATTGTTGTAGAGCTTTTTTGAGAAAAGTAGAAAAATCTTGGTCTTGTGAAGCCTCTTCAGTGAAATCAATTTTTGAAATAGCTTTTGAGATATCTTTGCTTTTGTAGCCAAGGTTTTCGAGTGCAGATACTATGTCACCACGCATGCTGTGGTCTTCTTGTGCTGGTATGCTTTTTCCGTCAAAGCCAAAGTGATCAAAGTCTAGTTGAATATGCTTTAGTAAGCTCGGGCATTCTGAGTCATTTGAATTTTGTGGCCACTTGGACTTTTTGTTCTTGAGGTCTACAATAATTTTTTGAGCTAAAGTTGGCCCAATTCCACCAACAGAAGAGAACACTTCATGTTTACCGTGCTCTGCGGCATATTGCATGAGTTTAGGGCTAATAGTGGAAAGTGCTGCTAATGCGATTTTTGGTCCCACTTTATTGATGCTGATCAGTAGCTTGAATATTTGGCGGTCACTAGTTGAGCGAAATCCGTAGAGTTGTAAGGCGTCTTCTCTGACTCTAGTGTAAACCCACAGCTCTACTTCGCCCCCGACTTCTCTGTGGTTGAGCAATACTGATGTAGGTACCTCGACTTCATACCCAACCCCACCAACATCTATGGTAAGAGAGTTTTGTGCTCTAAAACGAATTTTACCTTTGAGGTAAGATATCATGAGTGCTCTCCAATGCTTTTGCTCCAGTGTTCAACCATGAGTTTTATTTTTGTTTCTACCTCATTTAGCTCGTCGGAATTCAATTTTTGATTTGCTTTTTGAACTTGTGATAATAGTTTTTCGAGTTTTGAGATGTCGTCCCTTGTTTTGTCAGCAAGTTGTGAAGTTGCATGATTGATATTTCTCATTAAGTATTTTAACTCATCATTTTTACGAAGTTTTAACTCACCAAAAAAGTTTCCGTGACCAAGTAGTCTGAGTTTTCTCACCACAGAATATAATGGGCCAGAAATTCTATGGGAGAGATAAAGCCCCATTAGACCCAGAGAAAGCATATTGGTAAGTAGTGCTACAACCATGGCTAGCATAATGGGAGTTGGAAGAAATTTGGGTATTTTGAGGATTTCAAATTTGTAGAGTGGCCATAATAATACAAAAGAAGTTACAGCTGTTGATACTAACCCAACTAAGATGGATAGTTTTATGATTCGAAACTGAAAATCCCAGTCAAGTAAAACGGTTTTTTTATGTTTATGTTGTGTGTTTTTGGCGGTAGTGTTCAAGTGCAAATTCCAAGATAATCTTGCTATAATGTACCTCAATTCACCTTCTCAGCAAACATGGATTTTGTGCTGAAAGATGTCTAATATTCACTGTCTTGAGTTTTATTGAATAAATTGTATAAGTAATGTTCAAATCAACCAGTTTTTACTAGCAAAGCCTTTGGGCAAAAAATTCCTAGCTCATGGGTTAAAGCTGTCTAAAATTCTTGAATAGGCTGATTTTTCCAATCATTTCAACAGTCATTATAGTAAAAACACAATTTTACCGAAAAACTATTATCTTCAATATAATAAGATTTTAGAGGTTATTACGATGAAAATGTCTGTTTTGATGCTTATGGCTATGTTTACACTCATAGGTTGTAAAAAGTTCACAAACCCGAGCAATTCAGAAATTGAAAAATATGAAAATGTATCCGGCGATATTTGTGGTTTAATTGCAGATGAAGCAAAACTAAAGGTTTCTCTTACAGAAGAGTCATTAGAAACAATTCAGTTAAATATTATTTCTAGAGAAAAAGATATTTTAGAGTTGCTTTTACAAAAAGCTTCAGTTTGCCAAGCTAATAAAGATTTAAAAGACCTTGCATGTAACGCTATATTATCAAATGCGACTGAGTTTAATTATGACAAAAAACTTAAGGACTTAAACACTAATTGCAATATTGTTAAAGTAGAAGTTGCTGAAGTGAATGATGATTTAGAGGATTTCCAACCAAGTGTAGAAGATCTAGATGGTATAGAGGCTCAGTTTGATGATTTGAGTTCTCTTCCAATCGAAGATATCGAAGCTTCTTCTGCTGGAGGAAATTATGCAAAACTTAGAACTCGCACTAAGATTATTGAAAAACTAACAACATACTGTTCTATTGCTGCAAAGCTGGTTGGTTTGAAAAAATCTCAATCAAGTACTACATCAACATTGAGCAGTAGAACGATTCGTTTTTGTTCTAGTAAGCCTATTCAAATAGTATGCTCTGGGTTAGTCACGCAAACAAACGAAACATTAGCAGCTCTTTCAGAGCCTCAACCTCATCTTTTTAAAGAGGCTTCTAAATCTTACTATACTAAGCATACTAAAAGTATTTTTAATTCAGATCTTAAGGAATGTATTAAAGGTGTCAAAAAAGATGTGGCGAAAAAACTTGCAAAAGAAACTTTGAAATCAGGAAGTAAGAAAGTAGTGCAGTCATTATTTCAAGAATCTATCAAGAAATTTTCGACTCAAGGCACATCGCTTTTAAAAAAGCTAAAATTAACAAAAGGCCTTTCTCAGTTAAAAACAGAAATTTGTGCATTTGCCCTTGGTAATGTCGGTAAACAAATAACAAAAGTACCACATGAAGAATGGAGTTCTAGTCAAAGTTGTGTAACAGCTGGAAAACAAGGTCAAGAAAGATTGTCTGCTTGCTTGCAAACGGGACATCAAATTTGTCAAAAAATTAGTGGATATGTTGATTTAGAAGCTCATACAGGTTCATTGTCAGACTCTGATTGGGGTAAAGTATTAGCTGGTGTAGGTGAGTTTGGAATTAGTACTGCAGCGACTGCATTACCTCCAGTAAGTCTTGCGGTGGCAGGAATGGTTGATGAGATGGATAAAGGAATTAAATCCTTATTTGGTGACGGTTCAGAAACAAATGCATTTTTAGAATGTACTATAGGACCTGCAGCACGATGCCTATCAGCAAACTTTACTGCATGGAGTCTCGGGTTTGAGTTAGATGACCTTAAAAAGCCTGTTGATACTTGGAAGTCAGAAAAGAACGAACCTGAATACATTGTCAGAGACTTCTGTGTTTGTGATCGTCAATGTTACATGGATGATATTGGTTATGATACGCCTTTTGGAGATGCAGCAAAAGTCAGGACGGTGGTGCCAACTGGTAGTGCTGGTACTCGGCAATGTGCTACGAAAGAAGACTCTTTCTATACTGGGAGAAAAAAGAATGGCTGGCATACATATGCTTACCAGCATAATTGTAAAGTTTTAAAAGCAAGAGTGAAGTCTACTGGAAGCAGCGTGTCAGGTAATGCAGCTGCATTTAATGAGATTATGGAATTCCAGGAGAATGGAAAATGGAAGAGTATTTTTACTCCATCCCCTCAAGTTGCTGAAGGCAGTGTTTCTCAGCAAAGAACATCTTTGCAGGCTGGGGATGCTAATTCATTGTATCCAACATGTCTTAGATAACTTTTTCATCAATAAAATTTACTATTTAGTCAATTATAGTTGACAGGCTTAAAGCCCAAGTATAGGTTTCTCCCATTAGAAATGTTCTATTGAGAATTAAGGAGTATCTATGAAGGTTTACATGATTTTATTCGGTTTTTTTTAACAGGTTGTTTTACAGCTGTAAAAATGGATGAAGAGTATCTAAGTGCTAATGCAAAAGAGCAGTACAAAGACTCGCCAAGCAAGTGCTATCAAGCAGCAAAAAAAGTTGTCACGGACATGGGCGGAAGAATTGAAAAAGAAGACAAGGGTAGAATGTTGTTTTCATCAAATCGTTTCACGCTTCAAAGATCAGCTATTGCAACTGGATCAAAGTACAATGCTTCTGCAACGCAGATCAACGAAGATCACAAAATTTATATTCAAGTAAATAAATCACCAAAAGGTTGTGCTGTTAAATTTAAAAAGTACAGAGTATGGGTAAACAATGTTGAATATGAAAAACTTTACGATCACCATATAAAGCCAAAGGTTTTTAACCCGTTTTTTGCTAATTTAAAGTCTGAGCTGAAAGGCGATATTTTATAAACTTATATAGCTTATTTAATGGTTTAAAAGTTTAAAAATGGCTGCGAGAGTTATCTTTCGCAGCCACTTTTTATGCAATTAATATCTGATTTTGTTATGAATTCTCGATAATATTTTTTTTGCAAAACTTGCATTTCACCTTCATCCACGTGATGATATTATATGAAATATATGAGGGTGTTTATGATGGATGCATTTAAAGTTGGCCAAAACTTAGTAGAGTACTGCAAAGCAGGCAAAGAACATGAATGTTTAGAGAAACTTTATGCAGATCATGCAACAAGTTTTGAACCTATGGCAGGTCCAAATCAAGTATGTGAGGGGATTAGTGCTATAAAAGAAAAACATGAATGGTGGAAGGAAAACACCACTGTGCACGCAGTTTCAGTAACCGGTCCTTTTCCATTTAAGAATCGTTTTTCTGTCATATTTGATATGGATGTCACCATGAAACATGATCAAAAACGAGTTCAAATGCAAGAAGTAGGGCTTTATACTGTCGAAAACGGTAAGATCGTAAAAGAAGAATTTATGTATCAATCTGAAAAATAATGATCTGAGGTTTTTTTATTATGTTTTCAATACCTTTTCAAGTTCGTGAAAGTATGATCATTGCAGGGTCGTTAGAAGAAGTTTTTTCAGTAGTATCAGATTTCTCTCAATGGAGTCATTGGTCACCTTGGTTATGTCAAAACCCCAAGGCTAAAATTGAGATTCAAGGCGAAGCATCGCAAATAGGCCACCGTCAAAGGTGGGCTGGTGAGTGGATAGGGGCGGGTGAGAATGAAATTTCATATATAGAACCACTAAAAAGCATTGATCTTCATTTAAGATTCAGAAAACCATGGAAAAGTAGGGCCGAAGCTAGGTTCGAATTTTCGGAATCTGATCAAGGAGTGGAAGTGGTTTGGAGCCTTCAAAGCAGTCTTCCAATATTTTTATTTTTTATGAAAAAGATGATGGTAGCATTAATTGCCTCAGATTATATGCGTGGTTTAATCATGCTAAAAGATTATATAGAGAAAAAAGAAGTAACAGCTCAAACAGCAATACCAGTCATAAAAAAACTCCCTTCTTTTCATTATGTAGGGCAAAAAGATTCATGTACCCTTCAGAATATTGGGTCTTCTATGGAGAAAAACTTTGCGGTTCTCTATAAGTTTGTAGAAGAGTCCTTGTACCCTGAGCCGGACTTTTATTTAAGTATTTACCACAAGTTTGACCTTGTGAAAGGGGCTTGTGAATATACTGCTGCTATGGGGTACTACCAGCAAAAACCCGATGCTGATTACCTTAAAGAAAGTGGCAAAGTACCTGAGCATGAATCTGTTTGTGTGGTTCAAATGGGAGAATATAAATTTTTGGGAAATGCTTGGGCTGCTGCGAGGAGTTTTCAAAGGTATAAGAAACTAAAGATGGATAGATCTATCGCTATGTACGAAAAGTATGTCGCTGTTCCTCCAAAAGCAAAAAATAAAGATATACGTACGGAAATTTGTGTGCCTGTTACTTAATCGCTGTTTTGGGATGTATGTGATTTAGCTCTCAGAACAAATTGAAGCGGTTCTTTTGTAATGTTTAACTTACGAAACATAATGCCTTCATAGTCTTTGTCATCAGATCTGGTTGCTTCAAATACGATGCAGCTGGAATCAGTAAGCTGTTTAATGAAAAACACAACATGGCTCCTGTTTCCGCCGTATCCGGCATTCCAGTTCAGCACGTCTCCAAGCTTTAATTCTGCAAGCTTTCGCTTGGAGGATGTCGGTGTCATTAAAGTTTCAAATTTGTCATGTAACTCTGCAACGAGATTAGGGTATTTCGTTAGTTTTTGGCTTGGTTTATTGATTTCGTTTGGCAGTTGGATTTGTTGTGTGGCAGCTTTTGCAATTGTTGCGGTGGTGACTCTGTATTGTAAGTCAAAGATATCAGAAATAAGCGAAGAGCAATCTAGGCCCCTACATACTTTATCTTTTGTGTGCCCGCCGTAAACATAGCCGATATTGGGGTATAAAAGCATGTCATCATATCTAAGCCCAAAATCACCCAAGAGTTGTGAGGCTAATGGTGAGTTTGGGTATTCACCAATATGAACAAGTTTTAGGTTTTTATAATCAGTGAAATCACTGCCATCGTTAAGTTTTGTGAGAGAGTCTACATTGTTTGAGACTAAGTACATGTAGATGCACATCACTCTAAAGACTGTTTTTTGGTTCTGTGTAAGCCCTAGTTCAAAAAACTCAAGTTTTTTAGGGGTTAATGAATTTGTTAGGCGTAGGTGCTGAAACATACTAGCAGCGTCAATGAGAAGTCCGGTTTTGCGTTTTTTTGGGTTAGAGTCATATTTACTAAAAGCAAGCTTTCTCATACTAGTCCAATTTGCAATTTTAGACTTTGCTTTGAGTAGTTTCCACGCCTTGCTGGCAGTGATATGGTCTGCTTTAAGCTTAAGAAGCAACTGATTTGAGATGTCTTTATCATTAAAATCTTTATCATTAAAAAGAGTGGGGTCTTGAATTTTATTTAATAAAAACCTTATATCAGCTTGAATATGATCAAGGTGAGATTGGTAAAAATCAAGTATCTCACGACCAATGCTTTTTGAGTCTAGATATTGAAATATATTTAGCCTAGTGAGTTGATGGTCATGTAATATGTCTTGGTGTTCTAGTTGAAGCTGAAAAGTAGGAACTTCAGGTAAGTTTGAACTTTGAGGAGCTTTGGAGCTCTCGTTAAAAGCAGGAGTTTTTGCTGCTTGATTCGAGGTTCCAGTACCGCTAGTAGTGCGAGTGTTTTGGCATGTTTTACATGTTGGTTTTGATCCACAACTTACAGTAGCTAAGAATAAAAGTAAGAAAAGTGCTGGTTTGAATTTACCGGTTTTTATAAAACTCACAATATCTCCTTAAGTCACATTCTTCACATAATGGCTTACGTGCTTTGCATAAGCGTCGTCCAAGGAAAATAAATTGATGATGCACTTTTGGAAGGTATTTTGTCTTAATGACATCAAGTAAAGCAAACTCGCATTTTGCAGGTGTCGTTTCTTGGTGTAGGCCTAATCTTCCAGTCACTCTAAAGACATGGGTATCCACCGCGAGAGTGGGTTCTCCAAAAATCTCCGCTAAAACAACATTTGCCGTTTTGCGTCCAACGCCCGGCAATGCTTCAAGCCCTTCTCGTGTTTGCGGAATTTTACCTTTGTGTTCATCTAGAATAATTTGCGACAAGCGTAAAACGTTTTTGGATTTTGTAGGAGCAAGGCCGATGGACTTGATGTGGCTTAAAAACTTAGGTTGTCCCATTTTGACAACTCCCTGCGGAGTAAATCCCTTTTTGTATAAGGGGGTCATGCACTCGTTTACCTTTTTATCAGTGGTCTGTGCAGACAAAACCACCGATACAAGTAACTGAAAAGGAGTCTTGTGAAAAAGCTCGCAGTGAGCGTCTGGAAACATCACATCTAGTTTTTTTGCAACTAAATGGAAACTCACTCTGAAACTTCGATTTTTACGTCACCTAATACTTTGCACTGACATGCAAGACGTTCTTCGGGTTCTGCTGCCATTGTGGCAAGAAAGTCTTTTTCGTCATCGCCCATTGAGGTTAAATTTTCAGCACCATCAATGACTTTGATCATGCATGCACCACATGCACCATCTCTACACCCAAATAATATCGACGTGTCATGCTCTTCAGACATGTCTATCATCGGATATTGATCCCTCACCTCTATCGTTTTATCATCAGTGGTAATGGTTATTTTATGCACGATCTCTCCTCATATGCATGTATTCTTTTTCTATTCTAGCATATTGTGGGGTGTCAAGGTTCAACATTAGGGGTGCTTGTGAAAAGAACATTAGGTGGGTTTCAAAAGAAGCCTTGGTTAGAGTCGGTGGTTGTCAGTAGCAGCCCAAAAAAAGCTAAAGATACAACAAAAGCAAAACTTCACATTGGTGATCAGCAGTCCATGCAAAAGCTTGCAAAGTCTTTAGCAACAACCGTTTGGGAGCAAAAAAGTTGTAAGCCAATGAAGAGCTCGGTGTTGATTCATAGTGCAGATGGCCCCATTTGGTGTCTGGTCATCTCTGAGCCTAAGTCAGAAAGTATCAATGAAATTCCTGCTTCTTATTATGCTCAAGCTAGGGACCGAGTCGGCCAGTGTTTAGCGGAGTTAACTGGGTACGCTGGGAAAACGCATTTAGAAATTAAAGTTCATGGTTTTAAAAAACATAGGGATCAAATTATTGGTGGTGCTTGTGTAGGTTTAGAGCTTGCTAGCTATCAATATAAAAACTCTGAAAGCCATCAAGATAAGCTACCATCTTCTGTTTTTATGGAAGATACCAAAAGTGAAATTTTAGATCATGCATGGCAAGGGTGGGGGACTAATTTAGCAAGGCATCTAGTGAACCTTCCGGCTAATATCTTGCATCCAAAATCCTATGCAAAGATGACGGAAGATCTTTTTAAATCACAAGCATCCGTCAAGATAAATATTCTCACACAAAAAGAAATTTTAAAAAACGGCCTGAATTTACTAGCAAATGTTGGTCAAGCAGCTGAACATACCAGTCGACTTATTCATTTAAAATACAGGCCTAAACAGGCAAAAAACAAAACAAAAATCCTCGTGGGTAAAGGTATCACCTTTGATAGCGGTGGGTTGGATGTCAAACCTGCCCAATTCATGAGATTGATGAAAAAAGACATGGGTGGATCGGCAACGGCAATCGGTGCTTTTGCTCAAGCTGTTTTTAGTAAAACAAAATTGAATATAGATTGTTTCCTTGCTGTGGCCGAAAACGCGGTATCTGCAAATGCATTTCGACCGGGTGATATTATCACTGCGGGGAACGGCAAGACTGTTGAAATTGATAATACCGACGCAGAAGGTAGGTTGGTGCTTGCGGATGCCTTGTACTACGCTCAAAAAACTATAAAAGCAAAAGATAGAGGCCCTCTATTTGTATTTGCAACCCTAACAGGAGCGATGAGAGTTGCAGTGGGGCTTGATTTTGCAGGGCACTTTAGTAGCAATGATAAAACCGCTTCAAAACTATGGAATTCATCAGTGGCTACACAAGATTTAATATGGAGGCTGCCTCTTTATCAGCCTTACTTTAGGTCTCTTCAGAGTTCGTTTGCTGATTTCGCAAATAGTGGTTCACGTTATGGCGGTGGAATCACTGCAGCACTTTTTTTGCAGCAGTTTATAGAAAAAGAAACCGATTGGAGTCATTTTGATTTTATGGCGTATCAGTCTTCATCGAAGGGTGCATTACGAGGTGAGGGTGGAAATGGGCAATTAGTCCAGTTAATGAGCCATTACTTTCGAGAATCAGTCGTCTCTTAAAAGGAATTGAGGTATCATGAGTCAGAATTATACAGTTTTAATAAAGAGTCTTCAAAGGGTAGGTGGGGTTATATGAATAGTTATATATTGGTTGCAGTTTTTTTGTTGTGTAGTGAAGTCTTTTCGCAAAGCCTCCCAAAACCGGGGTCTCAAGCAGAAAAAGTGATTGAAAACATCAAACAAAAGGCCAAAGAGTTCCCTACAGCTAAGCCTGCTGTAAAATCCCCCGACCCTCAAGGAGAATACGAACAACTTTTAAGTGACAAACTAAAAGCGATTCAACCAAGACCATTACAACCAGAAACAGTTGATGTGGATCCTAAAAAACCAAAAGCAAATAAAGAAGTTCCTAAGTCTATCAATCAAAAAAATGCAAAACCGAAAGCAGAAGAAAAGTTTTTTGATAAAGCTTTAAATGATTACCGTGAACAAATTGGAGATAAGTCTTTTAAGCTAGATGATGAGGAATCTGTTGGTAGTCAAAAAAGAGCTCAAACCGAATATGAAAGAATCACAAAAGAACTTGAGAAGCTTAATAAAATTGATCAAGCACAACAAGATGAGCAAAAACGAATTGAAACTCAGCAAGCCATTCAAGATGCACGAGAGAATTTAAAAAGACTAGATAAATATAAAAAATATAAAAATCAGTATGAAAAAAAATATAACAAAGAGTTGAACTCCAAAAAAAATGAAAAATTAGGTGTGTTGAATGATGATGAGTTTCTTGAAAGTGGCGGGCTAGAGGATTACTCAAATATTGTGGATCCGTTCGAAGACCTACAAGATGATACAGAAGATGAAAATTCGGAGTTAGATGAATGAATCAAAAGCCTATTAGTCATGGAATCAGAATTTGGGCTTTTCACTTTCAAGTAGCAATACCTTTGGTGTGCTTTTGGATTGCTATGATATTGCTATATTTTGCTGTCTTTAGGGTTGCTGGACTTGATTTAATGCCTATTGAGGGGCTGTATGAAAGATGGGGTGAGTTCTCTTTTTTTGAAGGCCAGCCTATGTGGGCCAAAATGGAGTCTGGTGTATGTCTTGCTTTTGCTGTGTTGTTTACATTAGTAGGATTGATAGAAATGGTTTCTTATGTGTTCTTCAATTTGGCAAATCCATTAAAGGTGATGCCGCGTATTTCTAAAAATCTTGGTCATTATTATTATGATGAAGTAGCAAAAGAAAAAAGCACATCGAATCTTCTTTATTTAAAAAACTCACTTTTTTATGGTCTAGCATTTGTTGCTTTTTTTGTTCCGATGCTTTGTGCAACTGGAGTGGTTGAATTTGTGAACATGAATGATATCGAAAACAATAAAGAAGCATTTACTGGTCTTTTAAAAAGTACAGGGATTACTTTGTTGTGTACCACTGGCTTATTTTTGATTTTGGATTTTCTGTATATCTTGTTCATGGAAATTCACCCAAAACAAAGAACAATTTTTGAGGTTATCTTTAATTTCAGAAAAGTTTCTGGTCGTCAATGAGTGTTTTAAAATATAAAAACGCAACGTCAATAGATGGAAATTCCTTCGATTTTTTTGTGGTTGACGGAAAATTTAGCAATGAGTTTGAAGGTCAAGTCAATCAACAAGTTGACCTGTCAAATAAGCTGGTTATCCCAGGACTTATCAACAGCCACACCCATGCAGCCATGACTCTCTTCAAGGGTTTTGCAGATGATTTGACGTTTAAAGAGGGCTGGGAAGGTAAGGTTTGGCCTGCTGAATCAAAAATGAGTCCAGAAGATGTTGAGGCAGGTATGCGTTTTGCTACTCAAGAAATTTTATCCACTGGAACGACGACTATTAACGATATGTATTTCCATATGGAAAGACTGGCAGGTGTATGCAAACAATCTGGGTTAGCTGCTCATTTAAGCTTAGGTCCTATCATTCCAAAAATTTTCCCCGGTGAATACAAAACAAAAATTCAAAACAGAATTAACCTTCTTGAGCAATATTCCCAGGACCGTATTTATGGAGTTTTGACGCCGCATGCACCTTACTCTCTACACCGAGATGATTTAGAGTGGGTCGCTGAGGTATCTATAAAACATGATCTTTTGGTTCATATGCACGTTGCTGAAAACATGTGGGAAGAAGATCAGTGTAAAGCAGATCATGATGGCCTTAGGCCAATAGAGCTATTAGACAAAACGGGTGTCCTCGACAGACCATTTATCATGGCACACTGTGTCTGGTTAAGTGAAGCCGATTACGAGTTTTTAGGAGATAAGCCTAATGTAAGTATTGTTCATTGCCCTTCTAGTAATATGAAGCTTTGTAGTGGTGGGGATCAAAAACAGTCGTTTTCTTATGAATTAGCAAAAAAGTACGGTGTAAATATTTGTCTTGGAACGGATGGTAGTGTTTCAAACAATAGTTTAGATATGTTTGAAGAAATGAAAATAGCTGCACTGCTTGCAAAACATCAAACAGGAGACCCAAAGTGTCTACCAGCACAAGAAGCGTTTGACCTAGCAACGATTAATGGTGCGAAAGCATTACGTCAGCAGTCATCAAAGTTTGAAGATGGCTACGAGGCAGATTTTATGGTCATTGACCTCGATCATTTGTTGATTCAGCCTAAGCATTTACCATTGAGTCATTTGGTGTATGGCGGTAGCGGTCATATGGTAGAAGCAACCTATGTATCAGGAAGAAAGCTATTCGACCGTAACATCAAAAACCAAGAAAAATATTTATCTATATCAAAAGAGTTTAATCAAGCTTCAAGGAGGCTATGGGATCTATGAAACAAGAAAAGCACGCAAAAGTTTTTATTAAAGGTATTCAAAAATGGTCAGCCACCGAAGACCCAATCGTCACTTCTTTAAGGGTTCATGACGGAATTCTTTTGGAGGAATCTAATAGCTTAGAGCCGCTTCAAGATGAAAAAGTTATTGATGGATCTAATAGAGTTTTGATACCTGCTGGTGTAGATCCTCAGGTGCATTTGAGAACACCCGGTCAACCAGATAAAGAAACTCCTGAAACAGGTATTCAGGCAGCAATTGCTGGAGGCTATAGTGCGGTTCTTACCATGCCAAATACAAAACCAGTGTTAGACCACCCAGAAGTGGTTAAGTCCACTCACAAGCTATTTGATCTAGAGAATTATTCCGAGTTTAAGGTTTGTTTGTCTGTGGCAATATCAAAAAACCAAAAATCTCGTGAGGCTGTTGATTTTGATGCTTTAGCAAAGTCTGGAATCCATGCATTCACAGATGACGGATATGGTGTGCATTCAACAGAGATCATGGAGCAGGTTTTTGCAGCATCTGAACGTACGGGTTTGCCAGTTCTTCAACATGCTGAGGTAGCAGGTCATGGTGGGCTATTAGCTCCTTCTAAAATCCAAGAAGAGTTAGGCATCAAAGCATACCTCCCTGAAGCCGAGTCGGATATGGTGGCACGTGATATTGAATGCCTCAGAAAATTTCCAAAAGCGAGGTATCATGTACTTCATGTTTCTTGTCCTCGGTCTGTAGAGCTAGTCAAAGAGGCTAAATCCGAAGGCCTTGTAGCAAGCTGCGAGGTTTCTCCTCATCACTTATATTTTTCTAGTGAAGACATTCGTCCTGACAATACTCATTTTAAAATGAACCCACCTTTGCGTAAAAGTGAGTTTAGAGACTACCTTCAAAAAAGCTTGGCAAATGGAGATATAGATTTCGTAGCCACGGATCATGCTCCTCATGAACATAGCTCTAAAGATGTGTCATTTAAAGCTGCGGCTTATGGCACAACAGGTCTTCAAACATCCTTAAGAGTGCTATTAGACTTATATCGAAGAAAAATTTTAACATCTCAACGTTTAGTGCAGGTTTTTTCTACTGAAGGCTCTAAGTTTTTAGGACTAAAAGATGGGTTTGGTGGATTTAAGGTAGGTGAAAAGTTTCGCGGAGTTATTATTGATGACTTTGATAAGCTTTATGAAGTGACATCCTCGGAGTTATACTCTAAGTCAAAGAACAATTGCTTTGTAGGTAGTTCGTTGCCAGCAAAGGTGAATTCTGTGATTTTAGGTTTAGATACGTATGACTCTTTAAAGGGTTGAAGAATCTGCTTTCGTAGCTGTCTATCTCGTTCGTTGTGGTTTTTTTATAACTTTAAATTTCCCCCTTATAAATAATAGTTCATAAAGGGGGAAGTTTTTTAGTTTGCTTCTAAAATATTTTTAGTCTCAGATAGTTTAGACTTAAGGTCAGTAACTGTCTTATTAGCATCACTTAGCACAACAACAGCTGCTATAGAGTCATCTAATTCACAAACGTCAGCGTTTGGAGCGTAATCATCTCTTAAGGTTTCAAAGCCTGTGATCATTTCTTCTGTGATCGAAATTATGCGAGGAGCAATGGTTTGTATATTTTCAGAGTTTAAATTAAGAGAAAGTTGGTTTGCTTCACTCTTTAAGGATTCAAGGTTTTTGTGAAGATCCTTTACTTCAGGCAAGCAATTTCCATTGGTATATTGAACTTTTCCTAGTGTTTCGGCATTCGATATGGCTTTGCTTTCGGAGTCAGTAAATGTATTCGTCAAGTTTAAGATATCGTTCTTCGTTATGCTGCTATCACATTGATATGGGAATGATTCAGATAGGTTTTCTGAGCTTGTTTTATATGTACTTATGTCTTCAGCTCTTTCTAAATATGTTTGGTTTGTCTGGTTTGAGGTTGCAGATAAGTCTATGATTTTAGCTTCTAGTGATTGATACTCACCTTGTTGCAGTAAATCTGAAACAGAACAAATTTTTTCATTAGAGCCTGAATTCGAGCTTCCACCGCAAGCAGTCATCATTAAACCAATTCCTGTTATCAATAATTTAATTTTCATCTTTGTCCCTCGTATTTAATAGTTTTTAATAAGTCTGTTGATGTTAATCAACTGAGAATTCCAATAATGCAAATAGTATGCTTCTATAACATACCGAAATTATTGAAATCTTGCTGCTTGTAGTTTTGACACTTGTGTGGTTTTTGGACGTTTCTGAAGGAATTGTCGGGTCATTTTTTCTATGTTCATTAAGTAGTATTAATTTTTATAAAGCTTATCAATAAGGTCAAGAGCAATATCTTTAAGAGCACCTTTCTTACTGAGTGACCCCATTAATCCGTAAATAGATGCAGTTTCTGATGGTGCGTCTTGATTAGTGACTTGATTGGTTTGTTGTTTTGCAAGTGTTTGCACTAAGTTTTTAGGTGCTACTTTAATAAATGATTTCATCATAGATTGCTTTACTTTTGAGGTGGAAGTGTATTCTTTTTTTGCTACTTCTAATAGCTCTTTTACATCCTTCATGAATACATCCATGATCTCTTCGTGTCCCGGCATGATGGTGAGGTGAATGCTTTCAGGGGAGGTGTTTCTATCAAAACACCATCCTTTTTCGGTAAGTAAATCTGCTAATCGAAAAATATTACATTCTTTTGATTGAATAGCTAAAATACTTGTTTCGGGTTTTTCCATAATGGTTTGTAGTCCATCAATAGCATTTATACGCTTATGAAAATCATGTGTGACTTTATGAATTTGCTTGAACTTTTCCATGTAACCATTCAAGCCAAAAAATTTCATGATAGCCCACGCAGCTGCAATAGGGCCTCCAGATCTTGAACCAAGAATGCTAGGTGATATATAGACTCCACCCGGCCAAGCAGTGGTACAAAAAAACTGATTTTTTCTTAGTTCAGCGTCTTTGTAAAGTATGACTGACGCTCCTTTGGGGGTAAACCCATATTTATGAAGATCGCATGATATAGAGGTGACTCCCGCCGTACTTAAATCAAACTTTGGTACATCAAAGCCCAGTTTTTTGTAAAAACCTAAAACAAACCCTCCAATACACGCATCCACGTGACACAATAGTCCGTTTGATTTTGCTAGCAAGGCAATCTCTTCGATGGGGTCAATCACACCGTGAGGGTATGAAGAAGCAGAGCCCACCAATAGAATGGTATTTTGATTGATGGTTTTTTGATAGTCAGAAATTTTTGGTTTAAAAGTAATTGGGTCTACTTCAAGTTCGGTGATCTCAATATTAAAATAATGGCAGGCTTTATGGAAAGCCGGGTGAATCGTCACTGGTACAACAATATTGGGTCTAGTGGCTTGAGGTCTATGTTTTTTTGCCCATTCTCTTGCGGTCTTTACTGCTAACAAGATGCTTTCAGTTCCACCTGTTGTCATGGTTCCACGGCAGTTTTGATCTCCACCAAGAACCTCTTTTGTCATCATGACCACTTCGTTTTCCATTTTGTTTAAGCTTGGAAAAGCAGTTGGGTTGAGGGCGTTATCACAGCTAAACTCAGCGATCACCTCTTTGGCAATTCTATCAGCTTCATCTCCTCCAAAATAAGACAAACAAAAGCTTTTTCCCTCTTTCCAGTGAACATCATTTTGTTTTAGGTTTTGAATTTCAGATTTGATCTCTTGGTGCGAGAGGCCTTGGTTAGGAAAGATGTTTTGCATAGGTTTCTTTATTGTAAGTTCAAACTATTTTATAATAATAAAACTTTATATACAAATAACCCCATGAATGTTCCGATTGCAATTCCAATACTCCCAAGACCAATTCCAGCAGCTAACAAGTCTGGCCTTTTCATGTTTTTAGAAAACAATAAAATAAATGGAGGGCCGTAAACGCATGCAATGTGAGCAATCACGGCTTCATCTTTTGAAGCTTTACTAAAGTAAATAAATAGTGAATAAATACATGCGTTAATAGTAAGTACACTTAAGAAGGCAAAACAAATATAAAGTAGTTCATGGCTAATCTCAAAGTTTTTAAACTGTAAGCCCATCAAAAAACAAAAAATTAAAAGCAAATATTCACCCCAAATAACACCTTCTTCTTTATTGTTTGTGTTGTAAAAATGAGTGAATATTGTACTGAATATCGTAATTGCTAATATAATAAAAGTGGATACCATTTGTTGGAAAAATACTACAGATAGCCCGATGCAAATGGCGTTGATGACGATGGAAATACAAATATACTTTAATGCTGATATCTTAAATTTGCACTGGTGGGTAAGTAAGGTTTCTTCGCTGGGCTCTTGTGAATATTTCTTTGGGGTAATCCTCAGTAAAATGAATAAGTAAATCGCACCGATGATAAAGTCTCCTGCAAATATCAATTGAAATAGTTTATCACTCATATCTAAAGCTAGTTTTACTGACATTAAGTTTGCACTGCTACCTGTGTAAGTAGATTCAATCCCAGCTAATACCATGGGTAGGTTTTGAATTTTACCTTGAAAACAAAAGACTGTAACAAGCACGCCTACCGTTATGGATACCAATGAAGCAAGAAAGTATTTCAGTAATGTGGGTGATTTTTTAATAATTACTTTAAGATTAGTGCTGAGTAGAAGTAGGGGTAAGGATAATAAAAGAGTGATTTCTATTAATTGAAATTTTTTTGTAAAATAAAACCAGTCTCCACAAAGTAGGGATACTGTCAAACCAAGTGCGTAGCATACTAAAACTGCACCAATTGATTTTATGATGCCCGTTTTTTGCTCTCGCTTTTGTATCTGATAAACGAGGTAGCAAATAATAAAAATGGATAGCCACTGAAAATAAAACAGATTGATTACCTTTCTTAAATTATCTAATATTTTAGCAGATTTGCATGAAACATAAAAATGAAACCCAGTAAGGAGAATGCATGAGACCCCACTGTTATATTACGGGAGCCTCTTCAGGAATCGGTGCTGCACTTGCAAAAGAATATGCAAAGGATGGTTATAATCTTACCTTTACAGGGCGGAGAGTTCCTTTGTTGAATCAACTTAAACAAGAGCTAGTGGGGTTATACCCAGATTGCAAAATAATAGTATCTCAAGTGGATGTGTGTGATGAAAAAGCAATGTCAGAGTCGATTGCTGACTCACTAAAACAGTTTCAAAGACTGGATGTCTTGATTGCAAATGCTGGCTACGTTGTGGGAGGTGAGTTTAAGAACCTTCAAACAAAAGATTACCGAAACCAGTTTGAAACAAATGTTTTTGGAGTATTGCATACGATATATCCAGCCTTAAAGTCTTTAGAAGAGTCTAACGGGAGCTTGTCTATTATCGGTAGTGTAAATAGCTACCTAACACCTCCAACTGTATCTGCTTATGCCATGAGTAAATATGCCGTTAGGTCTCTTGGAGAGGCTTTGTATCATGAGCTTAAACCAAAGGGAATCAGTGTAACGATGATTTACCCAGGGTTTGTAAAATCTGATATACGGATTCGAAACAAACAAGGTGCTGTGTTAGAACGCAAAAAAAAATCAGAACCAAAACTAGCAATGGATACAGATGTAGCTGCTCGGCAAATCAAAAGAGCAATCGATAAGCGTAAACAAGAGGCTGTGATTACATGGCATGGAAAATTTGCGGTGTGGTTCAAGAGGTTTTGCCCTGTTTTTTTGCCGTACCTATTTAGGTTGCAATCCAGAGGTAAAAAATAAGTTCTATCCTAGAGTTAAGCAAAAAACGCTCATGATTGATATCAGGAGCGTTTTTTTTAATTTTGAATGATTTATTTTCTTGGTGAGTAAAAGTATTTTTTATCGCCGGGACAATGCTTGCTGTTTGGTTTTCTTGTCATTTCTTTAAACTCAGCAATGATTGGAAAATGGTCTGAGTACCCAAATTCTGTCACGCCAGCTTGAGGTTTTACTACAAATTTAGCTGGTACTCCTTTTATGTTGGTGCCTGAGTGAGGTCTTGTGACATCGGTTTCTTTTGGTTGTGAATAAGTATAGGTTTTTGTGTAGAAGTCACTGGTTTGAATTCTATATTCAGCAGCATCTAGCATGAGGCCTGTTTTGCAGCTTCTTTTTTTGTAGACATCAAGATTGTCGCTTACCAGAAAACGATCTAACATGTTCCAAGACATTTTACGTGCATAGAAATACGTTCCGAAAGGTATTGAGTTCTTGATACTTACTTTGATATTTTTGTCGTTGTTAAAAGCAGTGTGCACATCGTTTAACTCAAACTTTGTATTTTGAAGAACATCTTCAATGGCATTGGGCTTATCAGTCGGGAGGGTGTTAAAATCCCCTGCAAGTAAGTAGTGGGCGTTGCGTATTTGACTTCTTCGCTTAAGAAGATGGTCTTGGAGTTGCCTTGCAACAGCAGTTCTGACAGAGGCTGGTGCAGCTTGTGATGGAAAATGTACAGCATAAACAAATAAGGTGTATTTCTCATACAGTTTAAAGCGAACCTCTAGGATATTTCTAGTAGGTTTGGAGGGGAGTCCTGTCTCTTTTTCCATGCGTGCGTAGTCTAAAACGATGTCTTTTTGAGAGACGTAGCTCAAGTTTTCGTTTTCTTTATAAAAGATTGCAACATCAATACCTCTGCGGTCGGGACTTGTGGTTATTGCAATATCATCAAAGCCTAGTCTGGAGTTTAGTCTTTCAGCGATGCTCTTGTTCTCAATTTCAGAGGTAACTAAAATATCTGGAATGGATTGAGTATCGTTTTTAATAACTCTAGAAAGCCTATCCATTTTGTCGTTGACTCTATCGGTTGTCCAATTGACGTAGCATTCTTTTTTGTACCAAAAATTACGAATAGTTTCACAATATGCTGCTTTTCCTTCAGTGCCAGTAGGTGTGAACGTGAGGTCGTTTTTGTCAGTATCGTGAAATTCATCAAAAAGGTTTTCTAAGTTGTAGGACATGATTTTTATGGGTGGTTTTGGAGGATCAACGGTGACACCAAATGCAAAAGCCGAACTAAATAACACCAACATAGATAGAGCAATAGCACGTACCAAAACAGACATAGAGACCCCCCTCTTACCCACACTCAACACTCTGTTAAAATGCTGAATTATTTTAGAAAAATTAACTGAAATTTCTACTGAGGTTGTCTCTAATCTGAAAGTTAATGTCAAGTAGTGAAATCAAAAAACACTGTATGTAGTGTCTGATTTTTAAATTTGTCTGTTATCAACACAATTTAGCGTTTTCTTCTAGTTCCATATTGGCTTCTTCTTGCCATCTGATCCAAAGCAGTTGAAGGGGGGTGTTTTGAATATTTGTCCAAGAATGAATGGCGTTCTCTGGGTGGTATATCCAATCACCAGTTTTTACGGTTTTTGTTTCTTTGTTTACTGTCCAGCGTGCTTCTCCTTGTATTACAAAATACATTTCTGATACTTGGTGTACGTGGGGAGGGTATTCGCTAAGAGGGTCTAAGGTTAATGTTCCAGTGAGGATGCCTTTAGGGTGATTGAGTATTTCGTTGTAACGATAAACTTTCTTGAGTTCTTCGGAGTAGTTGGGGTTTGTTTGCCAGTTTGATCGATTCAAAAAATAATCGCTCATATGTTGATGCCTCACATGAATTTATGGTGGTTAAGTATGTTTGTATTGTCGTAAATAGTGGAGCTGATTGTCAACTGTCACTTATTACCTACTACTGATTTAAAGATGCATGGCTATTATTTTAAAGGCTGAAAATAGGTTGTATTTACTCTGTGGCTGATTTTTTGTGAATGTTTATTAACCTAGGTAACGAATGCGAATATTATCAAGGTATGCTTTTTCAGAAACACTTTGCCCAGTAATTTTTTGAATTAGTTCAGGTGTGGTGTAAAAGCTGCCATGCTCATGAAAGTTTGAGCGAAGCCACTTAAAAATATTTGAGAAATCACCACTTAATAAATCTTGTTTCATGTTTGGTAGTGCTTTTTGCATCGTCTCTTTAAGTTGGGCTGCAATCAAAGCACCTAAAGTATAAGAGGGGAAATAACCAAAAAGTGCTGCAGGCCAATGGACATCTTGAAGACAGCCTTTGCTGTGTTGGTCCTTTGGGTTTATGCCAAGATAAGTTTCCATTTTGGAGTTCCAAGCTTCTGCAACGTCATCAACTTTTAATGACCCATCAAACAAAGCACGTTCTAACTCATAGCGTAAAACAATATGAAGAGGGTAGGTGACTTCATCGGCGTCGATGCGGATAAACCCGGGTTCTACGTTGCGGTAATTTTGACGGAGATTTTCGAGGCTTAATGAAGTGTCTTTTCCAAAGTGTTCTTCAAGGTGCGGTTGTAAGAATTGAATGAATTCTTCACTACGGCATATTTGCATTTCAATAAAAAGTGATTGGCTTTCATGTGCAGCCATTCCAATCGCTTTTCCGACAGGTTGATCTAGCCATTTTTGAGGTAGGCCTTGTTCGTACATGGCGTGTCCAGTTTCATGAAGTACTCCCATGATGCTGCTTGAAAAGTCTTCTTCGTGATATTTAGTGGTCAGACGGACATCTCTTGGGTCTCCACCACAAAACGGATGAGGGCTGGTATCAAGTCTTCCTCGTTCAAAGTCAAACCCAAGTTTTTTCATAAGAAATAAAGACAAACTACGTTGTTTTTCTTGAGGTACTTTGCAAAACGGTTGAGGTTTTGATTTTTGTTTTTTTGTGATTTCTTGGACGAGTTGAGGGAGTTCTTTTTTGAGTGCGTCAAAAACAGGGTCAATATGTTCCATAAGAAGACCCGGTTCGTATTTATCTAAAAGAGCATCATAAGGATTTAGTTCAAGAAGGTCCGATAAGATTTTAGATTCTTCAATGCTGATATCGACTAGCTTTTGTAAATAAGGTTTGAACCCATTCCAGTCGTTGTTTTTTTTGAAATCAGGCCAAAGCTGCTCACATTTTGATGCTAATAATGACTTTCTTTCAATAAAATCTGGTGTAAATCCTTGGTTGATTTTCAGTTGTCTTTCCATGAGGGCTAGGTTTTTCTCTTCCCAAGCTTCTAAAGACTCACTTTTTGCTGCACTGCATTTATCTATAAGGGTTAAGTCTAACAACATGTTATGCCCAAGCGTATTTAGAGTTGCAATAGCTTTGCTTCTGATGGAGCCTCCACCTTTTGGCATCATCGAAGACTCATCCCAATACAAAACACCATTGATATGCTGGATGTGGTTATATTTTTCAAAAACGTTTGAAAGATCTTTGTAGCTCATAAAGTGAAACCCTTACTTTTTGGAGCGTTGTTCACTCCGTATAGATAAAAAAGAAGTAAAATTGACGAGAAAGTGAATAATGATCACAGGCCAAATAGTTCCTAAACTCTCGTACAACCACCCTAGCACTAAGCCTGCAAAAACACACCACGCAGTCCATAAATTCATACGGCCATTCGGTCCAATGTGTATGATACCAAACAAAAGAGACGTTGCAAATAAGCCTAAAAAAGGTTGAATGCCACCTCGAAATAAAAGCTCTTCTCCCACTCCACTAAGAACTGCGAGGAGAAATGCTAATCCGATACTCATATCTGTCAAAAGCTCTTCGATGGTTTTTCTTAATTCTTTGAGATCTTCTGAGAAAGAGTCGATGATATATGCACTTGAAACCAATAAGCCAGTGCCACACGAAATAATAGCTAAAAACTGGAAAATATTCATGGTCTTTGACGTGATAAAAAAATGTTCTAGCATATTGTCACTACTAAAATACATTAATGCACCACCGGCTAATGCCATAAGTGCGTACCCAATCATACAGATTTTAATGAAGTGTTTTTTTCGTGTTTGTGCTGAATGTGAAAAAGGAAAATCACTCATGGTATCAGCTTGTAACTAAAAAGCTAGAGATGGTGATAAAGGCATATAGTCCTAGTAAAAGCCAGCCTGCAAATTTAGGCATAACTGGTTTACTTTGATAAGTAGCCCAGCGGAAGACACATAAAATGACCATCATCGCAGGAAAGACTAAATAAAAGAAATGACCGGGAGCAGCAAGTCCCTCTGGTGTGACTGTTGCTGCAGCTCCTGCTACGAAAAGGACATTTAAAATATCAGCACCGATAATATTCCCTACAGCGAGTTCGCTTTGTTTTTTCTTGAGTGCAGTGAGTGCTGTAATAAGCTCAGGTAGAGAAGTACCAAAAGCGACGAGAGTTGCTGCAATAACACTATCAGGAATCGACATGCGAGTAGCAAGCTCAGTGGCTGAGTGAATTAAAAGCTCAGAGCTGAGAATCACAAAAACAAGGCATATAAAAAGTTTTCCGAGAATAAGGGTTGTGGGGTCTTCGTCTTCTTCGGGTTCTGATTCCTGTGAACTAGATTTTGCACTAAAAATACTAAAGACCATATAAGCAACAAGTAAAGCAAGAAAAACCCAGCCTGCCCATTGCGGCATGCTTCCACCTAAGGAAAAAATAGAACTTAGGTTTCCAAATGGGACGCAAACTAAAATTAGTAAACCACCTGCAATAAGTTGAAACCATGCAGTCCACTCGATTGCTTTTCGGTCTACGTGAAGGGGTCCAATCACACAAGCTAGGCCTAAGATAAGGCCGGTGTCACAAATGATAGATCCAACAGCGTTACCCATTGCTAATCCTGGGTTTCCTCGAAATGCAGCCATGACGGAAACAACAACTTCTGGTGTGGTAGTTCCTAAGCTAAGAATCGTAGCACCCACGATAACGGTTGGAATGCTAAGTTTTTTGGATAAAGAAACAGCGGCTTCTACTAAAATATCTGCGGATTTACCAAGAATGATAATCGCAATGATTAAACAACCTACAATCAATAGGCTGTGAGCATCGTGAATAAAATGAAATAAACTTTCCATGCTGATACCTTACACAATCAAGTATATACTGGCAAAAGTTTATTGGTTGTTTTTATCTCTCGTTTGTAAATCTATTTTGGACTTTGGTGGGGCGACGACATTTGCATAAATGTATAGCCCACAAAAGAATAGTCCCGCAATGATAACCACTAGAGTGCGTGTTCGCATGAGTTGTTTTTCCTCATATTAAAATCATTTATTGCAAGTCTATCATATTTAGCATTTTAGTTGTTGTTACCTGTTTACTATTCTTCTCAGAAAAACTCGATTTCCTTGATTTCAGGTATGGAATCATTCGCTTTTTCTAAGTCGTTTTCCCATCTTTCACTCATTGATTCTACTTCAATGAGATCCATTTCTTGGCTTTCAGAGGATTCGTTTTCTAGATCATAATCGGAGGCTGACGCTATTCCATCATATTCTTTTGCGACTGTGTATCCAGAAGTAGTGGGGTTATCAACGATATTAGTTCGATTAGCTGCGAGTTCAGTTCTTTTTGCTAAAATAACTTTACCCTTACTATGTTGCACATTGACCCAGTTACTGATTTGCTCTGAGGGATCATTTAATGCTGCAGTTAGGTATAGTTTATTATCATATGAATGAGGCTGGTTTAATAATGCTACTAAAGCATTTTTTCTCGCAGATCCACTGACATAAGGTATTGCGTACCTTAATAAATATGCAGTTGAATTATCATGTGCCTCATGGAACCTCGTAAAATACCTTGAAACCAAAGGTTGTCTCGTATTTCCAAATAAATTTTGAATCTCAGACCTTGAAAGAACTTCACCAAATTCCACAAGAGTTTGAGCAGCTTCAAATTTTAACCAAAACTTCTGATCAGTTATCAAAAAGTCTCTTAAAAGAGTATCAGCTCCACGCTTTCTTGCGGCTCTTATCATGCGAATTGTTTGTAAGCGTTTGAAAATGAATCTGTGTGTTAGGCCTTTTATTAACTTTTTTTGTGCTCTTTTAGACCAAAACTCACCCATGTTACCTTTGTCATTGATATAGGTATTTGGAATCGAAGCGTAAAGGTTTTCTAGTGTGTTATAGTTTGAGTTATCAGATACTTCAGTGATCGAGCTGCCAATTTCCTCTTCAATACTATCAACTTTTGCTTCTTCCGCCTCAGCTATGACTTCAGTTTCATTCGATTTTGATTTTTTAGAAGAGTTATTCGTTTCAGTTTTGACTATTGGAGCTTGATCACTTCCAGCAAAGTGCTCATAAGCAAAGTAGGATGCCGTGCTAATAACGCATAGAGCAATGACAGCAGCAAATATTTTGTAATATGATCGATCAGATCCTATGTTACCGCTAGCTCCCAAAAGCTCAATATCCCCATTATCTCCCATGATCGTATGGTTTTCTGCTTCTGGTGCAAGAAAAGCATGATCTGCACTAGTTGCTAATTCAAAGCCTCCAGCAGAGGAGTCGGTAGTAGATAAATCAAGAAAACCTTGGTCTTGTTGGCCTGTGCCCAAGACCGCTGTTGGTTCAGCTAATTGGAAAGAAGGCTCAGATTGCATCGTGCCAAAGCTGGCAGCAGAAGAAGCAAGGGTTCCGTCTGTTAAATCCAGTATTTGTTTTTTATCATCTGACATAGTTAACTCCTTGATGAAACAAGCATCATGGTCAGTTATCGAACAAATTCAAAAAATGTTTAGGATTCTTTCAAAAAAAATATCGTAGAGAAAATATTACGTTAAAATAAGTAAGTTAAATCAATGGCTTATACCTGGCTATATGAAGAGGGGGCTTTTATCATGAATCTTAAGTTGCTAATATCTTGGGATGTTATAGAAAAGATGCTACGGATTTCTCGACTTTAAACTTTTTTGGTCTTGGAGTTTGATCATTCACATTTAATATTTTGGGACGGGGTTATGGCTCTTAAACTAGAAAAAGTTCGCAACATTGGAATCTCTGCACACATTGATTCCGGTAAGACAACACTCACAGAACGTATTTTATTCTACACTGGATTGATCCACAAAATTGGAGAAGTCAGGGGAGCTGGTGATGGTGCCACGATGGACCACATGGAACTCGAAAAAGAACGCGGTATCACAATTACTTCTGCCGCTACCCAAGTAAACTGGAAAGATATTACGATTAATATCATTGATACACCGGGTCACGTTGACTTTACCGTAGAAGTAGAACGTTCTCTAAGGGTACTCGATGGTGCTATTTTAGTTCTTTGCGGAGCTTCTGGAGTTCAGTCTCAGTCGATTACTGTAGATAGACAAATGAAACGTTATAGCGTTCCTTGTCTTGCTTTTATTAATAAGATGGACCGTGCTGGAGCAAACGCTTTCCGAGTTATTGGTCAGCTTCGAGAAAAACTAAATCATAATGCAGTTGCAATGCAAATTCCTATTGGTTCAGAGCATGATTATCAGGGTGCTGTAGATTTAGTACGTATGGTTGCTTACTTCCATGATGGCGAAAAAGGCGAAACTGTTCGTGAAGAGCCAATCCCTGCGGACATGAAAGAACAAGCAGATGAGTATCGTGCTATTATGCTTGATGCATTGTCGATGCATAGCGATGAGATGATGGAGCTCATGCTCGAAGAAAAAGAAGTTCCAGAAGAACTTATCCATAAGGTAACTAGAGAAGTTGTTTTAGCTCGTTCGTTGACGCCAGTGTTTATGGGTTCTGCTTTTAAAAACAAAGGCGTTCAGCCACTATTAGATGCAGTTGATCGTTACTTGCCGACTCCACTAGACCGCCAATACACCGCGACAGATAACGATAAAAGCGAAGAAGTAAAAATTTATCCTAAAGCTGATTTACCTCTTGTAGCGATGGCTTTTAAGATTACCGACGAGACTTTCGGTCAGTTGACTTACACAAGAATTTATCAGGGCTCCCTCAAAAAGGGCGAGTCTCCATATAATTCTCGTATGAAAAAGAAACTGCGTGTTGGGCGTATCGTGAGGATGCACTCCGATAAAAAGCAAGATGTTGATGTTGCTTATGCTGGAGATATTGTTGCGATGGTAGGTGTCGACTGTGCATCTGGTGACACTTTCTGTGAGGAAGGTACAAACTTATCCCTAGAAAACATCTTTGTGCCAGAGCCAGTGATTGAACTATCTATTAAGCCAGAGAAGCAAGATGACTTAACAAAACTTTCAAAAGCATTGAATAGATTCCAAAAAGAAGATCCAACATTTAGAGTTTGGGTAGATAAAGAGAGTAACGAAACACGCATTGCAGGAATGGGTGAGCTTCACTTGGAGATTTATGTTGAGCGTATTCAACGTGAATACAAAGCAAACGTAGTCGTTGGGCAGCCAAAAGTTAACTACCGTGAAGCACCTTCTATGGTTGCAAAGTATGACCACAAACACAAGAAACAAACAGGTGGTTCTGGTCAGTACGCTCACATGGTCGGAAAGTTAACTCCACTACCTGTAGAATCAGAAGAAACATATATTTTTAAGAATAATGTTGTTGGTGGGTCTATTCCAAAAGAATACATACCGGGTATCGAAAAAGGCCTTAACGAAGCAATTGTGAAGGGACCTCTTGCAGGTTGCCAAGTTATTCAGACTCAGTTTGATTTAGATGATGGTGGTTTTCACCCAGTGGATTCATCAGAAATGGCATTTAAGGTTTGTGCAAAAGCTGCTTTCAAGCAAGCTTTCTTAGCCGCAGATCCTAAGCTCTTAGAGCCAATCATGAAAGTAGAAGCAGAAACTCCAATGGAATTCCAAGGTACCGTTCAAGGTGATTTGAGTTCACGTCGTGGAATGCTTCTTGGTACAGACATGATGGAAGATTATGTTGTCATTCTTGCAGAAGTTCCATTATCAGAGATGTTTGGATACTCAACGGATCTTCGCTCCAAAACTCAAGGTAAAGCAACCTTTACGATGGAATTTGCAAAGTACCGTGCGGTACCAACAAATATTCAGGCACAGATTGTTGCAAAGCATAAAGAAGATCAGGCTAAAGGTAACAAATAGTCTTTCTTAACTTGAGTATTAGAATTTTAACCGGGCTTTTTCGAAAGTCCGGTTTTTTTTAAGTAAAATTGATCTGCTTTAGTTGAGATGAGGGCGATTCACGCTCTAACGTGAACGTAGTCGTGATCGTGATCAGCTCAAAGAGCGGTGATCCTGATCGTCGTTAACGACACAATTTACTTAACATTGATACAATTCTAATAATTAAATGTTTTCCTTC
>JALZUQ010000004.1 GCA_023301465.1 Oligoflexales bacterium
TCAGTCGTCGTATCAGTCGTCGTATCAGTCGTCGTATCAGTCGTTGGAGTATCATCAAGTGCAAAACCAGGAATGATACCTTGAATGAAAGGTTCTACTTGATCTATATTTGCATGTGGAACAGTAGTTGTTTCAACATCATTGATAAATATTGTGCAATCTCCACCTATAATACAAGAAGCTCTATAACTTAAGTTTTCGCCAGATGCTTGGACTGCTTCAATAGCTGATTGAATCGCCGCAAACTCTATACTTGCTGTACTGGTGTTAGTAGGATCTTCTAATATGCTATCAATTTCAGGTTCATCGACTGTTAAATCCTCTGAGTTTATGCCGTTGTCAGGTCCATCATTTAATGTGTCTTCTGTTTCATCCGGTAAGTTTGCTGGAATCGTTTGAGAAGATGCCGGTACTTCCTCGTCTTTACAAGCAACAGAAGTAAGTAATGCAATTAATGTAATAATAAGAAATTTCATAGATCGTTTCCCTTAGTGACCGTTCGTTAAGGTGCTGATCGGCCCGGTGAGTGGAGAACTAAAATAAAAATAAAATCATCAGTTAAATCATAGTCTTAGGTCAACTAAAAATAAAGGTGATTTACCCATAAAGCCAGTATGCTTTGTGAATAAATCACCTTTTATGTTTTAGTGATGAGTCTTGGTTTTACTCTCTATACTCATCCACATCAAGATCATCAATATTGATACCGTCAATAATTCCGTCAAGGTCACCGGGAGAAACTCCTAGTCCGTCATTCCCTAAACTAGAAAACCAGTTGTTTATCATATCTAGAACTTGCTGAGCTCCACCTTGGAGGTAGTCAATTCCTAGTGAGTCAATTAGGTTTGGAAGGAAAGACAGGTCATCTGGATTTCCAATAAAAGTTGTTAAACTACCAGTGGCATAAACAAATGTAGCTGCTAGAGAAATGGCTAATGCAGCATTTCGTTTCATACTAGAGAAGAAACCCGGAGGTGTAGAGGGTTTGCTGTCACCCAACATTAAATAAGACTCTTTGGCTCTCATTAATTTTTTCAAAAAGAGTTCATATTGTACGCTCAGTTTATCACTGCTTTCAATCTCAGTGATCATATCAAAAACCATTCCTCGTAACTCAGTCTTTCGCCATATTGATACAAGGTATTCTTTATCTTTCAATGCAAGTTTTGAGAGGACATCAATTTTATTGGCGATCGTGGTGCCATCATTTTTAAGGGTAAATAAATCACCAAGGTGCATGTCTTGGCCGCGATCAGATTGATGGCCTCGATATAAATACTTTATGCCCGGGATAGAAACTTGTCCTAGTAGTGGGACACGAATCGCACCTAATCGAACTCCAAGTTTACTCAGCGTAAATTCAATGATATCTGTGGCAACTGCTCCCGTAAAAACCCATTTCCATAGTTTCTTTTTTTGGCGACTAATTTGAAAATCAAGCTGTCTTAATTGACTTTCAGGATTATTGGCAAAACGATCAATTTCTTTGTGAAAGTCCACGCTAGACTCACCAACTGCACGAAGCAGTTTTGTGTAGTCTTTATCAAATGCTTCTACAGGTACAAAACTGTCAAACTCACTGACTAAGTCAGCTTGTATTGTTTCTAAGGTGGTAGCTTTTGGAAGCTTATAAGCATCTAGTTGAGATACAAAAGTAAGAGCTGCAGATTTACACTGAATACCACATTGAGTGCTTGTGATAATCATATTTAAGTGTGTCATGAGCCCTTGGTACAAAGGGTAGGCCTTTAAAAGGGTTTTTGTCTCTTGTTTTAATAAGAATTTCAAATCATCTGACCTAGCTCGTGCAGTAGCAATTTCTTTATTGCCAAGAACAGGGAGCTCTTTAGTAGAAAACCCTGACTCTATTGCATTGTCGTCAGATTGACCTAAAGTTGCCATGATATCTGAGTTTAATACGCTTTCTAAGAAAACTATTTTTGCTGAAATACTTTTGATGGCCATCATGGATAGTTCAACATGACTAAAAACACTATTTAGCTCGTCTGTTAGCTTGTCTTTTTCGAGAAGAGTTTGCATGGCTGATCCAAACTCTTGCAGCTTGATCTTTTCTTCTAGCATAGAAATAAAGCGTGAAACGGCTTGTTCATCGATGTTTTTTGTTTTAACAGTTAATCTTTTGTATAAATTTATCCACCATTCTTTTCTTTTGATTTCTTTTGTGTGTTGTGCCAAAGCCTCTTCGGTTTTAAAAGGTATTACAGAATTCTCATGAAATAGAGGTATAAATACTTTGTTGTTACCGACAGCCGGTTTTTGGTTTACGGCATCATCAAAAATGACAGCTTCAGTCGTTTGGCGGCTGTCTTTGGAGTTTGCTTGAGTGATGAAATCTCTCACTTGACTAATATTTTTAGCAGTAAGGATATTTCTTACAGCTTGCAGTTCAGGTTTATGCTCAATGTCTTCTGGGAGTATGCCAGTTCTCACAACAACTTCTATAAATTTTGCAATACTTGCTTCTAGGGTATCAAGGCCTTGTTGGTCTAGTTCATTGATAACGCTTTTTAGTTCGTCGCTAGACTGAGAAGAGGAACTATCGAAGGCTTGGTAACAGCGAGCAGTAAGTGGGCCAATATTGGTGAGATCTTTTTCTCCATAAGCCACAACTGGGCTCATTAGATAAAGAAGCAATGCAATCGAAGGAAGCAATTTCATCATGGTGGGGGTCCTTTGTATGAGTTAAGCTTTTTGTTTAAACTTTGTTATGGTTTAAATATAAAAATGTATTATTAACCCTATGTAATAATTGTAATTTTAGTCTTTGTCAAAAACAATTTGTGGTTCTATAAACAGTTGTGCTGAAAGAGTTGTAAAAGCTTTAGAAAAGAACACCTGTTTTTTTTATGGTCAGTATTCGTATCTAGCAATGTCATTCGATGAAACATTGAAACATCGTTTAAAATCGTTAAACTAAATTTATGGATGAAAAAGACAAAATCTCAAAAGCAGCTCTACGAAAGCAAAAGGCAAAAGAGTACCGCAAGAAAATGTACCAAGAAGCTAAAAAGCGTCTTCAAGAAAGCCCAGCTTACATCAAACGCAAAGAAGAGATGAAGCAACGTCGTAAAGAGCAGTATCAAAAACAAAAAGAAAGACGTAAGCAGCAGCTCTTAGAAGCAAAACAAAAGTCAAAATCCTCAAAACCAAAGCTCCCTCCTATCCTTCGAGGAAACGACGAAAGATTAAACTCTAAACCTGAAGGTGAGAAAGCAACACCTAAGTTGGTGCCTAGAAAAGAAACTATAAAACCAGAAAATGAACCACTTGAGTTAGAGGATATTCGCCCACTTCTTAAGCTTGTGAAGCTTAAATCGAGTAAAAAACATCCAAAAAACGAAAAGTAGCACAAATAACAGTCTAATATGAGTCCGCTTTCAGCAATTTTTCTATGGGTAGTGTATAATGCATCAATGTAAATACATTTGATAAAGGAACTTAATTATGGACATTATGAAAATCGGTGCAGAATTACTTGCAAATAAAATGGGATCTGGGATCCAACAGAACTTAATACAATCAGCTTTAGGTAACTTATTAGGTCAAAGCTCAGGCGGCGGCTTAAACATTGCGGGACTTGTAGGTAAACTGCAAGGTGGTGACCTAGGAGATGTAGTTGGTTCTTGGCTAGGAACTGGCGACAACAAAGAAATCTCTGAGCAACAAGTAGAAGGCATTTTTGGTGCTGATAAAATCAAAGAAACTGCAGAAAGCATGGGAACTGATAGCAGCTCACTTCTATCTGGACTAAAATCGGCTCTTCCTCAGATGGTTGATAAATCAAGTCCTGACGGAAATATCTTAGACTCTATTGGTGGTGTTTCTGGAGCACTGAACATGGCTAAGAACTTATTAAGCTAAGAGAAAGGAGTGAACATGGGTTTACTTTCATTCGTTAAAGATGCGGGCGAAAAACTGTTTAATTGGGGCGACGATTCTGATGTTGCTAGCAAATTAACAGAAGTGACTGCAAGTATGGGAATCAATGCAGCTGATGTAAAAGCGGCATATCTTGATGGAACTGCTACATTAACCGGAAGTATGAACGACCACACACAAAAAGAAAAACTTGTATTGTTGGTTGGAAATACAAACGGCATAGAAAAAGTAGAAGACCAAATTCAGGTAGCTTCTACAGAAGCAGCCTCGGATTTCTATACCGTTAAATCTGGAGACAGTCTTTCTAAGATTGCGAAGGAAGTTTATGGTGATGCAATGAAGTACCCAGTACTTTTTGAAGCAAATAAGCCAATGCTTGCTCATCCCGATAAAATCTTTCCAGGACAGGTTTTAAGAGTTCCAGCAATTAGCTAAAACTCTTCATCAGAAAAAAGCAGAAACCCTCTTTGCCTTATTGGTAAAGGGGGTTTTTTAACGACCGCTTCTCTCTTGTATCTCATTGTCTTCATTGGTTTAAGTTGTAAAATTTGCGGATTTCTCAAGAAGTGGTTTCAAGGTCCGATTAGTCACATGACGTACTAGAGGAATCAAGCGTGAAAAATTTAAGTATTATTATCGTATCAAGTTTATTCTTGGTCTATTGCGGTAGATCTCCTGCCCAATTCGGGAAGTTTGAAGTTGAAAACCGCGAACAAACAGAATTATCAGAAGATCAAACTATAGAAGTTCCAAAAACGGATTTAGGTGATGAACATGAAGAGTCTCAAGATATCCCGCAAATAGAAATTGATCTTAGTCGCACCGGAAGATACTCCGTCGAAACACACGTTAATCTTTGTGATAACAATTGGATTGATGCCAGCCAACTTCAAATAGGGCCAGAAAAGCCAACAGATCTTTCTGGTGATACTTTTGCAGCATACGGTCTTTTTACCATGGAAAGAAAAAACCTAAACTCGAAATATGTTTTTAAAATAAGAGGTAAAATGCCAGAAGCTAGGTTTGTTAGCTTTGAGACTTACCACAAATATACTCAAAACAAGGTGGATCAAATCTATGATTATGAAATCATGAATGCTGATCGAATGGAAAGTATGGAAAATTACGCCGGGATTCCTTATGAAGTTTTCATTACAGATGACGGGGTTGACCCTGTTCCCGGTGCACATAATATTAAGTTCCCAAAAGCAGGATTACTTTTAGGTAAACAAAACATGTCTATGTTTTATAGGGTATATGCTCCTACTGATGGAGAAGACATCCAAAGAAAAGACTTACCTAGAGTTTACGCTTACGATGCCGAAACTGGTGAAGCTGCAGAATGCCCAGAACCTTATCAATCTGAATCATTTATTTTAAATCAAAAACATGTAGACTTAGTAAAAGGGTCTCAACATAAAACAGACTATCCATTTGTGAGGGCACCAAGTTGGTTTGATAGGTTTGGTTTTGGTGGAAATTCTGCTGTGCCTTGGTATGTCTTAGAGTTTAATAAATTATTTGATGATTCTGTTTCTATCATTAAATTTAAGGCTCCATCTTATAGTGGACAAAGCTATGTGGATTCACCTCAAGTAAGGTATTGGTCTTTATGTGCTCAAGATATTGCAAATAATATCACGATGGGGTGCGTTCCTGATCAGTTTGCAAAACCAGACACCGACGGATTCGTCACGATTGTTTATTCAAAGGCAAACGATGCGTTACAAAGAAAAGTGAGTGATTTAGGCTATAAATTTTTGCCTGATATTAGAAATGAAGATCAAAACACCATCGGATTTAACTATAGAAATTTATTTCCAAACAATGGTTTTGAATCGGATATGATGTATCAAAGAGATTACTTACCAAAAGTCAGGACATGTAGTGTCTCTGAGTTTTTAAACGATAGTTTGTCTCAGCAGCGGTGCGGTATTTAATCAACCCACATCATATTTAAGAAAACTTTAGAAATCACGACATAACGGCATCAAGCGTTGCAGCTTACTATCTTGATGCTGAGTGGTTATAGGTGTTTAAGCTTGTTTTTAGTGAATGCTATATTATTCTCCATTGTGGCTCCTTATAAAATCGAATAAAAGATTATAACAATTAATTTTTTATTATATTTTGGGGGGAGTATGCTGAAGTATACGTTTATTCTTATTTCGGGGTTTATGCTTAGTTTCATTGGCAACGCAGCTGTTAAAAGTAAGCTAGTGACAAAGTTAAGTAGTTTTGAGGCTTTCGAAGGGCAGGAGTTCCATAATGGTCTACTCTTTGTTGGTAAAAGGGCGATGAAGAATGCACCGCATCGCGTGGATGTATATTCAAAAAACGGAACAAAAAAATTAACAACCATTACTTTAAATCACAATATTGCTCATATGGTGTCATACGGAAAGAAGGGTGTTTTGATTAGTGGGGTTCGTTTCAATAAGCGTTATAGCTCTCACCTAACAACTTTAGAGCTTGCCGGTAATCAAATCAAAAAACGATCTGTGCAGTTAAGCTCTCAGTTGCTTGTGAATTACCCTGCTGTTAATGGTCGTGAAGTATTTGTAACGAATATAGGTGAGCGTAAAGTTCACTCATCAAAAAACGGAATCCGCCGAAGTTTAAAAACATTAGCAAAGGGTATCTCGTTTCCGGGGCCTTCAGTCTATCAAGATGGATACTTGTGGATTATTGAAAAACGTGGTCCAGAACTAGGTAACGAGAGTATTGTAAAAGTATACCCTCGTACTGGAAAAGTTGTTAGAATCACTGGAAAAGTTGGGTTGTTAGGAGCAGAGCAAATCACAGCAATGCCAAAACAAAACCTCATTGCAGTGACTGAGCGAGGGGGAGAGCAGATTTCTTTTTATTCGACAAAAACGGATAAACTAGTTTCTATTGTTAGTGTCTCGTCTGTTGTTCAGGGGATTGACCGATACGGACATTGTGCAGTTGCTGTAGATCCATGGAATAAGCAAATGGTCTTTGTTGCCACTGAAGGCCCAAACGCGTTTGAAATGGTAGATTTGTGGGATCTTAGTATTGCAGGAGAAGACGAGCATTATCCACGTGCGGTTACCGTGGATGAACTTACTTCAACTTTTTATACAAGAAGCTTCTTTCCTTGTGGAGTCATTGGAAAATGCACAAAACATAATGCTGTTTACTCCTATAACGACGCACAAAGTAAAGCGAAATCACTTTGTTTTGATAAGTAAAGTGGTGTGAAAATAAAAAAAACGAGGGTGCAAAAAAGTACCCTCGTTTTTTTTATGAAAATAAGCTCAAGATCGAAAAAGCTCACCCATCTTTTTGCCGAGAATAATAGAAGCTCCTAAGATACAAGACGTTAAGATCAACATGGCAATCATTCCCAAAGCACTTGCGACATAAGTTCCACTCCCTTGTTCTAAAAACAGGGCGTAAATAGCTTTTGTGAGAGGGTAGAATTGATCTTTCATGGCTAAGATCAAACTATCGGAGACGTCAAGCATTGCGTATGCAAAACACAGCAATGAACCAGCGATCAGGTTTGCAAATACTAGTGGTACAGTGATTTTACGAAGGGTGTAAAATTGGGATGCTCCAAATGTAGAGGAAGCTTCTTCAAGAGACTTACTAATTTGTTCTAGCCCTGAGCTTGCAGAGCGAACCATGTATGGCAGCCTTCTAATCGCATATGCCATGACAAGTAAGAATACTGGGTTGGTTAATGGGTCAATAGCCGTATCCGTGTAAGCAACAACATAACCAAACGCTAGCACAATTCCCGGTAGTGCAAGAGGCACCATCACAAGACTGTCTAAGACATTATGAAAAGGCACAAGTTTTCGAACTACAACATAAGCAACTAAGAGCCCAAGAATTAAGTCTACAATAGTAGATAGTCCGGCAAAGAAAAGGCTGTTTTTGATTCCGATCACAGATAGTTCTTCGTTAAAAACCATCTTGTAGTGTTCCATGGTGTAGCTATCAGGAAGTGCTGTCATAAACCATTTGTCTGCAAAGCTTGTGAGGATCACCGACAAATGTGGGATGAGGGCAATCACAACGGTTCCTAGTACAAGAGCGTAGATAGCAGCAGTTCCCCAAAAACCTGACTTGGGTTGGGAGCTTGTGACATGTCCTTTTGCCATCATTTCATATTTGTTTTTACCAAAGAGGTATTTTGATGATAAAAAGATCGCAACTGTCATGACGATTACAACAAAAACGAGGGCAAATCCAACGGGGTTTTGGTTGACGTCTGTCACGAGGTTAAAAATTCTAACAGGCATAGTTTCATGGAAGCCTACAAGAAGTGGGGTACCAAGATCTGTAAGTGCCCAAATAAAAACAATGATAGATCCAGCAAAATAGCCAGGGCGTGCAAGGGGCCAAGTAATGTCTTTTAGTTGACGCCATTTTTTGACTCCAAAAATCGAAGCCATTTCTTCTAGGGTAGGGTCAATGTTTGCAATTGCTGCTGTTAAGTTTAAGTACATAATGGGATAGAGGTGAAGGACTTCAAGGATTACAACCGCCCAAAACATATTGCTTCCGCCTAGCCAATCAATGGGTGCTTCAATGATTCCGCTTTCCATAAGCCATATATTTACAGAGCCATATTTTGCAAAAAACTTTTGGATTCCAATGGCTCCTACAAAAGGAGGCATAACCATTGGGACTAAGAGCAAGCCAGATAAAATGGTTTTTCCACGGTATTCATACTTCGCGTTAATGATAGCGAGTGGAAGGGAGATGATAGTCGTTAGAATCGTTGTAGCAATTCCGATCCAAAGGGAATTGACAATGGCACTGGTGTAGAGTTCATTATCTAGCATGAGGCCAAAATACTGAAGGGTAAAACCTCCAGTTGTAGTGTCAATAAAAGCACTTTTAACAATAATCCAAACTGGCCAAACCAAAAAGAAGAAAAGCATCACAAGAGTCATAAGGACAGTGCCATAACCCACAGTGTTAGAAATCATGCGTTTTAGTTTAGAGCTACTTTCGACGGCGTTAGATTTATTTGACATAGTTTAGGTGCCAGCTCCTAAATTTTCATCTGGTTTAAGAATAATCATATCGCTTGGTTTTGCACTACAAAGAATCGTATCGCCTTCTTTGTAGGAGTGTTCAGGAGAATGAAAGACGTTAGATTTTAGAGAAACCCCTTCATGATCCATCATGAACTGCTCAGATTCACCAAGATAAATAATATCACTGAGTACAGACTCAAAGGTGTTTGCGTATTTTTTGTCGTTTCCATCAAAATGAAGTTTGAGGGCTTCTGGTCTTAATGAAACCGTGACAGGGTCGCCTTCTTTAATATTTGGTTCACAATGCCCGCATTGGAGCTCACCGAATTTTTCAGACATCACAATATGTCTCTTATTGTCTGCAACGCCTTTATAAACACCTGTCATAAAATTCGTTTCACCAATAAAATTTGCAATAAACGGTGTGGCTGGTCGGTGGTATAGGCCTTTTGGAGTCGATGTTTGTATCAAGCTCCCAGAGTGCATGACAGAAATATGGGTTCCCATAGATAGAGATTCTTTTTGGTCGTGGGTTACATAAAGAGTAGTAATGCCGGTTTTTTTGTGGATGCGAACAATGTTTTCTCGCATCTCAAGTCTAAGCTTGGCATCTAAATTAGAAAGCGGCTCATCAAGAAGTAGCATGCTTGGTCTGATGGCAAGAGCTCTAGCAAGGGCAACACGTTGTTGTTGACCGCCAGAGAGTTGCCCCGGAAGTCTGTCCACAAAACGTGTTAACTGTGTAAAGTCTAAAACTTCGTCAATACGATTTTTAATTTCGTCTTTTGAGAGTTTTCTTAGTTTGAGTCCGTATTCAATGTTTTTATAGACAGTCATATGTGGCCACAAAGCATAGTTTTGAAAAACCATTCCAATTCCACGTTCCGTAGCAGCAAGATTTGTTACATCTTTGTCTCCAAAGAAAATCTTACCTTTGGTAACGGTTTCAAGCCCCGCCAACATACGTAATGAAGTTGTTTTTCCGCAGCCTGAAGGCCCTAGCAAGAAATGAAGAGCACCACTTTTAATAGTGAGATCTAAGTTTTTAACAGCATTGAAGTCACCGTAACTTTTAGTGACGTTTTCAAAACGAACCTGCATAAAGTGAATTCCTTACATTAACCTTTAGAAAGAGATTGGTACTTTGCTTTTGCCTGCTTTGTCCATGTATTTATGGTTTTATTTCGAAAAACTTCGTCGTTCCATTTTTTAGAGAATTCATAGAGTTGTTTTTTGGTGATTGGTGGAGCGGCCAGTTTTTGAATGATGGAAGTATGTTTTCCTTTTTTGACTTGATATGCCCAAGCTTTTTGTAGTTCTTTGTGAGTATCGACTAACACAGCACCAAGAAGGTCACTGAAAATAGTTTGAATACTCGAAACCTTTTCCATGTCAATTTTTAAGAAAGCCTTCATTTTGAATGGATTGCTATCAGATAAGCGTTTACCTTCGGTTTGAAGATAAGTGTTCTTGCTAACGGACATTCTACCTAGAACAGCATTTTTTGGGCCTTCTTTGTTGCCTTTTGGAAGGACGAGGAGTTTTTGAGCTTTAGGGCTTAGGACAAAGTTCACGAAACGTTCTGCTACCAGTCTATTGGGAGCACCTTTGAGGATCGCGATTGGGTCTGGGTCAATCACGGTTTGCCCTTGAGGGAGGGTGAAACCAACGTTTTGTTTGCCAAGCTTGTCGATAATAGCTGTCGCATAAAAATCAATGGCCATAGCTGCAACAGCATCTCCGCTTTCTACGGCTTTGATGGGGTCGGAGCTTGAATGAGTGAAGGTTCTTGTATTTCCAGCAATTGCGGTGAGAAGTTCCCAGCCTTTTTGCCATCCCATGCCTTCAAGGATAATAATGTTCATGGTTTTAGCAGAGCCGGATCTTCTTGGGTCCGTTAAGGTTACTTGGTTCATAAATTTTGGGTTCGCAAGGTCGGACCAAGTTTTTGGTTCTGGTAGTTTTGTGAGTTTTAAAAGTCTTTTGTTAAAGAAGACACCAAATGAACTCATTGCAGCACCATGCCATGTGTTATTCTTGCTTCTTAGAGAAATTCCTGCTGCAGATGCTGGAATATCTTTTGCGATGGTGTCAGGTAATTTATAAGGGGACAACACACCGAGGCCATCAAGTTCGGTAAAGCTAGCAAGGCCACCGCCCCAAAAAATATCTATTCCAGAGGTTTTTGAATTGCCTTTATATTTTGCTTTTACAAAGCGGATATCATCATTGGTTCCACCTTGATCTAGCCATTCAACCACAACATCTTTTTTGTAGGTTGCTTTGTAGTGTTTTTTAAACATTGGAATGAATTCACGTTGAATTGACTTCCTATGAGGGGAGATGATCACCACTTTATCTTGTGCAACTAGGTTCATAGAGAAAGAAAGAAGGAATAAAATAGAAACAATCTTAAACATCGTAAGCCTCTCAAAGAGTAGAATGAAAACGACCATATTTCTGAGGTCGTCGTAGTCTACAATAGGATTCAGTTCAGTGAAAGACATGAAAACTAGAAATTCAAACGCCACGCATTAATATAACTATCTAATATAATTCAATATAATTCAATATAATTTACTAATCGGTTTGGGTTGTCCCCAAATGGGAATATTTTTGGTGAATTATGAAACAACGAAAGCTGAAATTGATAGAGTGAGGATAGCTATTATTGGAGGCAAGGTTTCTGCGAACGGTTATTCTAACATTAAAGTATTTTGTTCAAACTCCCAAGCAAACTGAAGCCAACCATTTTGGATGCGTGCTACTTTTCCAAAAAAACCATGTCCAATATTGGTTGTCTGATCTTTATATATAGGGATGATTGATGGAAGCGGTAGGGTTGGAAGAATGTTACGAACAGCTGTTCTAACGCTGATTTCCTCGGCGGTGTTTCTAAGCCCAGAAAAAACCTCTGTAAATAGATTATTAGTTTTTTCTCTTTTTTCTGCAGAAGCGGACTCTAAACTGCCAATCTCAAGTCTCCCATAGGTCTGATATTGGTGGAAAATATATGGGATTTTTAGCACCATTTCTTTTGTGTTTTCTCCATCTTTATAAAAAATACCTTGTATATAAATATTGAGAACATTGTTTTGAACTTGAAACTCTATAGCTGGGCTCCCAGTAAAATGGATTCCGGTTTTTCCACTGATAGCATCTTTGGTTGTGTTGTTTTCGCTTTTAAATAAGTTCATAAATGGAAGTCTGGAGATGATTTGCTCTAAATCAGCATAACTATAAAACCTGTTTTGAATATGGTTGTTAACGAAGTTTTGAAACATAATAGGGTGTACATTGAGTTGTATAGAAGGTTTGTTGAGTCTGATTTCTTGAGGTTCTCTCACATTAAACTTATCTGTAAACATGAATATAAATTTTGAGGCTGATGTGTGAAATCTGAAGTCCTCAAAGATTTTGAGTGTGTTTTTGTCATAAAAAATTGGATGGATAATGTATTGATACCATGCGTCATTGAGGGTTTTTAGAATAGGGTCTATTTTTTTTCTAAGCTCCGTTTGATAAACGTTCCAGATCGTGTCTTGAATTTGGTTTTCTATATTCTGAGCGTTGTCGTTATATGTTTTTTCTGTGTATTGTTTGACAACAGGTATTTGTTTACCTTGATAGTTTGTCGAAGAGTTTGAACTGATACGATTCGGTGTGTTGACAGAGAACCCGTTTTTATTGAAGTAAAAGTCTGTAACAGCACCTACGTTGGTATGGATGTCACTATTGAGAAACTTGATTTGCTGCTGGGTAAACCAAGATTTTTTGAATACTTCTAAGGTAGTTTTATTGTTAATAACGCTAATGAGGTTAAATTCAATATTCTGAAAATTAGGTGTGGTGCTTATTTTCGAATTGACGGAAGTTGATGAAATACCTGTTAATAGTGTTTTCATTTCTTGCATGGGTTTATTGATGTGTTCTGAAAATTCAAATGGGAAGGATCCAAATAAATCAAAAACGGATGTGCTCATTTCAATACTAGCAAGTGGGTATAAATCAAAGCGGTAAGAGTTGTTTTTGATTTCACTTGTGCTGCGGTTTTTGCAGCTAAGGATGCCATAAAATAAAGTACAAATGAAGGCAGCGGTGACGGCACTTTGTTTAAAAGTCATTTTTGAAAGTGCTCTCATTTATTGGGGCCCTCATGTTTGGTTCTTTTTGGAGTAGATTACTTTATTATACACATCATAAGGCTCTGGTGGTATCGCTTGTTGGCAGTTAGGTATTAAATTTTCCAGTGAATACCTATAAATGGCGTGATATTTTGGGTGCCATGAGCGATATCGCCCATGAGTTTTTTGTTATCAAGGAACTCATAGTAGCGTATGCGGTACTCAAAGCGAATGCTTAGGTCCAAAAAGTCTAGTAGAGGGGCTGTTAGCCCAGCAGATATAAACCAAGCTACACTCAGTGATGTTCTGAAGCTGCCATTTGATTCTCCATTGATATTTTTTATATCATCTCTGGCTTTGTCGTCTCTAAAACCAAGTAACCCATAGCCTAGATCAACTGCAAAGATACCACGTCGAAACCCTGCATAGGGCCCGAGCCAGGCCTCTGAGAACGCACCACCTATGTTGTTGACTATAACGGGCTGGTTACTGGAGTCTAGGCTGTCAAACTGGCCCAACTCTCTTGTGCCTTGATCAAACCTGATGAAGAGACCTAAACTCCAATGTTCTAATAAAGAGTATTCAAAACCAAAGTGTAAGCTGATTTCAACATCTTCAGTTAGCAGGTCGCCTTTTTCGCCTCCTACTTCACTTTTGATTTGTTGCTCGAAGCGGTTGAAATGGAGATGAGAAAATAAAGAGAAATTGGTTGTTGGTTTTGCGGATAAAGATTGAAAGCTAGATAATAACACTACTAAGAAGATAAACTTTATAGTCGTTTTTAATTGCTGGTTTTCAGTATTGAGATATTTCATTTCATTAGTTTACTTTGACTGAAATGATTTTAAAAGCTTTGTCATCAAACCCTTTCTCCTAGTGTGTTTGGTAGACTGTCTTTGTTTTCAGGGTTAAAAATCTTGCAAAATGATATACTGATGACTGTTCTTTTGTAGTTAGAGGTCTGTCAATGCGTTTTTTACTTGTTATTTTATTATTGATGTCTAGTTCATTGTTTGCGGACTTGAAGTTTCGAGCAAGAGAACATTTTGATATTCATGATATTGCACGTCAAGATAAAGTCCACCGGTACTTTGGTCTTAGTAATACATTGAATTTTGGAATCGAAGAAAGAAACCGTTACTACTACGCTATTTCATTAAACCCTATGTTAGGTAGTTCCAGGTTACTCAAAAGTGCAAATGCATTTTATGGTGAAGAAATCATTTTGTTTATGGTTGGAGTAGAAGCCAAAAAACACTGGGAGCCTTATCCAGTGTATGCTCGCCTTGGTTTAGGTTGGACAAAACTATTTACAGATACTAATAATGAGCCAAATGGTGCGAGTATATATGCTGGGATTGGTTATGAGTGGGAGTTTTACGAGGGGATTACTATGGTCCCTGAACTTGGAACAAGATTTGGTTGGCTTGAAGATAATACTACCCTGCAAACGGCAACGTTTTCTTTAGGGTTTCACTTTTATAATTTTAGTTTTTTTAGAAGCAAAAAGTAAACTTTTATAGATCAAAATTAGAAATATCAAAGACGTTATAAGTTTGATAGAGCTGTTGAAGTCTCAGTTCAAGGAGCTTTAAAAGTCTAAGGTTATTGCCGTCTGTCCGTTGTAAGTATTCTTTCTCGTTGCCTAAATGATCCATATACAGGTTAAGGTGCTGGTAACCCTTTAGTTTTGAGCCTGCAATTTTTTGCTTCAGGTTTTCATTGTTAATACACACAATGATAATCTCTTTATAACGATTAGTGAAAGCTTTTAATTCTAATAGTTCTAGAGAAATTTCTAACTCTAGATCGGTCATATTTGTGTGTTCGTCAAAAATATAAAACGCGACTCGTTTGTGTTGGTTTTTTTTGCGTAGGCTAAACTTTGCTGCAATACCGAGTAGGGTTCTAGAGCCAGCGACATAATTACTTGCAGCTACTTTAATGGTTGGAGCTTTTTCTGAGTGATACTCGACAATACTTCCTTGGTAATTTCCTAAAACAACGCCATGTAACGGAAGTTTCGATAGCGGGTAGTTTTCTTCGGTTTTCATATATTGAATATCAATAGCTTTTTGGTTGAGTTTTAGGACAGAATAAAGTGTGGGGGAGGATCCTATTTCTTTAAGGTAGCTATAAATGGCGTACATACGATGATGGCCGCCTATGAGTTCTACTCTTTGGATTATCTCTGCTTTATCGAGGTAAACCATTAGTTCCATCGGCTCTTTACCGGCTAAATCTAAGGATTTATCTTTATGCAGTAAACGGTTTTTTAGAGATATCATATATCTATAATCACGAGCTAATATGTGCCCGGGTTTAACGAGTAAATGAAAAAGAGGGAATTTTTGGATGCTTTCTTTAGGTAGGTTAAAGTCCTGAATTTTTTTTGGGTCAAAACCAAAAACTTGCTTAGAATCATCATGTTCAATCGCTTTTAAGGTTGATAGCTCAAAGCTTGGGTCTTTTGCACCGTTTTTGAATGCGAATTTTTCAAGGCAGGTGTTTGAGTTGATTGTGCTTGCATCAAGTCCATTGCTGAAAATAAAAAAAACGGATTGGATAACTAATATAAATATGTTCGTTAACTTGGATGGTTTTACGTTCAAATGTGCCTCTTACTACTAGGTGATTAGGACGTGGCTATAAGCAGTTATTGTGTTGGAAAGTTTATAACTAAAATTGGCCGATCGATCAACTCATTGTAGTTTGCTATTATTATATGATTTTGTTGAATTATTTGAATTTTTGCTAGTTTTTGATGCTGTACCCAATATAACCAAGTGCCAAAGAACTGTTTATTTTGAAGCCAAACTCAGGGGTCACTCGCCTTAAAAATAGACTCTTTAAAAATGCGGTATTAAACCGAGGGGAAAGCCCAAAGCATTCTTGTTGAGTCAGCGATGCATTGAATTGCATTTTTATAAGCTCTTTGGGTTTAATGAATAAGTGTAATACATGCAAGTTCTTTGGTGTGTTTGGCACGAACCACTCCATAAACTTAATGACAATAAGCCAAGATAAGAAATTACGATTAAAAGTGTGAAAGAAAAAAATACCACCGGGTTTAAGAATGCGGCTACATTCTGAAATGACTTTTTGCGGGTTTTCTACATGTTCAAGAAAATCCATTGCACATACAATGTCAACGCTTTGATTGCTAAATGGCAGCTGATAAGCATCACCTACTATATATTTTGCTTCGTGAGCCTTGATGGCCTCATTCTTATTTCTCGCAACATCTAAGGATGCCTGAGAAGCATCGAGTCCGGTTACGTTTTTATAGCTCATAGCAAGATAGTTGGTTAAGAAACCAGCCCCACAACCTACATCTACAATTTTTATCGTTTCATTTGAGTCGGGGAAGTGGTCTTTGATTTTTTTCTCAATCCAAGGGTTTTTAGTTTTTTGTTCAGCTCTTAATATTGCGATGGGATCATTGTCCGCTGTGTACCAAGACTCTCCGAGGTGGTTGTAATAGTCGTTGTTAATTTTTGGTTTCATATTTTTCCTTGCGATAAAAATTCCAGTAGTAAATTTGATAAGTCAAAAATACAGTTATAACGAGAATTTGTATGTTGATGTATTGGATGTGTGCGTTTTTCCACATCCAAAATAACCCGATCAGTGACAAGGGGTGTATTTGAAACAAAAAGGCATGTATAATGTTTTCTTTTGGTGAGCATTCTTGTGTATGAATGAATTCATCTTTAACGATAATAATGCAAGATAAAGCTGCACAAAGAATAAAAGCCCACAGGTTAGAGTGAGAATATTCAAAAAAACTAGCAATAAAAAAGCAGACTAAAAAGCATAAAGTGTCTATAGGATGGCCTTTGGATTCCCATTTGCCAAGTCCTCTAAGATGATGAAAGTAGAATTCGTCTACCATCATCAAGGCTCCTTGAATGAACCAAATGCTAAAAACAATCAACGCCATGCTTTGAATATTGCTCCTATTACAGTAAGTCCGGGTCCAAAAGCTACGCTACATACATACTCTCTAGAGTCTTGGTTTAAAATATCTTCCCAAATATGAGGTAATGTTGCAGATGACATATTACCACGGTTTTGTAGGATGTTTTGCGAGTATTGAATCTGTGTGGTTGAAATTTTTAGTTTTTTTTGAATGAGTTCAATGATCTTTGGTCCGCCGGGGTGGATTGCAAACTGTGCCTTGTCTTTGTCTTTTTGAAAATTTAGGCCTGCTTTTATGAATAGTTTTTGTATAAACTGGTCTATGTTTTTTTCTATCGTGTTTGGAATGGAAGTAGCTAACGTCATTTTAAAACACTGAGGTGCAACGTTCCAAGTCATATCTTCACTTGTGTTAGGGATGATTTCTTCGGCAATAGTGATAACCTCTAAACCCGAGCTTTGAGATTTTTTAAATGACGATTCGTTAAGTGAGGAATATCGAATTGCCCCATCTGCAAAGAGCGTGTTCACAACAATTTGCTCTGGTGAGCTGTTATTTCTGTCTAAGTGAAAACTACATAACTCACTATGAACAATATCTACAGCATCAGAATTTAGTGCGTTAAGTCCTCTAGCGTGGTGTATTGCAGGAAAAGCAGCATAGCAACCCATGTGATACAAATGCCTTACACTTGTTTGGGAATGCCATTTTTTATCTACAACGAGCTCTTGTGCAGCAGAAGGTGAGCGGTAGTGAGTACAACTAACATGAAGTAAGTGAGCCGGCGTGGGGTGAGTGCGTTCTTCATAAAGTTCTTTAAAAATCAAGTTTATGGTTTTTTGGGCGACTTCACCTCTCGAGTTTATCGTGGGGTTTGTGTTGTTATAGAGCGAGTAAATATTTTCAGGTTTGTGAGTGCTTGAGCCAACACCTGTTAAATCATAAAATTTTCGTTTTTGTATAAACTTAGGTGAGACTGAGAAGCGTTTTACATATTTGCTTCTAGATTCAGGGTAGTATTTTGTTAGCCAATCAATGATATCTTGTTGATCCATCTCAAGATTCGGGGCGTGTCTTTTAAATTTTGTTAAAAATTGAATGTTATCCTCACAAACTTATCTGCAGAAAATCATAGAAAGGACTGCTTGTTCTTTCATATTTACCGTTTTCTGAAACTATCATAAAATTAAAATTTTTGTAAATTTTAAAAACGGAGCGGAGTTCAAAAAGCTAATGTTCCTAAAGTTGGTCAGTAGCTATGAAACGACCCCAACGATGGATGTTTTTCGCAAAAAAAATATTAAATTAACTTGTGCATACTTTAATTCTAAGGGTGTACATTTTGCGACAATAGATGTTGAAACTTCAGACTTTAAAATGGTTAAGTAATTACTGTCTTATGTTGATATTAATAAATAAATATAGCTTAGGTATTTACAATTGATGTTTAGTTATTTTATATTCCATTTTTTTAGAGAAAAATCGTAAATTTTTAGATACTTACAATTTCGAGTGATTTTTTGCACATACTCAAGAGAGAGCTTAGCCTGTGAAATGAAATAGTTTTTTTTTCACTTACTCTTAAGAATAGCACCACAAAGGAAATCAACTGTTCAAAAATATAGAAAACTGCCGGATGACCGGCAGTCAAAATGACCTCTTTATCTAATCCAAATTTGATGATGTGTGTCTTTTGTAAATGTAACGGCTTGATCATCACACTCCCACCGATTACCTTGACCTTTTATACCCCAGTGTCTCTGACCTGTTCTGAAAAAAGGGAAGTTGGTCATCGCAGCATCACCTTGATTCGCAAAAGAATTGTTAATAATAGAGATTAATAATGCTGTATGATCTGGTAGCGAATTAAAGTTATTAGTATAAGTGGTTCTGTTTATAGAGCCTGTTCCAGCTTTATAGTATGAGGCTGTGTTAGGGTCTGTTACCCAAAAATCCATCATGCGGGGATTCCCTGATGTTTGGCAAAAATACCTTGTGTCCGTAAAATTAAAATGATTCATCAGTGCGTTTCCTGCATGGCCCCAAGAAGTTGTTGAAGCACTTTCATTTACTCCTAAAGTGGATGAGTCTGGAAGTGGCAAGTTGGTTGTTTTTACAAGTAGAGCAGGGTTTGTGCCACCATCATGAAGGTAATTGAGAACCATTGTCCAACCACCACCTGCTGTTGTCATATCGCAGTAAGCATCAAAAGCTGCTAGCGGACCAAAACCATCAGGGTCTATCTGGTAAACTCCATCTTTTAAAGTTGGATCTGCGTCTAAATAAGATTTGCAACTTTCAGGAACTATGCTCAAGACAGTTATCTCAAATAATTCATGAGCAATTTGTAAACTGCTATCGATTGCTGAGATGTCAATGATGGTCGCTCCTTCTTTTTCTAAGGTGGTAATATCGAGTGTGTATACACCAGCTCCAATATGAGTTGCTACTAAGTTAGCGTCAGGAACAATCGTTTGATCGCTTGAGTTTATAGAAACATTTAGAGTTCCAGCTACGTCAAGATCATCAAGTACGGTGAAGCTGATCTGTCGAGTGGTTGCTACATTAATATTTTGATTTACGATGTTTTGTGCAAAGTTGGGCTTGCCATCGGCTGCTCCACAAGGAGTGCTAATAATATTAGCTCGTGTTGGTACTCTTACAAGATCGACTGTAAAGCCTGAAGTTGGTGTGTTTCCATTAGCCGTATCTGTTAGCATGTTTCTTAAAACAGCCTCAGAACTATTAGTGCCTATGTATGTGCCTGAAGCATCATAAATATTATTTGCATTACCTGAGTTTGCATTTGCCCTGAAGTGAGCGTTGGAGAAAGACGCAGCTGTTAAATCATTATTCATAAAGCTTGAGCAATTTCCGGTGGTGCTGTTGCCAACAAAAGCAAGTTCTGCACCCGTACCAAAGTTGCCTGTGTATGTATTTCCATGAACTTGACAGTCAACTGTTGAACCAGAAGAAATAGGCCAACACGTTAACACTGTCCCTGATGTACCGCCTAAAGTATTTCCATTTATTCTGAGAAGGTGATTAAAAGATGATTTCATTCCGAAAACTCGAATATGGTTAGTTGTGTTTCCAGTAATGGTGTTGTTATCAATAACTACATTTCCTTCATATGTTCTGGCATAAATACCAAATGAAGTACCTACACCGGCTTGTGTAATATTATTATCAGCAATACTTATTGGGCTGTGTCCTAAGTATTCAATTCCTCTTGTTCGAGTGCCAGTTAAGGTGTTTCGAGAGATTTGTATTTCACTTTTTTCAGTGCCTGTTATTGGGGTTTCTATCAGTATCCCAACCGTATTTGTGGTTGAAATAATATTATTATCAATAGTAATATCTGATTCAGTGTTGTTTTCATTGACGATCACATTAATAATACTAGCTGAAAAAGCATCTGCAGATCCCTCCATGGTATTATCAAAAATATTTACTGTTGATCGTGCAGCGCCTGTAGATGTTCCGTTACCCAAAGTGATGTCTATTGCTGTGTCAGAAATACTTCCAACGACAGTGTCACTGAGAACGTTGCCATATATGTGAAAATTTGCTGTGTTATCACCGGTAGTAGCTAAAGTTATTATTTCAAACAATGATCCTTCTGTGGTGTTGTTTCGAATAATAACATTCCCACTAATATTTGCTATATTAAGTACTCTATCACAAGCTTTAAATTGATTGTTTTCGATGGTGATGTTGTCAACCTCGAGAGCACTATGAAGACAATGACCACCATTAGTATCGTCAATGGCGATTCCTCTGATTTCTAGATCATCTGCCGAAATTGCTACTGATCTTGAACCACCACCGGCAGGGCCTATGACTGGGTGGTTGCCAACTGCAACAACTGTTCTGTTTAAGAGTTTAAGTCCAGACCCTTCACCGACAACTTTTAGGCCGTCGTGTTCCAGTGCAAGCTGGTTGTTTTGATTTGTATTGCTTCCGTCACCTTCATAGATAAATATATATTCATCTTCTTTTGCTGCAGTTTCAGCGTCATCTAAATTATCAAAAGGTGCTGTAAATCTCCCATCTCCGTTTGAAGGCTCATTATTTTGAACGAACCATACCATCTCTTGGATTTGTACAGAAACAGTAGCTGATGCTTGGTTTCCTAGAGCATCTGTTATTTTATAGGTAAAAGTATCTGTGTCGTCAGTAATACCAATAGGCGGGTTGTAAGAAAAACTACCGTCAGCAGCAATATCAACGATTCCACCTAAGGAAGTTGCAACATTTGATTCAGCTATAAGAGTAACGGGTCCATTTGTGTCGGCGGATGCATCATTCTCGCTTAGCGTGTTTAAATCAATCATTGTACTTACTAACTGTACATTGCCAATGGCTCCATTATTTCCAGTATAGCTATCATCAACAGCAGAAGGAGCTAATGTATCTAGGTCAATATCAACAGTTGCAGCAGTGCTTGAATTACCAACTGTATCAACTCCAGTAACACTAATGGTTTCGTTACTGACATCAATACCAGAGTCAAAAGTAACAGCAACCGAATACACACCGCCAACGCATGCAGCAACAACAGGGTCTGATGCGATGTTTGGACTTGTGATAGAGACTGATCCAGAGTTATCGCATGTACCAGTTACAGTTGTATTCGAAAGGTTTGTTCCTGCTGTAGGAGCAGTGATTGTTGGTGTAGCTGGAGCTGATATATCGACATCGATCGCGACAGTTGCAGCAGGTGATTCATTGCCGGCACTATCTTCTTGAGTAACAGACAAGCTTTCCGTGTTGCCGTCTGCACCTGTAGTCCAAGTGACAGTTGTAGAGTATGTACCGCCAGTACATGTAGTTGTCGTTGGGTTTGGAGTAATATTAGAATTGGTTATTTTTACAGTGGTTCCTGTTTCGCAGGTGCCAGATACAGTAGTAGGGTTTGTGACAGTTTGTCCTATAGTTGGACTAGTTATGCTTGGAGCAGCTGGAGTTGAAAGGTCAATATTAATGGGATTAATGATAATTGGTGTTGAGTTATTACCTAAATCATCACTTGCTACAACAGATATGCTCTGTGATGAGCTATCCGCACTGGAATTCCATGTTATTGGAACGTTTACAGCTGTTGTTGAGGTACAAGTATAAGTTGTAGGATTAGGAGTGATTTCATTATTTGTAATAGTGATAGTAGAGCCAACTTCATCACAGGTGAGATTGATGAACGCAGCATTGCCAATAGTAGATCCCGGCATAGGGGAACTGACAACGACACTAGGGGCAGTCGTATCAATGAAAGTTGTAGCCTGCTCGACTTGTTCTCCATCTATGTTGGTGTTGATGATTTGTTCTGTGTTAACTCCACTGTTAAAAGTAATGTTTTGCTCGTAAGTACTAGATGCTGGGCATACAAATTCAGTAGGGTTTGGAGTGATCTCAGAATTTTCTAGAACAATTTGTGTGCCTGCTTGACAACTGCCGTTAATAACTAAGGTGCCTGCAAAAAAATTTTTAACTTCGGATGTAAACCCGATACTAGCTCCTTGAGTCACCTCATCAAAGCTAGGAATGCTATCGACATTAATCTCAGGAGAGTCTTGAGAGCCAATTTTCTCTGGATCACCAAGTAAATTAAAGTCTTTTCCGCAAGATTGCAGCATGATGCTTCTTCTGTAAATATAGATTCGGAACGATCTTTTTTGCAGCATACTTATCATCCAGAGGTGATGAGTAGTGTGAAAAAGCCTTTTATTTTTCAAGAGAAAGTCTATGCAGAGCACGTATCTCCAAGCCAGAAGCATCAGGTAGCACAACTCGTACATAAATTAAAACGAAGAGGTGCTAAAGGAAAAATAATGAAGAAGCTTGCATTGAAACAGACAGAAATAGCTACTCATACACCAAAAATTATAAAGAGTTATTCTAATAAAATTAAAGTAATAACGAAAAAAGCCCCTAAAAAATCAAGCCAATTCATCGCTAGTAAGTTCAATAAAAAAACATTCAAAGTTGTTCGTAGTTACGCAGCTAAGAGTCCGCAGCAGTATACCGTAAAGCGTGGAGACACTCTAAAAAGTATTTCTTCAATGGTGTACGGAACAGATCTGCTATGGGAAACCATATACAAGATCAATAAAAAAACGATTGGAGATGACCCTGATCAATTAAAAATGGGGCTTTCTATTAATACGGGGAGTAGTCTCACCAAACAAAATATGGGTCTTGCCCATTAAAGAATCTATTTAAGAAGCCTTGCCTCCTGCTGTGTTGAGGTAAAGAAAAGAACCCCAAGTGATTGATATATCACTTGGGGTTCTTTGTTAGGGTCCTTCGCTGTGCTCAGGATTACATCATGCCGCCCATACCCGGCATTCCACCCATACCGCCCATGCCACCAGGCATGCCAGCAGGAGCACCACCAGCAGATTTCTCTTCTGGTTTGTCAGCAATCATCGCTTCTGTTGTAAGAAGTAATGAAGCCACAGATGCAGCATTCGTAAGTGCAGTTTTTGTTACTTTTGTTGGGTCGATGACGCCAGCTTTGTAAAGGTCTTCGTATTTTTCGCTGTATGCGTTGAATCCGAAGCCGTCTTTGCCGTCACGAACTTTTTCTAAGATCACAGCAGCTTCTAAACCAGCATTACGCACGATTTGTCTTACTGGCTCTTCGATAGCACGACGAATGATGTCGACACCAAATTTTTGCTCACCTTCAACTTTAACGCTGTCAAGAACATGTTGGCAACGAAGTAAAGCAACACCACCACCCGGTACGATACCGCTTTCAACAGCAGCTCTCGTAGAGTTTAGTGCGTCTTCAACACGTGCTTTCTTTTCTTTCATTTCTGTTTCAGTTGCAGCACCAACTTTAATGACGGCTACACCACCAACAAGTTTTGCTAGTCTTTCTTGTAGTTTTTCGCGGTCATAGTCAGAAGAAGTTTCTGTGATTTGGTTGCGGATTAATTTAACGCGACCTTCTATGTTTGCTTTTTCGCCTTTTCCGTCAACAATGGTTGTGTTGTCTTTTGTAACGGTGATTTGCTTAGACTGACCTAATTGCTCAAGTTCCATGTTGTCTAGTTTGAAACCTAAGTCTTCACTGATAACCGTACCACCCGTTAAGATCGCAATGTCTTCCATCATCGCTTTACGACGATCGCCAAAGCCCGGAGCTTTGATAGCACATACTTTAAGAGTTCCACGTAGTCTGTTGACTACTAGTGTTGCAAGAGCTTCACCGTCAACGTCTTCTGCAAGGATGACGAATTGACGACCTGTTTGAGCTACTTTTTCTAGGATAGGAAGAAGGTCTTTCATGTTTGAAATCTTCTTTTCGTGAATGAGAATATAAGCATCCTCTAAGATTGCTTCCATTCTTTCTGCGTCAGTCACGAAGTAAGGGCTTAAGTATCCACGGTCAAATTGCATACCTTCAACCACGTCTAACTCAGTTTCCATTCCTTTTGCTTCGTCAACAGTGATAACACCGTCACGACCAACTTTTTCCATTGCGTCAGCAATGATGGTACCAATGTCAGAATCGTTGTTTGCAGAGATTGCACCAACCTGAGAGATTTCTTCTTTGGTCTTAGATGGCTTAGAGATTTTGTCTAATTCAGTAGTCAATGCTTTCACAGCAATGCTGATACCTTTTTTGAGTTCCATTGGGTTTTGGCCCGCAGCAACTAGCTTGCTACCTTCGCGGTAGATTGCTTGTGCAAGAACAGTTGCAGTGGTTGTACCGTCACCGGCATTGTCAGAAGTCTTAGAAGCAACTTCCTTTACCATCTGTGCACCCATGTTTTCAAACTTGTCTTCGATTTCGATTTCTTTTGCAACGGTAACACCGTCTTTTGTGATGAGTGGTGAACCGAAAGATTTTTCGATTACTACGTTACGTCCTTTAGGACCTAATGTAACTTTAACTGCGTCTGCAAGTGTATTGACACCTGACAGAATTTTGCGGCGTGAGTCTTCGCCGAAGTTAATCATTTTAGAAGCCATGGATTATTCCTCTTATCTTTAAATCGTTAAAATAAATGTTTAAGTAAAAAGTTATTTTTCAATTACGCCAAGTACATCATCTTCTCTAAGAATCAAATGCTCAGTGCCTGAAATCTTTACTTCAGATCCAGCGTACTTACTGAAGATAATAGTATCTCCTGCTTTTACGTCTGGTTTTACTAGTTTTCCGTCGTTCATGACTTTGCCATTACCGACTGAAATTACAGTGCCTTCCATTGGCTTTTCTTTTGCATTATCAGGGATGATAATACCGCCAGCTGAACGCTCTTCACCTTCGACACGCTTTACCAAGATTCTGTCTTGTAACGGTCTAATTTTCATTTCTACCTCCAAAAGATCCAAAAAAAGTACAAGTCACAGAAAGATTCCGTCACCTGTGTATAGGTTGATTCACAACATAGATTCAGCTTGAACTTTGTCAAGGCTGGACGACAAAAAAACTTTCGAGTCGCGTCCAGATATACGAAATGATTAAGAAAAACTCAATTAAAAAGGAAGAGATTCAGTAAAAGATTGAGAAATGTAGGAATTAGTAGCTTTGGATGTCTTTTTTAGACAGAGATAGTTCTTTAAAATCAATATCATAGCTGATTTCATGGTGTTCAGAGATATCGCGTAAAAAGTAGTTTCTGGCACGTATGGTTGCTTCGTAAGTATCCAGATTGATGTGGATTGCCTTCGACTGCTCGTCTTTTGGTATTACGATCATTCCCAGTGACTCAGATAGGTTCGGGTTTTGCACTTGGCAAAGAGTGATTTGTTTAATTTGAGACCACAGCAATTCGCGGCGTTTGAAACGAGTGGATGTCCTAAAGCTATTTTGATCCACTTCAACACTCTTTAAGGTGAATAGAAGTTGGTAGGCGAGATAAAAAATAGGCCCAAATAAACATACAATAATAGTCATCACAGCAAAAAACCAATTTTGCAAAGGAGTAAAGACACTTGCAGCACGTGCAAGAACTAAAAATAAAGTGACTCCACCAATCATATAGATAGAACTACCTAATAGACCTTTAGGGTAAGCATGAAACCTTCGGCCACCAGTCTTTAGTTTTTCAGTAAAGTGAAAATGCTCACGGTCTTCCATTTGTCTTCTAAACAAATAATCGAGAGCTTCCTGGTCTTCGTCATCAATTTCTAGGATACGTTGCCAAATTTTATACTCTGCATCAAAACGCCCACTAGACTCCATTAGGTAAGCCTTCATCTTGAGGGCTTCCGTGTTGGATGGGCCAAGGGTGAGTAGGTTCTCTAGTGCATCTAAAGCACCAACTCTGTCACCAGAGTCCATTAAGCTTCGTATTTGTTTGACGTGCATCATGTATATAGGTTCGGAGGTAGGGTAGGCATCTTAAGCTCGGCAGAATCTACTGATTTTAATCGATTGAATTCATTGATTAAAATAATTAAAAACCTGAGGTTTCCGTCAGCTCAAGGCTTTCAAGTGTTTTGAGATAAATTGACTATTATTCTTTTTATTTCTGAGCAAATATAGGGGAAAGTTCAAGATGCAATGGGGGTATTCAAATGGATCAAAAAGATCAATCTTATCTTTCGCACTATAACACTTCGGATCTTCGAAAAAAGTGGTGGATGTTTAAGGCGATGAGCTTTCCTGTTTTAAGTACCATTGGCCCAGCAATATTAGAAAAGTCCATTCAGCTTGGGTTACCTGTAAAATCACTTGTCAAATCCACTTTGTTTGAACAGTTTTGCGGGGGTGAAGATCTTGAAGAATGTTTGCCTGTTGTCACAAGGCTTCAAAAAATGGGTTTGCATACGGTGCTTGATTACGGTGTGGAAAGTGATAAAGTAGCTGACCAAAAAGATGCGGTTGTGAAAGAACTCAAGCGTGTGATTGATTTTACAGCGAAAAACTCCCATGTAGAGTTCGGAGTTTTAAAACTAAGTGCACTGGTTGACGATAAAATGTTACATGCTGTTACAGACCAAAAAAAGCTAAATAAACCCGAACAAAAAGCTTGGGATCAATTTGAAGAAACAGCTATGGATTTGTTTCAATACGCTCACCAAAAGAAAGTTCGAGTTTTCGTGGATGCAGAACAGTCTTGGATTCAAGGGGCCATTGATCAAATAGCTGAGCTTGGTATGAGAACCTTTAATAAAGAACGTGCCATAGTTTATACGACGATGCAGATGTATAGGCACGATCGTTTAGAATATCTTAAAAAGATGATTCAAGAGGCTAAGAACCTAGAATACATACTTGGAGTAAAGATTGTACGTGGTGCATACCTAGAAGGGGAACGTGACCGAGCTTTTGAGCGTGGTTATCCATCTCCTATTCAAAAAGATAAAGCTTCGACAGATAAAGACTTCGATGAAGGCTTGTTATTATGCATTGAAAATATAGACTTCGTGGCTTTTTGTTGCGGTTCTCATAATCAAAACTCTTGCGAACTGGCTGCAACAAAAATAAAAGAACTCAAGCTGGACCCTAAACATTCCCACATTGATTTTAGTCAACTTTACGGGATGTCTGATTTTTTAAGTATTTTACTGAGAGATTTAGGTTTTCGTGTGAGTAAGTACCTGCCTTATGGGCCTGTTGAGTTTGTAGTTCCATATTTAATCAGAAGGGCTCGTGAAAACTCTTCTGTAACAGATCAAACTCAAGCAGAATTAGAAGCCATTAAACTGGAGTTAAATCGCCGAAAACCATGACCACTAGTGCTTACATGGTGCAAGAGGTATCTTACTTATCGGTAAGATTGATAACATGCCTCTCAATGAAGCTATTTTTATTGAAGTTTTTTTGATTTACGCTAGTCTTATGGCAATTTCATAATTGTATTTCAATTGAAGGAGAAGACACATGAGTATGATGAAAGAATTTAAAGATTTTGCGATTAAAGGTAATGCAGTTGATATGGCTGTTGGTTTAGTCATCGGTGCTGCTTTTGGCAAGATCATTAGTACATTGGTATCAAAAGTGATTATGCCTCCAGTGGGACTGTTAATGGGTGGCGTAGACTTTTCTAGTTTAAAGCATATTCTACAAGCTGCAGAAGGCGATGTCGCTGAAGTAGCAATCTCATATGGTGAGTTCTTTAACGTAATGATTGACTTTGTCATCATCGCTTTTAGTATCTTCATGGTTGTTAGAATGATCAACAAACTGAAGAAGGCTCCAGCTCCAGCTGACCCAACAGAAAAAGAGTGTTCTCATTGCCTATCTAAAGTGCCAATTAAGGCGACTAAATGCATGCATTGCACTTCGTCGTTATAATACCTCTTTAATATCAATGGCTTAGAATTCTAAGGATATTTTATAGAATTCTATTAAAAAGCTTGACATTGAATAGAATATGTTATAGAATAGGGTTAGGGCATTCATATTGCTCTGACCCTATTCCTTTTCTAAGCTGTTTCCGTGGAGTTCCTGTTGATGTTGTGTCGTATTATCACTATTGCTGTATTCGCTATTTTATTTCAAGCCTGTGGCGAAGGATCTCAATCTAGAGAGATCATCTACCAACCAAACCCAACTCAAATTGAAACCCCACAACCAGACCTTCCAGTAGAACAACGTTTAGTTTCTTTAGATCAATTCAAAGTAGAATGTGAAGATTCACAAAGATGTTCGGCAGAAGTAACCGTTGGAATCTTAATCGTTCAATCTGATCTTTCTTTTTGTACGGGAACCTTGATCGATGCAAACACCGTATTAACAAATCATCATTGTATTCAAAAGCTTTATGAATCTGGAAAAAATTGCAGTTCACACATCGTTGTAAAAAATGCAAATGGTGACGAAGCATACTGTGAAGAAATCGTTGCTCCATTCTCACAAGACGAAGGATTCCACGATAGTCCTAACAGTGCGGCTTTTGCAAGAGATGCTGCTCTTATCAAACTAAAACAACCTATTGCAACAGCGGTTAATATTAATCAAGACTTCCAATTTCAAAGCTCACAATCAGCTCACATACTTGCAGTAAACCCACCAAGAAGTGGCTCTTTGGTTGCAAAAATGCAAGTAAAAGACTGTGAAGCGACACAAAACACAGCGTTTTTCCCTAGCTTTCAGGGTCAAAACTCTTCATTTATTCCTTTGTTCAACTGTAACAATCAACCAAGAGGCGGAAACTCTGGGTCAATGATTGTAGACTCACAAGGTGCTCCAATTGGATTATTTGCATGGGAATACGGTATTGCTCAAAAAGAAATCCCAAGTTTAGCAAACACTCAAAACTTCGCTCCAAATGAAAAAGTGAACTTTAATGTTGGTGTAAACTTAAATTGTTTTGACTTTAATGCATCAAATGATTCTTTAACTTGGGGTCAATGTAACAACCATAATCTTTCTGGGGTTCAGTTACTTAATATTTATGGAGGTAGATCATAATGAACGCAGCTTCTCTTTGGTCTCAAATAGTTATATTACTAGTAGTGGCTCTTTTTGGAACTCAGTTAAATGCACGAGGATTTGATATTGCTTCGTCAGAGAATGAAACTCCAGAATATAAAACATTGATTAAAAAACTTATTAAATACGAAAAAATCAAACAAAATAGTTCAGATGTTGGATATGAATTATGTGTCAAGCACACAAAACAAACAAAAAAATGCAAAAAGAACTCAACGATTGGATATGGACTTTGTGTTGAAAAAACAGGCGAAATCGAAGGCTGTAAACCGGCTTCTTCATTAGGGTATGGCTTGTGTGTTTTTGTAACAGGTCACCACAGCTTATGTCATAGTGAAAGTACAGTTGGTTATGGGTTATGTGTGTCTAAGACTGGTTCATATGCGTTTTGCAACCCGAATGCTAGTTTAGACGAAGCTATCTGCGTCGCAAATAAAAATAACATTGAAGCATGTGGTGAAAAAATTGAAAATATATCTGAAGAAAAATCTCTAAAGAATTCTTAATAGTTTGTAAGATAAGTTATCCAAAAATTTTTTTGAACAGTTTTCCAAACATAGACTCATTTAACTTACCTGCTTTATAGTTTTGTCCTTTTTCGAAGTCTCTTAAAGCTTCATTTCTGGCAGCTGTAAGAGCTTTTGTGTATTCTGCCCTGTTTTTATCAAGTGATTTTTCCCATTTTTCAGAAAATATCTGTATTTTTTCAAGTTCAACGTAATCTAACCAAACGCCGTGTCCACTTGGGCAGCGATCTAGCATAATTCCTGAGTTATAACTGAAATTGTTTTCGTGTAGTGTTGAGTCACAAGTAGGGCAAGTTCTGTTTTCTGATTTTACTCGCGATGGTAATGAAGCATCTAGCTCTAAATCTTTGAACTCTTTTTCAATGGTGTGAATAATGTTTCGTAACTCTTCATCATCGCACCAAATTCCATGACAGCTTTCACAAAGATCTACTACATCGTTTTCATACCTCAGCTCACGCATGATCGTACCGTCAACAGGACAAGTCTTTTGTTTTGTTTTAATTGCTGCAGTCAATTTTGTGTCTCTTATATTGTCTTTATCATATCAAAATAACGGTTTTATTACATATACCTTGAGTAATTAATGGGGTGGATGAATGCTGTTTTTGAAGTTTTTTAAAAACGCTGATAATAAAGATCAATTAAATCAAGCATTTGTAGTGCTGATTAGCAGTGTCAGGTATGTTTATGATTTTTGGAGAGAGTGCCGATATGAAAGTATGTTTAGGTATTTTTTCATATTATTGTCTGTCATGTCTTTGTTGTTGATCATTGGGTGTAAACCAGGTGTGCAAGCAACTGAAATCGTGAATCAGAGCAATAACATTGTCACTGGAAGCGGGGTATCAACCAGTACATCTGAAACACTTAATACGGAAAATAATAATGAAGCCGAAACAACACCTCTTCCAACAGGTGAACCAATCTCTATTCCTGCAGTTGTTTCTGATGACCCTGTGGTTTCCGGTAATCCTGAGATAGTAGAACTAACTATTTCTCAAAAAGACAGCAATGAAACAACATGTAGTCCTTTAATTAACGATATAAATGATCAACATGATAGAATTCATTGCGGTGCCAAAAATGATAAATGTCATACAACTTATTTCAAGGGTACATCTGTCAACCTAACTGCCCCATTAACAGCAGTATGCACTAGCAGTAGTTTGGTTTTTCGCGGTGATTTAACTGGTTTCGAGTGTAATGGTTCTTTTCTTGAGGTAGCTCTACCAGCGAGAACGATCACCTTTCCCATTGAGGAAAATACGGAATGTGTCGCAGTTTACCAATAACAATACATAAAATTCAATTCCGTGCCTTTTCTCAGGTGCCATTTATAGGGTTTACCCATTCATTTAGGTATTCATAAACCCCATAATTTTTAGCTAGTTATGAATTGGTGAGTTGCCTTTTTGTGATTTCACTAAAAAAAGATAACTCCACTCCGATACTTTTAATGAGTAGGAGAATTATCATGCGATTTACACAGCTTACAACATTATCTTTATTTATAGCTCTGGGCTTTGGCTGCTCTGGTGGCGACAAAAGAAGTAATTCCGACGGTGGAAGCGGTTCAAGTGGAGGATCTACTGGAGGTGGAACGACAGGTGGTAGCACTGGTGGAACTTTGGAAGAACCAATCGATGATGATGAAGTTGTCACGCTTGAAACAGGGGCAACTGCATCGGAGCAGACTCTTATTTTTGAAAGTTCAGGAAATAAATCTGCTGGTAGGCAGTTAACAGAGTACTTATTAGTTGTGAGAGCGTCTGAGAGTTCTTGTGTTCGATTAAAATTTTCTTCTGACAACACTGATGATGAAGCTTCAAAATCCGATACTGATAATATTTCTGGAGCAGATCAATCTTGTGCACCTGCTGAGCCTGCAACTGAGGCGGCTTCTGCTTTAAGTCTCACAGATTTTCAAAAAATGCCAAAAGCAGGAAATAACCTTGGTTTTAATTTAGTGAATGATTCTTTGTGTGATGCAAGGATTTTTCGTATGGAATCAGAAAATAATTCAAATTCAATCAAAACAAAAACAGCTAGACTTGCTTTTAAACAACCGGTAACCATTGCGGGTTCAACTCAATATGTCCGTATTTGGGTAGATGAAGAGATTAAACGGATTACATGTGATGCAAACGGAATGGTGGACCATGATATACTTCCATTTGCACCTTTATGGATAAAAAGCCCACTCTATGCGAATACTTATGATCAGTTTACAAACGCACATTTATCAGCATTAGCCTCAAATGTTGCTTCTTCATATACAACATTAAGTCAAGCCTATGGAGAAGTCAGTGATGTCGATGGTAATGATGGGGTTGATGTTTTTATTTCACCTGATGTAAATAGAACAAAGCTATTCGGTTTTAGAAATCCTAGATTTAATAATATTGAGCCACAAAACATTTTTAAACCGGAAGACTTAGCAGCTTTTAGTTCTGAGGATAATCCAATGGGAAATGAAGGTGAAATTATTTATATGTGGGCACCTGATACTGCCGCATTATATAAAACAGAAGAGTTTATTAGTTCTAGCTCTTTGACATCAAACTACGCCAGAGGTTTTATTGGGTTTCAGTTGTCTAGTTTATATTTTGCAAAGGAACGTTATTTAAACTCAAAAGGAACGATACCAAATGGCTGGTTAAGAAATGCAGTAGGTTACTTATTTGCTGATTATGTTGGTGGTAATGACTATGGGTTTTTTCCTAAATCATATTATTTGTCATCTCAGTCTCATAGAGTTTCTTTAACAGACTTTACTTCTAGTGCTGGTAATGATGAGTTTGATTCACTTGTATATGAACAAGAAGGTTTGCAGCTCATGTTCGGTTGGTATCTTCATACAAGGATTTGCGGGCAAACTCTTGAGCCTTGTGCACAATTATACGATTTGATCAGTTCTGAGGGTGGGAGTGATGATATTGCAGCAATTGAAGCTTTGACTGGAAAAAGCTTTAATGAACTACTGGATAACTTTGGTGTTTCTATAGGTGCTGAACTTGCTGATGATCCTAGTATTGTAAGAGCATTTTGGGATGTTTCAGATATTTCTTCATTACCAGAAAAACCTTTTGACTTACCAAAGGCTGATTTTATTAATGCATCTCTACCAACCAAATTTGTAGATAGTGCTTTAGATGGTAGTTCGCATCCTGTGATTGATATACAAAGTATTGCAGGGCCATTTACAAGCAGGCATATGGAGCTTTTTCAACCTGTATATCCTGATAATGAACTTGACCTAGAACTGGCAAAAAACTCAGTAACGTACATATTATTAACCGGACTTATTGATGACCAAAATAAGTTGAAAGCCTTTCTAGGGAATGATTTAAATGTTACGATTCTCCCACTTGGCGAAAGGTCTACGGCATCGTTAAAGGCTGATGGAGCCAGAAGAACTAGGTTTGTACATAATGAAAAAGTTGGTGAAAACACGATACTTGATACAAGACCTGTAAACTTAACATCAATGAAATCTTCTTTCTTTGACAACCCAAATATTGGTGGGAATCAAGATTTCTTCAAGTATCCTCTTGAAATTCATTATAAAGATCAAGAATACCCAGAATTAAACTCCACAAAAGGTACGGCAGTCACGGAATCTCGTGAGTTGTGGATAGTAGGAGAAATTGAAAATGGTACTGTTGAGGGAGATCATACAGTCGGTGATACAGACTCATATGTCATAGAAGTAAATCCGTGCCTAGACTCAACAGATGCAACGTGTCAGACAAAAGACCACTATTTATATATACAGTACACAGGAAGAAAGTCTGAAAAAAAACTAGATCCAATGTTCCTTGTAGGTAATACAGATATATCTACTTATAGAGGAGCTCAAATTTTTGGAGATGTGCAAACATTTGCTCCAGTGACATATGAAGCAGAAGTTGCACCCGTAGAATCAACGGCTGATTATTTTTTGCTTTGCCCGAACTCAAGCTTATTTCCTCCTTTAGCTGCTGGGAAGTGTGCGACCGGAGGTAGTGTTAAAGCTGGAGATAAAGATCAGTTTTTATATGACGCAGATAGTTATATCTTATCAAATGGCCGGTTTGGCGATACTATTGATAACTTTCTTTATTCTAGCCCAAAGGGTTTTCCATTTACAACAGCTTCAAACTTTGTCACTAATGAGAGTGAATTTAGGTCACTAAGAAGTTCGTTAAATGAATTCACTGATTATGAAGTAATGAGGCAGTTTTATAGTTTTACTTATAAACCTTTACAGCCATATGACTATAAATTTTATTTATTTGATTATGACCGTAACATTGTAGACTTACTAAGTACTGATAGATTACCTATTGAAGTAGATAACCTAGAAGAAGCGATAGAATTGAAGTCTCAATTGACAGATTTTGTAAATGATGGAGCAAACCCGGCAGAGGAACCTGCGGAGTTTATTGCGTTATGTGAAGCATTTGAAGTGACGGGTTGTGAACAACCTTTTAGCAATGCTGCACAAATCCAAAATTCGATGATTTCTTTCTTTAACAACTCTTACATTGATTGTGTCTCGTCAACTTTTTGTAATATCGATACATTAAATGATGACCCACCCGGAATTATTAGTTCTTGGAATATTGCTTCAATCAATGTTTCGTCTGCATCAAGATCTTGGTCTTCATATTATAAACCCTCTTCTTCTAATAAGCAGGGTATCGGTGAGTCAGTATGTGCAGGAGGTGTTTTTGATGTGAGTGCACCTCACCCTGAATGTTTTGTTAGTGGCGATGCTCCATATGTTCAAGATGGTTCTGATGTTAGAGAGCAATTTGCTACATCTGACTTTAAAAATGATTGTTATTTCGATAGATTTGTAAATAAATGTAATTACGAATTATCAGAATTTGAAATTGCTGGTGATGAATTTTCTTTAATGCGGAAAGTTGACAGCAATCCTTTAGATTTCAGATACAACAGACAGACTGTTACAGGTGATTTTTCTACACCTAATATTCCAATGAGAAGAATTGATAATAGAGTTGGTGAAATTTCGGATAAAATGAGCGAAATCCACTCAATGTATATTAAAATTCCAGCGTCAGGCACCCACGGTTCTGGGTCGTCATTGGTGAATTTAATCCTTGGTGGTCTCGATAACTCAGAAGGACAATATCTTTTGAGAGCAAGGGTTGTTGATTTTTCAAGGGAAGCAAGTGCTGATGATCTCTACTGATCATATTTTGCTTGTAGCTTCTCTATTTTATTTTTGGTTTCGCTAAGTGTTTTTTGTAGCTTTTCAATAAGCTTAAATCCACTTTCTACTTTTGATAGGACTTCATCCATCGGTAATTTGTCGTTTTGGATAAGTCCTATGATTTCTTCAAGTTCTTCGTATTCTTTTTCATAGCTATTTTTCTTTGCGGTCATTTTTTTTCCTTTGATATAATTTCTAGTGTTAGTTGTCCGTCTTGCATTTGAGCTTTAATGCTTTCACCGACTTTTGCGTCGTTGATGCTTTTTATTCTGTGTGATTTAGAACCAAATAACTGAGTCCAGCCTTTGTTGAGCCATGGTGTAGGATCTAAGCTTTTAAGGTTTCCAAGTTGGTTGATGAGCACTTTTTCTTTTTCATTTATTTTTTGTAGTATTAATTTGTTAATGGTTTCTTTTTTGTTTTGGATTTCTTGTGATTTTTTCGATAAAATTTGTTCCATATAACGATTTATTTGATGCCCAGAGTGAATGAGTTGCTGTTGATTTTGATTGATCTTAGATGTGGCTGATTCACTCAGTTTTCGACTAAGTTCAGCATGTTTTTTTTGAGTGCGTATGATGATTTGATCCAATGAGCTTCTAAGTGCATGAAGGCCTTGACTAATTTTTTCCAAAAACAAAGCTTGTTTTTGAATGAGGTATTCGGCAGCAGCAGTAGGGGTCTTCTCATGTTTGAATGACACCATTTCAGCAATAGAATAATCATCATGGTGTCCGATAGCTGATATGATAGGTGTTTTTGAAAGTGCTATGGCTTGAGCTATTTCAAAGCTGTCAAACCATCTCAAATCCCCTGAGCTACCGCCACCTCTTGTGAGTACAATAGCATCGAGGTCTTTTTGTTGTAGTTGATTCAAGCACGATAAGACTTGAGGTTTTGTTTTTTCACCCTGCATAGCACTATGTAAGACATAAATATGAATACCAACAGGGGCGTCTTTGATTTGATCTAAGAAATCAGATTCCGCTCTAGAGTTTTTTCCTGTGATTAAGCCAATTTTTAAAGGAATTGCTGGAATGTGGTGCTGTTTGTTCTTATCTATGAGTTGTAGTTTTTTGAGTTTCGCAATAGTCTTTTCACGCTCTAGTGCTAATGCTCCCTTTGTGTGAGATGGGTCAATATCGTAAACCTCTAGGTTTACTTGTGCTCTTTGTTTATAAAAACTAACTTGGCAGGAAACCCGGACCTTTAACCCTTCTTGCAAAACATCGTGAACTACTTTTTTTTGATGCTTTTGCTCCATGTGTAACAAAGTGTTCTTCCACACAATCGCAGTCATCTCATGAGGTTTTTGTCTTTTGGGTGAAGACTCTTGGTCTTTATCTGCTAAAGTAATATAGCTCCCCGTAGCGGTTTTAGAAATCTGCATGATTTCACCTTCAACCCATATCCTTGTAGAGAATTGTTTCTGAATGGTGCTTTGAATATAAGATGTCAGTTCTGATATTTTATAAGTCTTCTCGCTGGGCTCTGTCTCATGGTTTTCATGTGTGTTTTGATTGTTTTGTAGGGCACTCATGACTCGTTTGACGGATTCACTTGCGGCTTCAGGTTTAAAGTCTCCCATAGCTCCGCCACCAGTATGAATACAAAAATCATTGACTAGCTTCAGGTTTTCTTTGGAATATTTTATTTCCCAGCATTTTTCTGAACCGTTGAATCTAGCACCGTCTGGACTTAAGCTTTTGATTTGATCCTTTACAGGAAAAGTTTGCCCAAAGATGGCGATTGTTTTTTTGTTATGTTCGTAGTGGCAAGTCATAGGAAGGGTTATACATAGATTCTTGGGGTTTCGTAAAGATTCCTGCATTCATGTGTGATTAAAATTTAGCCGATCTAAGCTCTGAATTGCCGTGTAACTCGGTCCTAGATGATCTATACTGTAACTACCGAATAATAGGAGCTTTCATGAAAAAAGGTTATGTGGAAAAGTTAAGGCAAGATCTCATTGGGCTTGTTGGAAAGAAACTCAACCCCGTTTCAAAGAGATATGCTTATAGTGATACTGACCTTGAAGTCCACATTAAATGGAGGCCTTTGGTTCTTGTTTTAGGAAACTACTCATCAGGAAAATCAACTTTGATTAATGAGTTGGTTGGGTGTGATGTGCAAAGAACAGGGCAAGCTCCAACCGATGATTCATTTACTGTTTTAACTTACGGTGAGTCAGACCGGGAAGATACGGGTATTGTAGGAGAGCATGAAGGTAGTCATCTTTTTGCAAATGAGGAGTACCCGTTTTCAAGCCTAAAAAAATACGGCCAAAGACTTTCATCGCATTTTGCGATCAAAAAGCTAAACTCTCCGTTTTTAAAAGACCTTGCCATCATAGATACTCCGGGAATGTTAGATAGCCTTGCAGAAAGAGACCGAGGTTATGATTACCAAGCCGTCATCGGTGAGTTAGCTTCTATGGCGGACTTAGTAATCTTAATGTTTGATCCTCACAAAGCAGGAACCATCAGAGAAACCCACGAAAGTCTCCGTAAGACACTTCCTGCAAAAACCTTTGAGGATAGGGTCGTTTTTGTTTTGAACCGAGTAGACGAGTGCGGAAGTATGATGGATTTACTACGTGTTTACGGAACTCTTTGTTGGAACCTTTCGCAAATGACAGGCCGAAAAGATATCCCACATATATACTTAACTTATAGTCCTGAGTGTCAGTCTGAGTCTTCAAAGGTCCAAAGCTACCTCGAAGAAATTACCTCTCACCGAGATAAGCTCAAAGATGCTATTTTTGCAGCTCCAAGATTTCGTTTGGAGCATTTAATGAGTTATGTAGAACACCATGGTGGAAGGTTAGAGATGCTAACATCCGCTTTGATGAACTATAAACATGGAAAGTTCATGACATCATTAAAATGGTGTTTTTATGGTGTTTTTGCCGCTGTAGCTGTTGCTTTAGGCTTGGTAGGTTATTTTTATTATCAAGGAAGCTTCCCGAACCGTACACTAGACTGGCTTATGGGCCCAAAACAATGGGGTTTAGTAGGAGTAGGTGCTGGTAGTGCATATCTCTTGTGGTTAATTTTAAGCGTGCCGTTGGCAAGAATGAAGTTTCATAGAAGGGCGATGTTATCCATAGATAGCTATATTAAAATTCAGAACCAAACAGAACAAGATACTTGGGACCATATGAAGCAAATGGTCTTAGACTTTTTAAGTAAGACCAATGGTAGTTTTAGTGGGATGAAAGTTCGTAGAGATCATAGACATGTAAAAGGTGCCATCAAGAAAACCACAAAAGACTTAAGAAAAGCGGTTTCTCAGTTACAAAATGGGTAGTGGCCGCTTTTGTAGCATTTTAATTTATGAAGCAGAGACTTTACGGAATCTAAAGTAAGCAACAACTCATCGGAAAAACCTTTTTTGGTTGTTCCTTTGAAGCTGATGTAGCGTTTCTCTAGTTTGTTAAGAAAATTCTCACGCTCAAAAGTCTGGTTTTTGTCTGCGTATAAATACAGTTCGATTGATTTTGTTCCAATGTTATCCGTGAATCTCTTGAGTTGTTTCTTTGCTTTTTGGATGGCAGAAAAAACTCTCGTTTTGCACTTTACTTCACCGATCATGATGGCTTTGTTGGTTTCATTGTTGATAATAACGACATCAAGCTCCCCAATGACGCCGCTGTTTCCTTTATACACAATCCCATTGTGTACGGTGTATAGTTCTGGGTCATATAGCTTCTTGATATAGATCATCGCTAGTTCTTCACAAACATAACCATGATTACTCAGTCGAATATCCTTGTTTTTAAGCTTTTCAAAGGCTTCGTCAATCAATTCTTCTTGGGTTAGTAATTCATCATACAGAATCGGGTCAAGGCCAAAGCCACTAGAGGTAAGAAGCGAAAACTGAAAAAATACAAGTGTTAAGATTTTAATTGTATATAATCGCATAAGATTCTCCCAAATCATGACATTGCTTTACTCGTTCTTGTTCAGATGGTAATCCCTTAGGATCGAAATTGCAATGAAGTTGGAGAGATTTTTTCGTGAGTCAAGAAATTAGAAACATTTGTATCATCGCCCACGTTGACCATGGCAAAACAACGCTAGTGGATCACCTCTTAAAACAAGCCGGAACTTACCAGGCACATCAACAAGTTGAAGCATTGGTGATGGACTCCGAAGACCAAGAAAGAGAACGTGGAATTACAATCTCTGCCAAAAATGCTTCATTCCGTTTAGGTGATGTTAAAGTAAATATTGTTGATACACCCGGTCACGCTGACTTCGGTGGAGAAGTCGAAAGAATCATGGGGATGGTGGATGGCACTATATTACTAGTAGATGCGGCCGAAGGCCCACTGCCACAAACACGTTTTGTATTACAAAAAGCAATTCAAAATAATTTAAAAATAATTCTTTGCATTAACAAAGTTGACCGAAGTGAAGTAAGAAACTCAACGATGATCACTGATACTGTTGATAAAGTTTTTGATTTATTTGTCGAGCTTGGTGCCTCAGAAGAACAATGTGATTTTCCAATTGTTTATGCATGTGCAAAAGATGGCTGGGTAACGAATGAGGACTCAAAAATCGAAGCCATCTTAGATGGGACTGAAAAATCAGACATGAAAGACCTTTACGGTCAGATCATTAAGCTTCCTGCACCGGCAGTTCAAGACTCCAGTGAATTTTCAATGTTGATTTCTAATATTCAATATTCAGGCTTTGTTGGTTTCTTGGCGGTAGGTCGAGTTCTTTCAGGAAAGATTGTAAAAAACCAAAGAATCATTCGCCATGGTGTCGATTCTAATCAAGAACCTAAAAAACAGCATTTTAATGTATCTAAAATGTATGTTTTCGAGGGTATTCAACAAAAAGAAGTAACAGAGTTAAGTTCAGGTGAAATAGGTTTGATTGCTGGCTGCGAAGACTATGAGATTGGTGATACTCTTGCGGCAGAAGACGGCAAAGTCCAAGATAGGATTGCAATTGAAAAACCAACAATGAGAATGATTTTTTCCGTCAACACGACTCCCAACTCAGGAAAAGAAGGTAAAGCAATTCAGTCTCGTGAGTTGCACCAAAGACTTCTTCGTGAAGTCAAAAACAATGTTGCACTACAACTTGCAAACACTGATCAGAGTGATCAATACTATCTATTAGGTCGTGGTGAGTTGCAGTTTGGAATCATTATTGAAACCATGCGAAGAGAAGGTCTTGAATTCATGGTTGGTCGTCCTTCTGTTCTCATGAAAGAAACAGACTCTGGCAAAGAAGAACCAGCTGAACTTCTTACCATTGATGTACCTGAAGAGTTTTCAAGTGAAGTTACAAGCTTATACCAACAAAGAAAAGGCCAGCTGGTAAGCTATGAGAACATGGAACAACAAACTGCTGAACAACGTGTCAAGTTGACCATTAAAATTCCTACAAGGGGAGTTCTTGGGACTCAATCCATATTCAAAACACTAACAAGAGGAACAGGGATATTAAACTCTATCACTGATGGATATATTCCTCATTGTGGATTTATGGCTCATAGACGTACCGGTAGTTTGATTGCAGACCGAACTGGTAAGGCAACCGCTTATTCACTTTTTTCAATACAGCAACGAGGGATGTTGTTTATTGGTGAAGGTCATCATGTTTATGAAGGAATGATTATTGGTGAAGGTGCCAAAGAAAATGATTTAAACGTAAACCCATGCAAACCAAAAAAACTAACAAATATTAGAACATCATCTTCAGATGGTATTACTGTATTGCAAGGCATCAAGAAAATGAGTCTTGAAAAATGTTTAGAGTGGATTGACGACGATGAGTGGATCGAAATCACGCCAGATAATGTTCGCTTGCGTAAAAAAATTCTTGCAGCAAACCAAAGAAGTGTCCGTAAAGAAGACCGAGGATAACGCGACCACCCCCCACAAATTTAAACCAAGTTGCTCATTTTGCAGGAGTAACTTGGTTTTTTGTTTTTTTTTTAATCAAAACTTGCTTTTAATTGATCAACCCCTACTATTTTAATTGTCTAACTGGCCAATTTATCATAATAATAGAGTAATATTTTCGTAAATATAAAAAACAGATAATGACTGGGGGGCAGCTTATGTATAAGAGCTTAAATGTATTGAAGTGTGTGTGCTTTATCTCTTTAATATCCATATTTGGGTGTGGTGATGGACAAAATATAGATCGCCGATCTTTTAATGATGCAGAATCTCATCAAATTGTAAAAGCAAAACGTAATGCAACAGAGTCTTTTGAAATTCATCAATCATCTTCTTCTGAGGGTGAAAAGTATGAAGTTGGTATTAAAAGCTCTGCACTTGATAAAGAGTTTTTACTTCAAGCATCGCTTATTAATAATTCAGGAGTCGTACCTCAGTGGAACGGTCTTAAGAGTAGGGTTGTTGCTTTTAAATTAAAAGACAACAAGGTCTTTATGCTTGAAGCAACTGCGGGTCATGAGATTAGTGGTAATATCCCAAAAAATATTATTTTAGCTTCCTTTCCTATTATCCGTGAAGAAAAAGGAACGATATTCTTTGATTTTAACCAAGGAATGAAAAAGGTCTTTGTAGAAGCTGATTGGCAAGCACAAGACTACAAAGCTGGATACCGAGCAAGTTGGAATGCAAGTGATGTTGCTGAGAGTTATTTAGAGTCTGGTCGAATTCAAAATGATAAGAATAGAATGGTACTACGTCAAATCGCTCAGATAAAAGCTGGTTTGTCTGTTGCTCCTGTAGAAGTTAAATACTACCTGACTCCTTATGCTCCCAACAAAAACTTTAAGCCTGTTGTTTCAAGTTTATCTAATTTCGATCAGTTTGGTTTTTTTGAAGTCATGCCTCAGTTAAAGCCTGATGGGAATGAAGTCATTTATGCCACAAAATTTGATACCTCTAAGCCAATTGTTTTTGGAATATCTGCTAATGCTCCTAAAGACTATAAGCAAGCACTAAAAGACGGCGTTCTTTATTGGAATAAAATTTTAGGAAAAGAAGCCATCAAAGTTGTAGATGCACCTAGAGGAGCGGTTACACCAGACTATGAATACAATATGGTTCAGTGGGTAAACTGGGATCAAGCTGGAATGGCTTATGCAGATGCTCAATCTGATCCACGAACCGGTGAAATTCTTCATGCACAAGTATTCATGACGAGTGTGTTTGCTGTTTCTTCAAAAGCTAAAGCAGTAAAAGCATTGCAGTCATTAAGAGCGATAAGTCAAAAGAGTACTGCTAATCAGTTTTCTTTAGCAGGGTTTGAAAAAAACCAACTATGTGGGATGCAAGGAAATAAACTAACTCAAGGTTTCGCAGCTGCACTTGATAAGCTTTTAGAACTTAATGCTACTGATAAAGAAATATTAAAAGTCTCTCAAGATTATGTTCGTGAAGTTGTAGCTCATGAAATAGGACACACTCTTGGGCTAAGGCATAATTTTGCGGGATCGTTAGCAACAAATATTAAATCTGCCGAAAGATCTAAAAGCTTTAATCATTATGTTTTAAATCAAAAAGCACCTGCTGGTCTCATGGTTTCAAGCTCAGTGATGGAGTATAATGACTTTATTGAAGCTGCGATTCTTGGTGATCAACTAAAATCTGATATTGCACCTTTCAAATACGATGAGTATGCAATCAAAACGTTGTACGAAAATAATGGTGTAGATCTATATAATGATTGGCCTCTTTTTTGTACCGACTCACATGTTGGTGGCGGCTTTTCTTTTGGTGGTAAAAGAACTTTTACTGATTGTGAACGATTTGATTATGGTTCTAGTGTCCTAGAGCACAGGAGCGATAAATGGAACCATGAGCTTACTATTCTTCCTAAGAAAATTCTTTGGGCCTTTGTTGAAGCTAAGTTCCCATCAGTAGGAAAAGAAAGTCGTTCATTAAGAAAAGTAGGGTTTAATGCTCAGCAAGTTGCTTCAAGCCTGCAATCTCTTCTTTCTGGATATTATGGCATGTACCGTAAAGGTAATGCGTTGTTGAGTATTGACAGGAAATATGGATATGTCACTGATATCAATGAGGAAGTAGTCCAGGAAGATCTTGAAGACTATGTGAGAGAACAAGATAAAGCCTTAGGTGGGTTCAAGAAAGTATTTAAAAAGTTTAATTTGCATAACTACGGTTCACTTAAAAAAGAGTTCATTAGTCTCTTGTCAGACTCAAACATGACTTCTGGAGTGTCTTTGGGTGGTGAAAAGTACAAGTTTACAAATGAAGACTTAAAAATCATGAAAGCAACTGGAGAGTTGTTTTTTGATAAGATGGCCGAATACCTAATGCTATCTGAGTTAACTGTATTAAAGGGCACACCGGGTAAACTATATAGTGGTGATCATCTAGAAGATCTTGCAGAGATTATGGAAGATCGAATGCGAACTGTTTTGTTTGCTACGGATGGAGACTCAACCGAAACAATTGAGATTTTAGACACACCTGCAGCAGGTAAAAAATCTGGTAACGGTGCAGACAAGAAGGATGCAGACAAGAAGGATGCAGACAAGAAGGATGCAGACAAGAAGGATGCAGACAAGAAGGATGCAGACAAGAAGGATGCAGACAA
>JALZUQ010000005.1 GCA_023301465.1 Oligoflexales bacterium
CGAATCAGTCGAATCAGTCGAATCAGTCGAATCAGTCGAATCAGTCGAATCAGTCGAATCAGTCGAATCAGTCGAATCAGTCGAATCAGTCGAATCAGTTACTGTTTCACAATAGCTTTGTGCTCCCTCTTGAACGTTACAGATAAGACCTTCAGCACAGTTTTCATTGTTTATGCATTCCTGGTTATCAGCTGGTGGTATGGTGAAATTTGCTGACCCAGTAGATGTGACTTGCCCTAAATCAATGCTTGGATCAGTAATTGTAAGTTTTACCTCCGCAACCACATCGCTTAATGGTTTGAGGAAATCACAAGTAAATTCTGTTTTAGAGTTATTGGTTGCACAGATGCTTTCAGTATTCTCTTTACTTGGGACAACTAACTCCCAATCAATTTTTTCAGGTTCAATAATGAAGTCTGATAGTTGAAAAAATTGAATATAGGATGCAAGGTTAAAGCTAAATGGATTTCTAGTATCTAGGTAACGGCCTGCTTTACAAGATAGCTTAGAATATACCTCTTTAAACTCGGAGTTGATAACTTTATTAAATTGATACGAAGTTTCACACTCAACAAAGATAGCTGTTAAATGTGCACCAGTAACTGCTGTTGGTAATACAGGTGACTGATAAGAAAGAATAAGGTCATCTACAGCGGTTCCACTTGATCCATCTGAATTTGCCTCTCTCGGAACTATAGATGTGTTTTTTGGTAGATTTAACTCGTCAGTTGGGATTCCGTTAATATTGCTACTTCCCGGATTTGATTTATTACCAGCATTTGGGTCAATGGTAATCAGAGGGTTGATTTCATTATTTCCAAGCAAAAAATCTTGTGATGCGATGTTATCAGCAGAACAGCGTATAAACGCAAAAACAAATATTAAATAACTAATACTTTTAAATAAAGAAACCATCATATATCAAAACCTTTTCTCGGCAATAATTCGTCACTGAGGTCTCATCGTATTTTTATATGTTTTTATATAGTTTTTTGTTTAAGTATCTAATATTAATGGGTTTAATATTTAATCTTCCGAGTCGGTTCATTAGAAGTGTTACCGAGAAGCGTTCAAGAGTTAATATTTTAGAGTGTAATCATAGTGTTATGAAGGTGCCTGACCCTGATATGTTTTTGTCGCTAGATAAAAACTTAATAATATCAGGAGACATTGACGTGTCGTATCAGGCAGTGAAAAGGCTCTAGGACGCCTATAGAAAATAAAGCCACAGATTCCTCACGCTCACTTCGTTCATTGCAGGATTGTGGGGTGTGCTCGACTGAAGAGCATTTCAGAGCATATTTACTCAGCTTGAAAGGCTAGATATTTCGACAAAAGAATACTTACGGCGATGGACTTTAGAATCACCCAGCCACAGATCAAATTTTAGGAAATAAATTCCTGTTTATTTCCTAGAAAAATTAACCAAAATAATCCTAATTTCTGGGGTACGCAATTTGAGGTAATATATATTATGATTATTCCATTAAAAAACGACTATTCAAGGATGAAAATTTTTGTATTTTATATTTATGAAGAAAATGAAGACCCACGTTTCACGTATAAATCTAAATGAAACTTTTTATCATAATTCTTTTCTAAGTTCATTCTTGCATCGGTGCCGATTGCTTTGATTTTTGAGCCGCCTTTTCCAACGATCATCCCACGATAACGCTCTTCTTTTACATAAATGCATGCGTCTACCCTACAAAGACCTTTTGTGTCTTCAAGATTTTCTACAACAACATCCGTTTGAAATGGAAGCTCGTGGCCAAGCTGACGATAAATTTGCTCGCGTAGCATCTCTTCGATAATAAATTTATATGATTTTAAACTTAGGTCATCTTCACTATGCTGCCATGGACCTTCTGAAATATAGCTTTTAATTTTTTCGATAAAATCTTTTTTAACAAGTTTGTCTTTTGAAGAGACTCTCAGTATTTCAGAGTTACACTCTACTTTATTTTCTTTTAAAAATGCTGCGATGTCTTTTTCGATGTTTGGCAGTTCAAAATTTTTGATGGAATCAACTTTTGATAAAACAATTCTCAAATTGTCTTTATATCTTTTTGCAAGGTTATAGAGTTGAGGTAAGTAAATTCCTTTAATACCTTTTTGGCAATCCACTAAATAGATAGCAAGATCAAGACCTGCTTCTGTTTCTTTGATTTCGTTTGCCATAGATTGTTGGAGTTTGTTGCGTTTTTCAAACTCGACACTTCCAGGAGTATCCAAAAAAAGGATCTGATACGTACCATCAATAAAAATCCCAGAGATTTGATGCCTCGTTGTATGGGCTTTCCTTGAGACTGCAGCAAGCTTTTGGCCGATGACTGCATTTAAGAAAGTACTCTTACCAGCGTTTGGCTTACCAAAAACACCAATAATTCCATAATGTTGTATTGTATTCACAGATGTGTCCATTTTTTCCATAGCATGTTGTATAATATGAATAGAACCCAAAGTCCAAACAATAACCAATAAGATGAAAAAGAGTGATTATGTACACAAAAGTCTTCTTACTAGTGGCACTATACTGCCTTCCAACCACAGTCTTTGCTCAATCAAGTGAGTCGATTCAACCCCTTGCGACCATTTTTGAGCCGGGTGTTCTAGATAAAGCTGTCTCAGAATATAAAAGAATTTTTTCTGGTCAAGAATACTCTTTTAAAGTCGGAGAGCTTCACGAACTCTCTGGGTGTGATGCACCAGAAGTTGGTGGGGTTTGTAGCGTAAAAGTAGCAGACGAAAACCTACCTTACACAGGTAGTTATTACCCAGAATATCAACAAGGATTTAACAGTCGACAAGCAGGAACCAATCAACATGGATCGCTAGATAAATACGACCAAGCTTTTGGACAATTTGGATTTCAAAGTGCTGCATCTTGGGAAATAGCAAATAATAGACGACCAGTCTCTTGGTATGGGCATTGTAATGGGTATGGAGCAGCTTCTAGTCGACACAAAGCTCCAGAACAGAGTGTTGAAAGAAACGGAGTTGTTTTTAGACCTGGAGATATTAAAGCTCTCCTAGCTGAAGTTTATATGAGTAATAATTTACTTTGGCTTGGAGGTGTGCGTTGTGAATCAAGTGTTATTAGTAACCGTAATCAACGTAGAGACCCTACACGTTTAGCACCCTGTGAAGATATTAATCCAGCAACCTTTCACTTGAGTTTAATGAATTTTATCGGAAGACAAAAGAGACCTCTTATTTTTGATGAAAGTGCTATTGACCAAGTCTGGAACTATCCTATCGCTAGTTTTGCAACTAGAATAGAAGAAGATAATATTTCTATTGCCACGGCATATCAATATTTAAGAGTAAATGCTGATACTAGAAGCTATAGATATAACAACGACCCTAATGTTGTTTTAAGACGAATAAAAACCACCATTCATCATACTGAAGCGACTGCTCAAGAATCTGACAACTCCACAACAAGACTTATTCCCAAAACATATGATTATATTTTAGAGCTCCGTAGAGTTGGAGACGATTTTGAAATCATAGGCGGAGAATGGATTTTCGATTCTATCAATAATCACCCTGACTTCGTTTGGATTTCATATGGACCTAGAGCTCCCAATGGAAGTTTTGATGTTAGTAACCCATATGTAGATTATAACGAAGTTCTCAAAATGTGGTCTGAATCTGTTGGGTTAAGCAATATCCCTGAACACCCATACTCAGTAAGTAGTGCTGAAGCGAATCAATGGGGAAGCTTTAATGGTTGGTACGTAGCCATTGATAATGCACGAGATGGAAAAGTATTTATTCAACAAAATGGAAACTTACTTGATATACACAGAGTAAAAGAAGTTCTAACAAATGAGTCACTCATTGGAAATATTTCTGCAAAAATTTACTTAAACGGAGAAAAAGTATCCGACACAAATATTTCAGGGACTGGTGTTCTCCAAACCTACATTAGACCTCGGAAAGGGCCAAATCATCTAAAAGTTGAATGGTCCAGAGGCGGAAAGCCTGTTTCTCAAGGTTTCACCAATTTTTTTGGTAACTAATCATGAAAGAACTGATCACCATTGCCATAGGTGCTAGCATAGGAGGAAGTCTTCGACACCTCATTACATTAGTGTCTCCAAGACTACACTTAAATGGCATCCTTATATCTAATCTCATTGGTTGTTTTTGTATGGGTTATATTCTCTCTAGCGAGAAAATTCCAGCTACTTGGAAACCCATACTTACGGTCGGCGTTTTAGGTGGCCTTACAACATTTTCAAGCTTTGCTGCTCAATCCCTAGAGCTTATACAACAACAAAAATTCTGGCATTTATGCAGCTACCTTTTTGTAAGTGTTGGTATCGGTATTTTATGCTGCTATCTTAGTTTTAAAGTCACACAAATTTTTAAACTGTAAAATGATCGAATACTAACTTGTTGATCATTTCATGTTTTTTTAAATGCATCCAATGAGAACCTTCTAGCATTCGAATAGTTAGCTTTTTTGCATCCATTAAGATTTCATCTCTTGTGGGTAGGTTTAAAAAAGGATCTTTCGCCCCCCAAAGAACTAATAAGGGGCAAGGGCAGTTATTTGAAGGATGGTATTTGCCCATTTTTAACATATCAAGCATAAAAGCTCGATACTGCTTAGATGGGTTTATTAATGTGGTTTTTGCATGGTTTTTAGTTGTCAAAGAATCTACCCTACCACCCAAACGAACCATCCAACGCTTAAACGAAACAGGTGCTACTCTAAAAATATTTTCAAGTAAACCGGGAAACTGCATCAAATAAATATACCAAAACCTTCGATGCTGAGATAAAAACTTCCAGCGTCGAAGCATTTGCCTCAAACTCAAACCATTCATCACCACTGATTTTTCAAGCCTACTTCCAAGCAAAGGCATTAAATGCCACGCTAAAGGGGCTCCCATATCGTGTGACAATAAATATACCTTACGTTGATCAGATGGGTCCACGTGCTTTAAGACGTCAAGAGTATCTGTTGCGAGAGCATCTAATCTAAACCTATCAATTTTTTTTGAAGACTCTGATGGCCCACACCCTCGAACATAAGGAACCACCACTTGAAAATCTTTTTTAAAGTAATCTATTTGATAACGATAACACTCGGGAGAATCAGGATACCCGTGAAGCATCAATAGAATTGGTTTTTCAGGGCTTCCATATTGAAGCCATGCAGTTTTAAGACCACGTGTGGTGATAGAATGTTCTTTTTGTCTCATATTCATAAATGAATTCTAAGATTAGGCAAACGCGGCATGATTGCTCCATGTTTATCAGCCATATTTTTACAAAAATTTCTCCAATTGGGGTTTAAAAACCAACTGATATAAGGAACGCTTGAGAACATCTGTGTTGCAAGCTTAAGTTTTGGAACTTTTCTTAAATGAGGCAAACAACTTTTTAAGGTGTCAAAAAACTCGCTTTTTGGATCATAGTTTTCTGCATCAAATATCTTTGTTAGTTCACCTAGTATCCATGGTGTCGCAACTAATTGCGAAAAAAGATAATCCATCCGTTTAGCGTACATACGCTTAAAATTTTGAGGGCGAGAACGAATAATCTCTAACATCAAATATGCATAATTTGCGTGTCTACTTTCTTCTTCAAGGTGTAATCGATGCAAATGATAAAACAAAGGATCACATTCATCTTTGATGGTGTCTATTTCATGAAAAATCTTGATAGAAACTTCTTCCGTTAATGCGACAATCCACCAAAAAGCATGACCACCAGCTTGAGCGTTTTTAGTGATGATTTTTTGAAAACGACTTCCGTAAGTGCGAGGCATAAATTTTGTTAAAAAATCAGGTTCAAGACCGACTGTTTGACTAAACAATTGAAGGTACTTTTTAAAAGCCGCTGCGTGTTTTTGCTCTTCTTCAAAAAAAAGCTCACCCAACTCTCTTATTTCAGGGTTTGCAGGGTAAGAGTCAAGAATTCTTTCCCAGCCATGGAACTTTAATCTTGGCAAAGCATCTTCCATCTCAGAAATAGTGGCATTGATCACAAGACCAAGATATTGACTAAGTACAACTTGTTGCTCTCCAGATAACTCGTGAAGTCCCATTGCGGTAAAATCAACTGGAACCAATGGTTTCGTTTGGTCAATTCCCATCTCCCATTTGATGTCATCCATAAGGTCCCACTGAAGTTTCTTTTGAATCATCAGTTGGCGTTGCAGTGCAAAACTATTATGTGGGTTGGTTGCTTTCATAAATTGAGTTACTCCGATGTTTCAAATATTTCTAAAAAAGCACCCAAATTGTCATTACTCACTCCAAATTGCATACGAATCAATTCTGCAAAACCGGGTTTACGTGGTTTTTTCTTTAACTTCAAACCAACTTGTTCAGGTTTTTTTGAACCTTTTTTAATATTACAACGCCTACAAGCAGTCACAAGGTTGTCCCATGTAGACCCACCTCCTTTACTTCGAGGGACCACGTGATCGACAGTGGCATCGTTACCCACTACTTTTATTTCGCAATATTGACAGACGTGATGATCTCTACTAAAAATATTTTTTCTAGAGCATCTAATGGTTCTCATACGTTGATATAGTTGCACATACCTTTTAAGCCTAATCACACTAGGCATTGTAAATTCTTTTGTCACGGTTCGAATCGTTTCAGAGTGACCGCTCACCATTTCAGCCTTTTCTGTCAAAATCAAACAGATGGCTCTTTGCCAACTGATCATATCCATAGGTTCAAAACCAGCGTTTAGGACGAGTGTTTGCATCATTTGCTCTCCTTAATTTTTTTTGGTTCTTCTCTTATTTTACTCTATTTTTGTTGAAAATTTATCTATTCTCCTAGATCTGTTTAATGCTTTGACACAAAAACATAAATTTCTTCTAATAATTACAGTAGTTTAAAACTGGCCTTTATATTGCAATTTTGACATAGTTCTAAACAAAAGAGGCTAACTATGTTGAAATTTATGACGTTTTTTACGATGCTTGCGACCACCTTAATTGGTTGCGAACAAAGTAGCTTTGAAGGTGCTGCACCTAGCCTACCTGTTCAGCCAGTCCCTGTTGTTCCGATTGAACCTGAACCACAACTATTGACAGAGTTCTTTGATGCTAGACCTGAACCACAAGATAAACCTAAAGTAGACGTTTTATTTCTTATGGATACATCGGGGTCAATGATTGAAGAAAAAGACGCAGTAGAAACCAAACTACAAGAGTTTATCAGTAAGTTTGATGATTCTCTTGACTATCATATTTATGTAGTTGGGTCAGAAATTGGATATGTTGGAATCTTCCCAGACTATATTCCATTTGATATCAACCTTGGAGATTTAACAGACTCTGAGCGAGTGACAAAGATTGATGAGCCGGTAGATTCTTTTAATGCATTACAAGTATTTTATAATTTGATTAGTGAAGAAGACTCTCCATTAGTTCTGAGACAAGACGCTACTCTTGAGGTTGTTGTCATCAGTGATGATAACCCTATTACATTAGAAGAAACAAACTTTAGATTAGATCACCCTGCTCTTCTAGAGTATAAACAATTATTTCTTGACGATATCATTCAATTTCCACTTCAAAGTGCCGAACTCATTCGTCTATTAGATGAAAATTTTTCTGAAAAACAAATTCATTTTAATGGATTTATTGGTAATGAAAACTCCGTGAACACAGCGACATGCGTTGTTCAAAACATTGGTCAAGACTACATTGATCTATCAATCCATGAAAAGTATACTGGTTTTACCGCTGATATATGTTCTGATGACTGGAACTCAAAATTTGATGACTTGGCTTTCACTATCATTGATCAAAACAGTGCACAAAAATATGCTCTCCAACAAGTGCCCAGCAAAGAAATAAAACTAAACCTTTATATAAACGATGTTTTAATTGATGAAGAAAATTACACTATTTCAGAAAATGAGATTGTATTTAATCAATCACTTGAACCCACCGAAGGTGATTCCATTAAAATAATTTATCTTGGTTTATAATCATTGATTGTCATTCTAAAAACACCTCTCAAGAGAAGTAAGGATGACAAACTCCTCACAAAAAGATAGAATTATCTTTCGAGGAGTCAAAATGGATTTAAACCAAATCATATTAATTGAAGAACGTAGTGAATTAAATCAACTACTCTTGGAACATAGTAAAGATCACCCAACAAAATCAACACCATCCCTCATACAAAGCATTGCACACAAGCACCCAGCAAAAACATATTTAAGACTGATACAAACTCGAAGGTTTTTTTTGATATCTTCTATTATATTAGGAGTCATTCTTAGCATCACCACCACAAAGTACACTGGAAAAACCCCCATCAATGTATTTTATTACCTTATTATTTTTGTGATTATTCCCTTAATTAGCTTTCTTGTTACGCGAAGTAAATCATTAACTAAGTTTATCTTTCAAAAAGACAAACATACTCAGTCCACTCTTACGAATTACACCCAACAATATCATTCTAATAGTTTATGCCTTGCTGGTTGCTTACTAACCCTTACAGGGTCTCTTTGTTTGGTTGTCATTGGAATATTTACAGACTTACACTTCAGTTGGTCAACAACATATGCTGCGTTAAATAACTCTCAAATATTTCAGTTTTTTTCTGCGTTAGAGTTCCCGTGGGTGTGGTTATCAAACTTCCATTGGTTGAATAACCAGTTAGTTGAAGCTTCGCAGTACAACCACCTCAATCACAAGTTTTTCGGCACCATTGATCAAAGCTACCAAGGTAAATGGGTAGGTTTTTTAACATCAACAACCATTGTATATAGTGTTCTACCTCGCTTGATTTATCTCTCTTTTGGTTTTTTCTCTTTTCAAAAAAAAATAAAACAATACGAACTTTCAACTTCTAAAAAAGTGTACTTCCAAAACACTATCAACCCTCAAAACAACCATGAAGATGACAAACAATATTCTATTATTTCACTTCAAGATCTTACGCTTCCTTACTTTTTATACTACACTGATGAAAACCCTCAACCTTGGTTAAACTCGCATAATATTAAAACTGTCTCCGAACTAAAAGAATGCTCTATTGTTGTGGTGGTCGTGGACGCTTATGAAAGTCCCGATAAATCTTTTCGAGCCTACCTCAAACAAAACCACATATCACCTGATGTCGACCTTGCAATTCTTCCACTACAGAAAACAGCTCAAAATTTTGTTGGCCCTACTAAGAATCAACGAGAAGTTTGGTCAACCATGTCGGTTCATCGTGAAATAATGCTTGTGGAGGTTTCTTCATGAATATTGCAAAACCAATTAAACTGGTCATCATAGGGCGTGTAAACAAAGGTAAATCTTCTCTCGTTGCGACACTTGGTCAAAATGATGACATTGATATTGCTCCGACTCCGGGCACTACCTCCAAAAGCCAGTCTTATTCACTCCACTTTCAAAAACGGCTCTTATGTGAACTGATTGACACTCCAGGATTTGAACAAGCGGATCAAGTACTTTCCATGCTCACCAAAGACAATCCATCTGCTTCCGACAGACCAAAGACCGTACAACAAGTCACAGATTCAACAGGGTTTTCTCATAACTTCCCTGAAGAATTTGAGTTATTAAATGCAAGCTTTACTACGGATGCAATTGTCTATGTTGTAGACGCAGCTCACCCATTTAAACGCAATTACGAATCAGAAATGGAAATCATTCGTTGGTGTGGAAAACCCACAATTGCTATCATGAACTCTATTGGTGAACCTGCATATGAGAGTGAATGGCGAAGTGTATTGCAACAATATTTTTCGCAAGTCATATCATTTGATGCTATCAGTTCTCACCCACTTCAACGCTTAAATTTCTTTAAAGCCGTAGGCAGTGTCTTGCATGAACGCAAACACGAAACAGATGAAATCATCAAACTTATTGAACTTCGAGATCAACACAAAAGAGAAGAAAGCATAAAAAAAATTATGCATTATTTAAGGCAACTTTGTGAGATAGAAATATGCGAAGAATTTCGTGAAGATTTTGAAAATAATGATCAACCCATCAAAATGAAAGAACAATTAAAAATAAAAGTAACTCAGACCGAAAGACACTTTCAAAATGAAATTGCTCATCTACTTGGTTTCCAAAGACTCAAAACAAGCATAGAGGATTTGCATAAACTAATTGATTCAGACAACTTATTTCATGAACAAACTTGGAAAGTGCTTGGATTGAACCGCACACAACTGACTGCTAGAGGGGCAATTCTTGGAGCAGCAACAGGTGCCATACTAGATCTAAAACTATTAGGTATGACACACTTTGCCGGTAGCATCATTGGTGCAATCGGGGGTGCGGGTGCCGCACTTGTGACTTCAAACTCTAAACCAGACAAGAAGTTTGCTGGCATTCAACTTGCTGGCGAACAAATGATATGCAAAATAGATTTAAAATCAAATATGATATGGGTATTATTTGATAGAATTTTTTCATACACAAAAATTCTACTGCAAAGAGCTCATGCCAATCCAAACACGCTCATTTTAGAAAAAGACCTTGCATGTTCAACGAATATGACAAGCTCTCAACAAAATATCTTAACTAAATTTTATAAAAGATCTAGATCCAAAAAATCAAAACCTGAACAAGATCACTTATGCTTTGAAATGCTCTTGGAGTTAATTCAAAAACAATCTTAATCTTTTAACAACCAAACATCATAAATAGGAATATACCGCCCCTTAGAGTTCTCCATGAGAGAAAACTCTCTAAAAACATTTCCATGTTCATCTTTTTTCTCTTCGACTGAATACTCTGTGATTAATCTCACAATACTAAGCTCATCAAGGGTCATGAGCTCATTACCATTAGAAAGACCGTTTCTATCCTTATCAAACCAAAACCTTAACTCCGAAAAGTTCTTATCTTCCTTGGTTACAAACCCATCTGAGTTGCTATCATAGGGCTTAAGTGCTTCAAATCCGTTTTTAGCAAACTCTCCATTAGGAAGCCTAGTTAGATTACCAAACAGCTCTTCAGAGTTATCTATCTGATTATTCTTATTTAAATCATGAACTAAAAAACCCGTTTTTGATTTTGTTGGCCATGAAATTTTATTTTTGACACCTTTTGCAGATATATCAAACATGACACCATTACTTGGAGCACTAAGTTTTATGTCTTCTTCTGCAAAGTTTGCAATCAATGGAGAGTGCACGCAGTTACCACCAAATAATGTTGCACTTGGATCTGGGTCAAAAATCACTCCTACTTCTGAAACTCTAGACTTTATACCACTAGAAGTAAATCCGGCTTTTGCTGGAAGAAATGGTTTTCCATCTCTTATTTCTAGAATCGGAATTGCACCAATCCTAGGGTCTGATGCCGAGTTCGTTGCAATATCTTCCATTAGGTCCAAAGGTTCATTTCTCGTAGGAACAAGGTCTCTTCGGTACAAGTCAAACTGTGCAGTAATTTGAGGGATAGGCTTGATGGGTGGAATACAACTAGAAATACTTGAGTTACACAGAAGAACAAAATACCGTCCATCTGCCAGGGTATTAAAAGTATGGTCGGGCATTTTTTTCTGTGAAGATAAAATTGAACTCAAAATTTCAGTAGAACTTGCTGAACTGTTAAATGATATAGCTGCACCGGTAGTTGGATGAAAAACTCTCACATTAACACCACCGATATTTCTACGCGGTGAATTCAATGGCCTACATATTCTGTTAATATGAAGTGGCTTAAAGCTTCCTCCTGTCACCGTTGTAGGAGGGTGAATTCCACTACCTGTAGTTGTTGTAGGTGGTACAGTAGTAGCGATCGGTGTTGGAGTTGGTGTTGGAATAGGCTCATCAGGAAATTCAAGTGGAGCTTGATCTCCAAACCCTGGACTGGCATCAGGTTCTCCGATGCCAACAACAACTGGAGAATTTATATCGGTAGAAGGTATAGAAGTAGGCGGAACATCTCCTGTTGATATTCCTTGAGAATTTTCTGTGGTTCCCGCTGACCCAACAAGATCTGCACGTTTGCACCCGAGAAAACTCAAAACAGCAATGAAAATGATTATTTTAAACATAGTTTTTCCTAGTATTTCTACTAGGTTTTCGGCTTAAATAAGATGTTGCTTTAAAAGATAAAATATTACTCAATATTTACAAGAACTTACCAAAAAAGTACGTTCCAACAAGAAATAGAGCTCTTCGAATAGTCTCGACACTGCATTCTAAATCTCCTAAAATTACAGTATGAATATCGAAAAATTAGCGAGCAAAACTTCGTGGAGAATTCCGTTCCTCCAAAAACAATTGGCAAAAAATGCAGCTGTCATTCCAACCATTGAAAACCTACAGGGTTTTTATGAAAGCGAAAGATTAGCCTTGCAAGCAGTAAAGCATGTGGGAGAACTATTGCAGCCGGGATGGAGTGAAAAAAAAACTGCTGACATCCTTCATAGCTACCTAAGGGATTATGGCGTAAAACAGTATTTTCACCGTGCATTTGTCTGGTTTGGTGAACGCACTAAATTCCATGGCATCAACAACTACTCTGATTACTCACCCACGAATCACATCCTTGGGGAAAACGATGTGTTTATTTTAGACATTGCTCCCATTTACAAAAACTTTACTTGTGATATCGGTTATACAAATTGCAAGGGTAACAACTCTCAATTTACAAAAGCTAAAAAAACCCTCGATGAGCTTTATATAAAAATACCTAAATTTTTCCAAAGCGTTGAATCACCAACCGAACTATGGGACAAAGTCGATCAGACCATTCAAAAGAAAAAACTCATCAATGTCCATAAAGACTATCCTTTTGGTGTTCTTGGGCACCGGGTTCATATCAGCAAAAAAATTGTTCCTGAAGTGAATCCATTTAACTTTGGACTAGGAGCCTATACAAAATTTTTATCTAAAGGTTTATTCTCTCAGCTATTAAACCGAGATTATCATGGTCCACTTTATGGCTTATGGGCAATTGAACCTCACCTTGCAAATAAAGATTTCGGGTTTAAGTTTGAGTATTTATATTTACACTCTGATGAGTACTCTGGCTGGCTTCAAGACTACCCCGCTCTAAAAACACAAATAGATTGAAAGATTAAACAAATGGATTTTAAGAACCAGCATGTTGTTGTTACCGGTGCTACAGGCGGCTTAGGTAAGGTTCTTTGCAAAGAATTACTTTTGAATGCTGCAACTGTTACTGCTGTTGACTATGAAGATAATTCGCTAAAGAACATGAAAACTCAATTCGCCAAAGACGGACTACAAATTAATATTAAGACATTAGACTTTTCAAACCTGAAGAATATCTCAAATGTCATTCATGAAATCAACCAAACTAAACGCATTGATATTTGGTTTAACAATGCAGGAATATCAAAAGTCGGACACTTTCTGGAAACCGACCTTGATACATTTTCTGCAGTCATGAAAATTAATTACGAAGCACCTCTTGTGGTAATGAAAACACTAATACCCCTTATGGAGTCCGCAGGTCATGGTAGCATCGTTAATATCGCATCTATGGCAGGTCATGTTGCGTCTGCATGGTTAGCTCCTTACGTTGCTAGCAAACATGCTCTTGTGGGCTTAACAAGAACCCTTTATTTAGATTTAAAAGTAAGTGGCTCGCCTGTAAAACTTACATTGGTCTCACCGGGATTTTTCAAAACAGATATGGTCAAAAAATCAGGATCTGGAAAAGACTTTCCTGCTTGGTTAAGCTTTGCACTTAGCACCCCTGAAATTGTGGTCAAACAAATGCTTAAAGGAATGAGAAAAGATCAACCTGAAATCACTCCAACCTTGAATGGCAAAATGATGAAACTTGGTAGTAAACTTAGTCCAAGTTATACTTCTTCTAGCTCAAAAATGTTACTTCACTCTAATTTTAAAGACTGGATTCTCGGAAGAACTCCTAAATAGTCTTTTCCACTAAACACGAAACCATAAAAAAACCCCGTAAGACCAAAATCTTACGGGGCTTAAAAATGCTATGTAAGCAATTATTAGAACTTAGACATCACACCAAGTTTGATGTCTAAGTTGCTTTTTGACTCTTCTTCGCCAGCAACTGTAAATTTAGCATGCTCACCATGAATTGCGATGTATGGCTTAAATGCATTCCCGTCCATACGCATGTGTGAACCGACAGCCCATTCGATTTTATTGTCATCGAATGCCGCGTCTATTCCGCTAACAGTAGTAGCACCAATCGCAGGAACTGTAGTATTACCTTCTAAGTCAGTTCCATTTTGCTTAACATCAGTCCATGCAAACTTTACGAAAGGCATGAAACGATCAACATTCATTCCTGCATTAATAGCAACATTCATCCATGTTTCACCGTCTTCTGGGTTATCATTTTTATCTGCTAAGAAATCCATTGAAAAATCTACAGCAAGATTAAGACCAGAATTACGATCTTTAAAACCAAGACCAGCAGTGAAAGCATGACGTTTACCAAGATCAGTTAACTGATATTGTAATAAAGGCTGGATAGCACCAAACTTTCCATGCCATTCAAGTAATGCACTAATTTGAGAGTTTGAGTGATCATTATTTGCATTAGACCTTGTCGCAAATCTTGCTTGCTCCGCCTTTGTAGCACCAGAAGTGAATTTCTCATTTGTTAATTGCAACGTAACTTTGCCAGCACCAGTATTTAATAAGAGATCAAATGAAGGTGTCGTTAGCCCAAGAGCAGCAGCGTTTTGAAGCCATGTTGAAAGAAACATCGCATCATACTGACGTGCTTTTTGCTCAAAACCACCAAGATTTACGTAGTTATTACCAGCACGTACATGAATCATATTAGACATATGATAAGTAATGTTAGCAGCTTCAATACCACCCCAAATTGGGTTATCATGTGTATTGTAAATTCCATCATATAAACTGTAACGTAAAAAATACTTTGTTTTTGATCCAATGTTTCCTGAAAAAACAAGTTTTGCAATCCCAGTAAAACCTAACTGAGCTGTTGGTTCATCATTAACATCATTTGTTTCACCTTCTAGAAAACCCTGAAAGTTGTAACCAAACTCACCCCTAAGCTCTGTACCAGCATTAAATGCCTTTTGCTCGTGATGATCAGCGAAAGCAGAGGCGCCCATTGCCAAAAACGCTGCTACTAGTGAGGTTCCAATAATTCTTTTTAACATGACCTACCCTCCAAAAATGAGATTAAAAACTTTGAAGCCTTCACTACAAAATTTTAGAGACAACTTATGATTATAAAAAATATAAGTATGTCTTTAAAATTCTATAAACTACAACTTCAAAAACTTACATTAAAAATATCATAGAAAAATCTCAACAAGCAAGAAAACTCCGCCGTAACTTTCAAGATTTCTAAACTTTTTTTTCGATATTGAATCTATAAAAGTTTATAAAACAACTTGTACGAATGTTGCCAAAGGAACACGCTAAAACGTACTTTATTGTGTTATAAAAAACAAAAACTCCACAAGCAACTGCAACCCAAGGGGTTTAGAACTGTGGTAATGAAAACACGGTTCGAGGCTTACTCTTTTAAAGATTACACAGATTTTATTTATCCACATGTTATCTCCAAGTAACCTCACTATCTAAATATTAAGCTAAATAGCCTAGTTATTGCACAGGCCAATATACTGAATAGGACAATCCCGGTTTACTTTCACAAGAATTATCCCTAGATTACACTCAAATGAATAGGACAACGTCATGCAACTTCAAGACGACCCAAAACTATACACAATCCGCCACTCTTTGGCTCACGTTCTCGCACAAGCTGTAAGAGATAAGTACCCAACCGTAAAACTTGGATTTGGTCCTCCCATTGATAATGGCTTTTATTATGACTTTGATTTTGGCAGTGAGTCCTTTGGAGAAGCTGACCTTAAAGACCTAGAGAAAAGAATGAGAAAGATCATCAACCACGAGCAAAAATTTGAGCGTGTTGACTGTGATTTTAGTGAAGCAGTTCAAACTCTTAAAGACTATGATGATGAACCCTACAAGCAAGAGAACCTTAGCAACCTCAAAGACCGTGGGGTTACAAACTTTTCTTTTTATAAAAACGGTAAGTTTATGGATGTCTGTGAAGGGCCACACGTGGAACACACAGGCCTTCTTCCAGCTGATGGCTTTAAGTTGGACCGAATCTCTGGAGCTTACTGGCTCGGAAGTGAGAGTAACAGTTCCTTAACACGTATTTATGCTTTAGCTTTTTCAAGTAAACCAGAGCTCCAAGAATATATTCGAAGAAGAGACCTTGCAAAAAACTACGACCACAAAAAACTCGGCAAAGAGCTAGACCTCTTTCACTTTGATAACCTTGTTGGGAAAGGTTTGCCTTTATGGCTTCCTAACGGAACCGTGATTCGTGATTGTATTCAAAGATTTGCAGAAGATAAAGAATTTGAATATGGCTACAAACGAGTGGCATCTCCAAATATCGCAAAAGGTGATCTTTATAAACAAAGCGGACACGCCCAACATTACCAAGACTCAATGTTTCCCCCTATGAACATAGAAGGAGAAGATGGAGAACTGGAACAATACTTTTTAAAACCCATGAACTGCCCTCATCATCACTTAATGTTTGGCTCAAGACAAAGAAGCTACAGAGATCTTCCGTTAAGGTTAGCTGAATATGGAACATGTTACCGCTATGAGCAATCAGGAGAACTATCAGGCTTGGTCAGAGTGAGATGCATGACCATGAATGATGCTCATATCTATTTAAGAGAAGACCAGTTTGAAGCAGAGTTCAAAAAAACAATTCAGCTCTACAAAGATTTTTACGATGTATTTAAGCTCAGAGACTATAAATTCAGATTGTCTATTCGAAGCTCTGATAACGCAGAAAAATTTGAAGGCGATCCCGCCATGTGGGACAAAGCAGAAGCCATGCTTGAAAAAGTTCTCAAAGACTTAGAAATAGACTTTTATGTGGGTGAAGGCGAAGCCGCATTCTATGGACCAAAAATTGATATACAATTTAAAAATGTAAATGGCCGTGAAGAAACTGTTTCCACCATTCAAGTTGATTTTTTAAGCTCTGAAAATTTTGATTTATCTTATATTGGAGAAGATGGAAAAGATCATACTCCTGTTATTATCCACCGTGCTCCACTATCGACACATGAACGATTTATCAGTTTCTTAATTGAGTATTATGGAGGAGCGTTTCCAACTTGGTGTGCACCTGTTCAGGTTGCAATTATACCAGTTCATGAGCAAGTTTTAGACTACTGCAAAGAGCTTCAAAGAGAACTACATAGTCACAAAGTTCGAATTGAGATCGATAATTCTGACAATAGTCTCAATAAAAAAATACGCATGAACACAAAACAAAAAATCCCTCTTGTACTCGTCATAGGCGAAAAAGAGAAAACATTTAATAGTGTCAACATCAGACGTTATTCAGAAAAAGATCAAACCGTTAAAGAACGTTCTGTTTTTATTCAAGACCTTCTAAAAGAGATTGAAGACAAGACGATGAACCGAGAGCCAATGGGTAGTTTAGTCTAATATTTTACCAAAAACTCTAAGACGGACTCGACTGAAAGCCTACACCATCATAAGTCAGCTTATTTAAGAGCTGAGGCTTTGGTTAAGTTATGTTTTACACTGGTATATTTTTGATACCACTTTAGAGGTCGGTGTTTTGGCGTACCTAAATTCTTGAATTTTATCAATGGATTACACCTAGTAAATCGCACTAAATTGTGGCACAACCCTTGCTCCCATGATTCATGAATTTTGGGCACCAACTGAAAGGACTACCCACAGTGAGCTACTTTTATAAAAACCTATGTGTACTGTCTCTTTGCTGGTGGCTTCATGCATGTGGAACACAGGAAAGTTGGCAATCTAAATCTGAAATCAAAAATCAAATATCAAAAATTTCAACCGCTCATAAGACCATAATACAAAAAGAATTCCCCTTTAAAGACAAAGAAATTCTTATTTATTACGCAAATGAAACAACACAACAAGAATCCATAAAAGAAAATCATAAAAAACTTATTTCCGTTGTGGCAGAATCAAAAATTATAAATCTACAAGAATTTAAGACACACCTAAAAGAAGACCCTAAGAAGTTTAACAACGCTCTTCAAGTAGATATTGTCTTAGAAGATAATAATTGGTCGGGTTTTTTAACGAACTTATCTATTCCCGTTATCATTGCAACCAACCACATGGCTCTAAAAGGATTTTTTCTTGAGATCAACAATGGGATTGCAACAAAACATAATATTAAATTAAATAAAGATATGGCTCAGCCTCTCTCACAAAAATCAATGTTTTTAAAGATTCTCAAAAAAGCATCATTGATATACCCAGCAAATGAATATGGCTATAACCTGCATGTTAACTCTCATGGAGATGGTCAAAAAATTATAAGACCTCTTCTCAATTTTGATTCTTCAAAAATACCTGTTCAGCAATTTAAAGAGCTATATGAGACTGCCGTTTCTAAAAGTCATAACCGAACTGCGTCAAACAAAGGCGGAGATGACATCAAAGGCGGAGATGACATCAAAGGCGGAGATGACATCAAAGGCGGAGATGACATCAAAGGCGGAGATGACATCAAAGGCGG
>JALZUQ010000006.1 GCA_023301465.1 Oligoflexales bacterium
AGCCCCTTTAAAGGGGCTTTTTATTATTTCATTTTTTTTATTTCTTTTCTTTCAACAACCTTGGCTTTTGTTTTCTTCTTTGGTTTTAAGTCTTGTAGGATATAGCTCCCATCAAGAGATTGTTTTCTGGTTTTTTTAATCAGATCAGATGCCACCATAAGAGTTTCTTGCAAAGAAGCATCATCGTCTAATTCAATTTCATCGGAGTTAGAAGAGACTTCTTCTTTTTCATCTTTTTTATCTTCTTTAGATTTGTCTTCTTTTAAAGAGAAACGAGTACGTTCATCTTTGTTTTTTTCAAATTCTTTGATGTCTTTACGGATTTCATCAAAAGCACTAGCTGTTTTTACACGGTTCATACTGCGTTTCTTTAGATCTGCAATAAGTCCTTTAATTCGTCCATCATATTTGAATTTAGCTGCTGTGATTTTTTCACCTGGAAGAGCGTAATCATAGAACTTCTCTCCAAACTCGTAAGCATCAATGACGCTTGGATAAGAAATATCAGATGCGACACCATCTAACTGAGTGCTGTAACCAGAAGGTCTGTAAAATTTACTCGTAGTAATCTTAACAGCACCTAACTGAGCATTGATCTCACTTAGATTTTGAACAGAGCCTTTACCGAAAGTGTGTTTTCCACCAACAATCAATCCACGACCATAATCTTTGATTGCTCCAGCAAAAATTTCACTCGCACTCGCACTTTGCTTGTCGATCATCACTAGTAGAGGTCCATCATAGTGTATTTGCGGGTCTCTGTCTGGCATGACTTCAGCAGGTGACCCTGGGCTTTTTGTCATTACAATAGGGCCAGACTTAATAAATAAACCTGATAATGTAATAGATTCAATTAAACTTCCACCACCATTGCCACGTAGGTCAATAATAATAGCATCGGCACCTTTATTCTTTAATTTATTTAACTCAACCAATGTATCTCTAGTAGAGCTTTTAAAAGAAGAAATTTTGCGAGAACTTGCTTGGAAATCTCTATAAAAAGAAGGTAGTTCAATGACTCCAACTTTAAAAGTTCCTTTGTTTTTAATGTTAGATACTTTTGATCCTGGGTTTTTTACTGTGAACAATCTAGATTTTGCTGCTTGACCCTTAAGCTCAATTTTTTCTCTAACGATTGGAATCGTGATTTTTTTAGTTTTCTTTGTAGATTTTCTTAGTACTGTTAGAGTTACGGTTGTTCCTGGAGCTCCGCGGATTTTTTTGACGACTTCATTAAGATCCATGTCTATGACATCTTCAGGGATGCCTTTTTTGCCTTGAGCAACCGCTATGATTTTATCTTCTGTCTTTAACAAACCACCTTTTTGAGCTGCTCCACCGGGAACGACATTCACGACGATGGTATATCCTTCTTCTGAGCGAAGAGTCGCCCCAATACCTTCTAGAGAAAGCTTTGTTCTGATTCTGAAATTTTCTAGAAGTGAAGGCGACAAATAACTAGAATGAGGATCTAATGCAGTTGCAAAAGACTCTAAAAAACTTCCATATATTTTGTCTTCATTTATATCTTCAATTCTTTTCTTTTCACGGGTAAACCTTTTGTGTAAAGACTCTCTTGATTTTTTGTCATCAAAGCTGAGCTTTTTTTGCATGTATTGGTACTTGATGTTTTTTCTCCATCTGTCATCAAGTTCTTTAGGAGTCGTAGCAAATTTAATTTTTTTGCGATCAAATTCAATATATTCATCTTTTTTAAAATCGAATTTATGTGCTAACCATTTTTCTTTGGTTTTCTTTTTTTCTTTGAAACGCATTACATAAGTATTGTAAACATCGAGAATAGGGGTGCAGTTATTCTTTTTCGTGAGCATCCCTAATGCAGGTCCATATGATTTTGTGAATCTTTGGATATCTGATTCAAAAAAATAGAGTTTACCGGGGTCCCAGCTTTTTATGAATGTATCCAATGTTCTCTTAGACAGCTCACTATCAAAGGCTCTTTGAGAGAAATGTTCCGTCAGAAAGATATTCGTGATCTTTCGCATGTCTTGGCATTGTAGGCCATAGGCATTGAATGAGACTAGTGCTGAGGAGGCTAAAAGGCACCCTAGGGCGGCTTTAAAGCTGAAACGAATAAGAGAACGGCGAATATCCATGAAAGACTCCTTGTTTATACTCTAAGTATGCAAAAATATGTAGAAAATTGGAAGGAACCTGCCCAACCGCGATTCAGTATCTTATCGGCTCAGTCTAAGAAAATAAAAGTGAGGAAAATATAATAATGGGTATATTTTTATAAAATATCATAAAATCTTTTAAAATAGCTTTACATTCTATTGAAATGTGCTATTGTGTTTTTAAGGACTTCGGTCCGGTATCTCGTTGTTGAATTTGAAATATGTTGTTGTAGGAGTTGTAAATGAAGAAGTTATGTTTATCCGTACCAATGCTTTGGGCCACCTTAGCATTCCAACCAACCGTTGCCACAGGTGAGGCAATATCTAAAGAAGACTTAGGTTATTCCATCGAAAAAATTGAAGGCTGGGACGTAAAAGAAAACAAACAGTCTAATCTTTTGATGATGATCAAACCCGAAACGAATGACCCAAAAAGTCCTGATTACTATGATTTAAAAATGCAAAAAAAGATGACAGTAGCTGTACGACCAAAAGCTCAGCCAGTGGATGAGAAACGTATCCAAGAATTAAAAGCTGAAATAAAAAAACAATTTAACCCAAATACGAATCCGTCGATCACAAGTGAAGTTCAGTTTAATGAAGCAAAGTTGATTGATTACCGCCCAAATAGAAAAGCTATCTTCTTGGATATGTCTATGTACGTTGGAAAGCATTTACAGCGTCAGATGATTACTGTTGTATCAAATGATCGTAAAGAATATGTCATGACCTATGCTGATTTAGAAAAAAACTTTAAAAATGATAATCCAAACTTTTCAAATGCATGGAACTCAATGATGTCTATAGAAGTTGGTGCTGAATCTCCTAAAAGATATGAAGATACTTTTAAAGTTGCGGCAGGTGCTGGTGTAGTAGTGATGTTATTTTCAATGTTTGGATTTATAGCTAGAAGAAAATCAAATAAACTTATTTTGAATGCTGAAAGACAAGAGTTAGCAGATGATTCGGATATAGATTCTTATTCAAACTTTGGTTTTTCTAAGAATGAATCTTCAGAACAATCAATGGATTCAAGTTGGGAAAGTGAATTAGTTAGCTCGCACCCTGTAGACCATGAACAAATGAAAAGTGATGAACCTCAAAGCTTTGTTTCAGATTTTGACTTTTAATTACTATCAAAATAAAAATACAAAAAAACTCCCTGGCTACAGCTTTGGGAGTTTTTTCTTGTGGTGAGTGAAAGAGTTGAGTACTCTAGCTAGGCCGGGGGTGCTGCAAAGCTGAGATCTCATATTGAGAAACCCTTATTTTACTTGATCCAGTTAACACTGGCGGAAGGAGAGCTTATGGGTACCTTAACATCAAAATTAGGGTTTATTGACTTATCTATTGTTTTCGGTTTTTTTGTTCTTTATTTTTTAATCGTTTACCTATCTAACCGAAAACCCACAAAAGACACAGAATCATTTTTAGATTACATACTGATGGGGCGCAGGCTAACGCTTCCTATTTTTGTCGCAACACTAGTAGCTACTTGGTACGGAGGTATTGTTGGGGTAACTGCAATTGCTTATGAGCAAGGTATCTACTCTTACGTTACGCAAGGTGCTTTTTGGTATCTCACATATCTGCTATTTGCATATTTTATTGTTGAAAAAGTTTATTCTTCAGGAGCTATCACTCTTCCAGAGCTAGTAAAAAACCAATATGGCAGTTTTGCAGGTGGAATTGCAGCAGTATTTAACTTTTTTGATGTTGTTCCAATTGTCTACTCCATTAGTTTGGGTAGTCTTCTTTCCTTTCTGTTTGGTATCTCAAATGTTTATGGGATCATTATTGGGACTTTAGTTGTTTGTCTTTACTCACTGTTTGGTGGTTTTCGTACTGTCGTTTTTACAGATGTTCTTCAGTTTCTTGTGATGATTTTTGCTATTGTTCTCGTGGTAGTGGTGTCGTACTTTCAGCTTGGTGGTTTAGACTACTTACAAGGCAATCTTCCTAAGCATTACTTTTCTCTTTCTGGAAAAGAGTCTTTTGGCACGATGCTAGTTTGGGGGTTCATTGCGATGGGGACTTTAATTGATCCAAATTTTTATCAGAGATGTTTTGCTGCAAAATCGGCAGCTGTAGCAAAAAAAGGAATCATCTACTCAACAATTATTTGGTGTGTTTTTGATCTTTGTATGGTTTTGGGGTCTATGTATGCTGCCGCTCATATGCCCGGTTTAGACCCTAATAAAGCATACTTAACTTACGGTATGTCCATTTTACCTGTTGGTCTAAAAGGGTTGTTTGTTGCCGGTTTTATGGCAACCATTATTTCTACATTAGACTCATATATATTCGTTGCATCAAACACAATAAGCTATGACGGCTTATCAAAGCTCATTCCTCGATTAAACAATGCAACAACACTAAAATTTTGTAATCAAATTAGTATTATCATGGTTGGTTGTCTTTCTATCTGTCTTGCATTTGTTTTTGATGGTTCTATCAAAGATGTTTGGAAATTACTTGGTTCTTATAGTGCTGGTTGTTTATTAATACCGGTCATGCTTGGTATGTTTTATAAAAATTTGGTTTCAAATCATTCTTTCGTTGTGTCAGTCATTGTGAGTGTCTTGGGGATAAGTTATTGGCGATTAGTCACCCATGAGGGCTTTTGGGCGAATGTGGACGATTTATATATTGGGATGTTTTGTAGTTTATTGGTGATTTTTCTGATGAAGCTAATCAACTTTAATCAACCCCAAAACCCTAAAACTTGAAATTCCTTAAAGACAATAGACCTTTATAGTCCGTAGTGGGTAAATAGATTATTTTTTAGTCGATATTATTGAGAGATCATGTAGTCTAAAAATATGAAACGTAAAGATACAAACTCAAGAAATAAATGGTTTTGGAAAGAACTAGACCATTATCTTGAAACCAAACAACTCAAGCAAACGAAACAGCGTCAAACAGTGATAGAGGTTTTTTTAGAATCCCAAAACCATGTAGACGCCGAAGGCCTGTTAGATAACATCAAAAGCAAAGGTTTTAATATCGGACTTGCGACGGTTTACCGCACTTTAAACCTACTCAGAGAAGCCGGTATTGTTGAGCAAAGATCTTTTGCTGATGGAAGAACACTTTATGAAATTGCACACCCTGATGAACATCATGATCATCTGGTGTGTTTAAAATGCGGCAAAGTAGTGGAGTTTGAAAATGAACAAATCGAAAGACTTCAAGAAGAAATAGCAGAAAGCCATGGTTTTACATTAATTTCTCACCGTCTAGATTTATTTGGGCATTGTGGCAATTGTAGAAAACTAACGAGCTAGTGTTGCAAGACCAAGTATCGATCTTAAATCTTCATCATTAAAACTTAATCCAGCACCAAAATAGTAGTCAGGTTTATCTATATCTGTTGTATTTTGTTTGTAACGTGTGATGTCATCCACTCCAGCAACAGCGTATAGATATTTTAAGAAGTGAACAGATGCATATGATTTAAAGTGTGCAGCCCTTCGGTTAGCGTTATCAGATGTTTGCCAGTCAAAAGCTTCAACACTTACCTTAACAGCATCTTTAAACATGTAAAAATCAGCTCCAAAACCACCTTTTGATTCAAAAAGCCCGAATCTTAAACCAGTTGGCCCCCAACGCTTTCCAAATTGAGCATTGAATGTGATTCTTGGCTTATCTTCAAAAGATTCGTCAGTGATAGTTGTCGTTTGTGTGCCATTGGTAGAGGTTTCTGTGTTCGTTGTTTTAGATTTAGCAGATAATTCAGATCCATCTGTAACACCTAATACATAATACTTATCTTTCTTAGTGTACAAGTTTAAATTTAAGTAATTACGGTTTTGATTGGATGAACTGACTTCTCCGCGGTAATCAACTTTTACTTTGAGTTTATTCACTGGGTTTAAAGCTTGCCTTATATCTTTTAAAGCTCCTTCAACCTCAGTAATCGTAGTGTCATCATTAAGTAGCTTACCAATGGTGCCTTCACCATTATCAACTTTTGACATAACCGTACCCATGACTTGAGCAGATTTTTGGAACTGAGTCATCGCATCATTTAATTTAGCAATACTACTTGAAATACTGTCACTGTTTTCTTTCGATGCGATACTTTTAAGTTGTTTGCTAAGCTCAGAAAAATTATTTGCTGACTCTTTAATACCGGATAAAATATTTTTGAGATCACTGGAACTACTACCAAAGGCACGTCCAAAAGCATCTGTTGTACTTTGAACGCTGCTAATAATAGCTGAAATACTAGATTTATTATCTCCAATAACTTCACTAATATTTCCTGTGATGTCTTTAATGTTAGTAATAATTTCTTTCATGCTCGAGTTGCCGCTACCATCTTCCATACTTCCAGCAAGAGATGAAGTGATGTTTTTGACATCTTTTGCAATGGACCCAAACAATGCTACAAGAGATTGCATATCAATAGAATCGTCAGATTTTGGAATGTATCCACCTTTTGGTACGTACTTTCCTTTATCAGCTGATCTTATGATTTCAATAAATACATCACCTAATAACCCTCTCGTTCGAACTTCTACTTTTGAGCCATGTGCGATCGGAACTTTTGAGTCTATGGAAAATGTTATTTTTGTTCTATTGTTAGAAAGGCTGACATCAGCCACTTCACCAATGACAACACCACTTGTTTTTATTTGTGACCTTGGAATAATCCCTGAGGCATCGTCAACAATGGTATAATATTCATTGTATGAAGATCTATCAAGAGATTTTGGGTTTAAAAATAGAAACATAAAAGCCATCACTATCATTGCTGCAATAGTGAAGATACCAACTTTTAGTTCTGTTGAATAAGATGCCATTTAATTTTGACCTTTTTGTACAACCTTAATATCGGACGAGGTCAGATCTTCTTAAAGTTATCTCAATAATGATTTTTGTGATTCTCAAAATAACTGAATTATGCCAGTTTCATAGGACCGTTAGCGTCTCCAGACAGAAATTGCCTAACAATGGGGTCTTTTGAGCTTAGGAACTCTTTTGGTGAAGCACTTAAGTGAACACGGCCCTGATACAGCATAATAATTTGATGTGCGGTATCAAGTGCTGCTTTTAAATCGTGAGAAATCACAATGGAGGTTAAGTCCTTATTTTGGTCATTCACTTGTACAATTAATTTGTCAATCATCTCACAGATAAGAGGGTCCATTCCTGTGGTTGGTTCATCATATAGGATAACTTGAGGTTTGGTGATTAATGCACGTGCTAGCCCAACTCTTTTCTTTTCTCCTGTCGAGAGTTCGGCAGGAAGCTTCTGGATGTACTCTTCAATTTGAAGGGCAGAAATAACTTCCATGACTTTATCATTGAGTTCGTTTTCTTTGAGCTTTGTGTGTACTCTAAGTGGAAAAGCAATATTTTCATAGACAGTCAAAGAGTCAAATAAGGCTGCATGTTGAAAAAGCATGCCGATTCTTTTCCTGTGCTCCAGTAATGATTCTTCTTCTAGAGATGTAATGTCTTTATTATCAAAAAACACTTCACCAGAATCTGGTTTTAATAAACCAATAATATGTTTGATAGTGACAGACTTTCCTTCACCAGATTTTCCGATGATAAAAGAAATAGAACCTTTAGGTATTTTAAAAGAGACATCTTGTAGGATGGTGCGTTCACCAAAAGATTTTTTTACGTTTTTGAACTCAATCATATTCGCACAACTATCTGTAGATAAGTGATAATAAAATCAAAAAACAACAATAATAAAAGAGTTGTAATCACCGCGTTCGTTGTTCCTTCTCCTACACCCTTTGCACCTCCAGATGCATTCAACCCATAAAAACAACATACAATAGAATAGGTTGCACCAAATACCACTGATTTTTGTAAGCCTTGGAAAATATCGTCTGGACTCAAAAATGCTCGTAGTTTAGTAAGAAAAATCCCTATATCAACAGAAAAAATAACAACAGCAACTAAATAGGCTCCTATCATCCCCATAAAAATACAAAAAGCAGTAAGTAGTGGGGTTGCAATGATGCTTGCAATAATACGAGGGACCGCAATATATTCAGAAGGGTTTACAGCCATTGCTTCCATTGCGTCAATTTGTTCGTTTACTTTCATGGTGGAAATTTCGGCTGTCATCGCACTACCAGCTCTTCCTGTTAAAACCGTAGCAGTAATAATGGGAGCTAATTCACGTGTTAAAGCCATTCCAGTAGCAGCACCTAGAATTGCTTCTGCCTTAAAAATTGCAAAAATCCCACCAACCTGCAAACCAAACACAGCCCCAACGGATAAGGCACAGATGCAAATAATCCAGAGTGATTGAGTACCAATGATTTCAAGTTGATTTAAAACATGTTTAAAACGTATGCGTCCTCTAAAGATGAAAGAGCTACAGTTTGCTGTAAACTTAGCTAGAGAACCTAATACAAGACTGTAGCGTAGGCTTGTTTTACCAATTTTACTAATAAAGTAGTGAATCATATAGATAGGATATTCGTATTTAAATTTTTTGTCTATTTTTCAAACGAAGTCTTTTGAAGGAGATCCACTAAATCTTCCAATTTTTCAATATTTTTGTGATGCTCTTCAATTTTAATGATCTTGCTAGGCAGAAAATTCTTATTCCGTTGAATCTTGTCCAATATTCTCTTCTCGCCTTCAAGGCGAACAGATTCTTTTGGTGTATAAGAGTTCTGAGTAGGTATTACTCTATTAATGATTAAAAAATCTGTAGAATAGGATAGTTCTTTTAGTTTTTCGGTAAGGTACAAACTAGACCTCATAGAGCTGTGGTTTGGTCTTGTTACAATTGCAAATTTAGTTTTTTCAGATGAAAAAATACTTAATATCTCTTGGCCATTAATATTCATAGATTGAATCACATCTTTACTAGCATCTAAAAAATCAACAAAACTCTCATAAGCACTGATACCAACAAGGTTTGTCAAACTAGACCAGAACCCCCCTTTTTCTTTTTTGGAGTTAAGCTTAAGACCCTTGATTAGTTTGAATGGGGTGCTAATCCACTTGATAATTTTTAAATCCTGAAAATCTGCAAGTAGCTTAGGTTTGGCAAAAAAGTCAAGTGCATGGATATCAGGTGGAGTGTCAACGATGATGTAATCATAAGCAGATGATTGATACAGTTCATACACCTTGTTCATAGCCATAAACTCAGAGATTCCAGCAAGGTTCTTAGAAGTATGCTGATAAAATGGATGATCAATTATTTTTTGAGCTGTTTTTTTATTTTTAGAAAATTTAAGGACGGATTCATCAAAAGCTAATTTTTGATCAAGCATCATGGCATCAAAAGAAATATTATTAATATTTACTGCTGTTAAATTATTTCCAAGTGTTAACCCCATTGAGTCAGCTAGTCTTTTAGCAGGGTCGATACTAATAAGAACAACTTTGTTTTTTTTAGATGCGTGATGCAAAGAAAGAAGAACTGATGTGCTTGTCTTTCCAACGCCTCCGCTTCCTAATAAAAAAATTAATTCTGTCATGATGGATGGCTCAATTTTTGTTTTAGGATTTTATCAAAGTCAATGGGTTCATCTATAAAACCAAAATCTTCCACTTTTAGTTCTTTTGACCTTAAATTAGTTGTCTCAAAGCGGTTAATGATCTGTTTTAGTAGGTTCAGATTAAGCTCATCTTCTATTTTTGAAATAAGTTCTTTGCTTTCTTTGACAACGAGCTCTTCTGGATTGCTTACAACGATAATACCGGTTTTCTCATGATCACAAATATGATCATTGAAGTTCCTCAAGTCTTGAAAGAGTTTTCCAGTAAAATGCAAATTCCCTAGAGTTGCTGGCGAACGTAACATTGCTAAAAAATGTCCTGTTGCAAATGAATCAACGATAATATGATCATACTCTTCTGAGTTCGCTAAATATATTAATTGACCCAAATACATAAGTTCTTTAATTCCGGGTACGGTTTTGAAGAAACTAGAAAAAAATTTACTATTTACAGTTTGTCTAATAATGAAATTTCCAGCAAACTTTTTTTCTATAAATAAATTGATATTATCTTTTGAGCTTAAGTTAAAAAGATTGAGATTATGGATTTTTTTTGTTTGGCCGTAATTACATTGTGTTCCAAAAAGTGGGCCAATTTGATCAATGTGAGAGCTCGAGATAAGTGCGACAGATTTTTTTTTCTGTAGTTCGTATGCAAGTGCTGAGGAAATGAATGTTTTTCCTGTTCCGCCTTTTCCTGTGATAAAAACAAGTGTAGGAAGCTTTTGAAGTAAGTTTTTAGGAAAAATAGACAAAAAATACTCTAATTAGCAAAAAATGTGGCAAAATCGAATAAATAATACCTTAAAGTGTAAGATATAGAAAATTCGTTGACTTAGCTATCTTCAGTTTTGCTAGCATCTGATTCGTTTTTGCTAGTTTCAGAGATTTTTTTTTTGTTTTTGTCGTCTTTGACACCTTTTTTAAAGTTTTTGATGCTTTCACCAACTGCACCGCCTAGCTGCGGAAGCTTTTTAGCACCAAAAAGTAAAATAACTACGCCTGCAATAATCAGTAATTCTGTAGTTCCCGGTATTCCCATGTTTTCTCCTTCTTTATCTACTATTAGATTCTATTATATTATCACTTAATTTGCTTTTTTAAACTGCTGTTCTTCTGTTTCATTGACTAAGAATGCAGCAAGGTAATACCGTGGCACCTTTTTGAAAACCCCCTGAACGATAGAGTGGTAGTCTTGAAGTGATTCGGCAGATGTAGTCTCTAATGCTAGCTGGACAGAGCTTTCTCTGCTAAGTTTTGTCTCAATGTTTTTTGTATTATTAGACAATAAGTAAAGATGTGTGCTGTTTAAGCCAGCTTGCACATCCCAGCACTGAAAATTTTTATTACTGAGCTTAAAGTGTAATGTTTTTTCTTGTGGAATGATATCGTTTTCACAACCAACAACAATTGGTCTTGAATCGCCAAAGTGGCAGCTATGTACTTCTTTTCTGTCTTTGTGAAAGATTGAAAAAGCAATATCAATTTGTGATATTTTAAAGTTATTTGCACCAAATGCTAGAACTCCGCCGATTTGTTCTCTAATCCAATCTATAGTGAGTTCTGGCTCTCCGGTGATAGAGTAGTTGATTTTAAGGCTTTGAAACTCGTGCCAAATCATAGAGCTAAATAATCCTCTATGTTCATCATCACCCTGTATAGATGCGTACATCATTACATATTCATTAGAGGAAAATGATTGACCTAAAAACCAAACATTTTCTCTGTTTTTTCTTAACATTCCAACATGCCAGAAATTAATCCAATCAACATGCTCAATATTAAACTCACCAGACTTATAAGGTAGAAGGTTTGTTTCTTGATTTTTAGACATGATTAAACCAATATGAGCTCCTATTTTGTTTAAGTTTTTTGCCATTGTTGAAGAGTCTTGTTGATCAAAATTTACGTTTTCTATGTAGAGTTGTCCGCAAACTTTATGATTTGTAATAATTGGAACAATGGCATTCATTCTTAACCCCATGGTAGATGAGAGTTCTGATGCATTTGATCCATAGTGTTGATTTGTTGATTGAATAGATATTTCATTTTGAGTAGCTTCATTGTGCATTACTAAAGTAGCATCATCGTTGTATTGAGTTTTTTGATTATCATTATTAATATACGTACTATTTAAGTCTTCTTGTTGTGTATTAGCAAGAGCTCTATTTGTTGTAGTGAATCCATTATCTTCTGTGTCAGCTAACCAAGGAGCATCAAATAATGGTAAGTATAAAGTTGACTTAATTCTTTGATATGGTTCTAAATATTCAATAATATTTAGAAGGTTTTGCGGGCTGATATTTGAAACACCCAGTGCTTTGCACGGTTTTTCAGTTGTGTCCAAAACTAAGACTTTATCAAAGTCAATATGTTTACTTAAAATATTTAGGGTTGTTATGATGTCTTCATGAGCTTGAGTGCTTCTTTGAAGGGCGAGACAAATATATTGTAAATGTTCAGAAATGATTGGTGATGGTATCTCCCAGTTACTTGCATTTACTTGTATCTTTTGAGTTGCAGACTCAATGGCGTCTTCTGGAGACAAAAGTACTTGTTGTGTACCCAGTTGATTAAAGAAATAAAGTTGATTGTTAGAGATAATGGACTCATACTTTTGGGAATGTCTTGAGAAGTTTTGGCTGTACTTTTGTAGCCAATACATAGCCATAAGTGTTGCGATTTTATATTTTGTTTCAACATTTACAGCTATTTCTTTGATGGTAATGTAATCGTGTTTTTTGTCGATTTCTTTTGAGCATCTCCAACGACATGCTTCTATTAGTTTATCATTTCTAAACTGTATTTTATCACAATAATTTTTTATTTTTTTGTATATAGAATCTGACTCTGAATCTCTAAAAGGTGTTGAATTAAAAGACTCTGAATAGAAATCTATATATGTAACAAGATAAAAAACAATGAATATTTGTTCATATCTTCCATGCTCTGAAAAGTGATTAGATTGCCTGAAAAATCGTTCGAAAATTTCATGAAAATATTTTCGGCAAATACCATCTTGTCCTTTAATAAGTGCGATTTGTGAATGTATGATTAAGCTAAAAACATCGTTATTTCTTGCTTTCACCTGCTGTCTTCTTGCAATAAAATTTTGAGCCCGCGTTAGTGAAATTTTCTTTTTATTTTGTAGTAATTCCGTGAATAATCTAACGGCCATATACTTTGAAGATAGAAAATGTCTTGTGGGTGTTAAAGTGGGCATTCTTTTGGATGTTTCTTCAACTTGATCTAATGTCAGAGAGTATAAGTCTGAAAAAATACTAAAATTATAATATTCAATACTTAGGTTTGTATCAATTTTCATTGAAAGATACTTTGAAATCGAATTTAAGGTCGCAAGACTATCTTTTCTATCATACATGTTTGCAAGTAATAGCCTTGTTTCAATAAGAAGATCAGAGGACTTTATTTTTTTAGCTGCTTTTTCAACTATTTGAGCAATTGCTTTTGCAAATTTTATATTTCCGTTAATAAACTCTCTCTCTGCTGTAATAAGATAGATTCTACAATGAGTCTTGTTTGATAAGTGTGCTCTATTCGATAAATTTGTTAGATATTGTTGTACAGATTTTGCTTTTGATGGGTAAGTGATTTGAAGTACTTTCATAGACTCTAATAGGAACATGATTTGCGGATTTTCTACTTCATTTGACCTTCTCAAGCATTTTTCTTGTATGTTCTTTAAATATGAGCTCTTATTAATTGTTTTTGAGAGTTTGTTCGTTGCAATGTTCAATAAATTTTTTGCTTTGTTATGTGTCTCGTAATTTTCAATTTTTATTAATTCAGGTTCGATGAATTTAAGAGATTTTGAAATGATACCACTCAGATAGTTCAGTTTGATGATTTTTCTTAAAACCCTATAAGTTTCGTTTTTCTCTAATTTAAATTTTAATATTTTGTTAAATGCATCATTTGCTGCACTATGCCTTTTTAAGAAAATGAGAATGTCGCCATGAGTTTCATAAATATTTACGATTTCAGAGATAGGGTATTCACCGTGTGGTATTTTGTTTAATAGATTGATGGCGATTTCAATATATCTTCTTGCTGATTCAAAAGCATTTGCTTCTTTTGCATAAACACATGACCTTCGATTATAAAAAATAGTCTTTTTAATTGCTGCTAAGTCATTGAAGTCTTCAGATATGAAGCAATTAAAATGGTGAGTAATTGAAAAACAAACATGTGGATTCAGTTTTGCAATATTTTCACTTAATTTATTACCTATGAGGCAGTGGAGCTCTCTTTTTCTTTTGGGGCTAATGTTGTCATATACAAAAGACCTTATTTTTGAATGTGCGAATTTATAGGTTTTACCTAGTGCTAAAAAAGCCTTGTCTTCGTTGACTTGTGAAAAAATCCCAGAAGAAGTTGCCTTTTGAATAAATTTAAATAGTTGAGTAGGGCTGCCATCTTCATCTAGGTTTAATAATTCATATTGGAAGGTGTATCCAACAACAGATCCGATTTCTAATATTTCACGTTCTTTGCTGTTTAAGCCTCTGATGCGGCTAATGACGAGTTCAACTGTGTTTAGCGTGGTCCGTGTATTCTTGATTCTTTCTAGATTAAAGTTCCATTGTGAGCTTTGGGTGTTAAAGAATATGCTTCTTTGTAATACGAGGTTTTTAGCATATTCAACAATATATCTTGGATTGCCAAAAGTTTTTTGGTGGATGTGTTTTTGTAATTCCACCTTTTCTTTGTTGACTTTTTCTTTGAAGAAGCTATTTACAATTCTGACTGTCGCGTCTTCGTTGAGGCTTCTTAATTGAATTTCATTGAATCTTCTTTTGAGTTTTGAAAATTTTAAAATAAACTTACTGAGAATTGGAGACATGCTTTCTTCATTATTTAATATACTTAAAATGAGATAAAATTTTTGACTGTTGCTGTTACTAAAGAAACCATCTATCAATTCAAGAGAGTTTTCATCTGCCCAATGAAGGTCGTCTAATATAAAGATAATTGGTTCATCACCTTCAGCTAAGCACTTTGTGAAGTCAGCAAAAGTTTTTGTGAGAACGTTAAATTTGTCTGGATGACTTTCGTTGTCGAGTTGAATTTCATCAAGAAAAGGTTTGATTCCCGGCACAATCTCTGCAAGTTGATATGCGGCAGATCCTAGTTTTTTTCTAAATCTTTCTTTTAGTTTTTCTGTTTCTTCTGGTTCTGACTTTGAAATTCTATTTAAGTATTCATTGAATGCGTTTGCGAGTGCATTAAACGGTAGTCCGTTTTCATGTTGAGAAAAACTACCGCTTACAAAACGGTAATTACTTTGCATAAGATGACTTCTAAATTCTGCGAGTACACGAGACTTTCCAATTCCAGAATCACCCCTTAAGACAGTCATGATACTACGATTTAAATTTTGATCCATTTTAGCTAGGCTTTTTTTAAGATCTTCCATCTCATTATTCCGACCTGCCATTGGAATTTTTGCCGCAACGGTATTTAAATTGTCTTTATAGCCAAGATTGATTTCAGTGATACGGTCAATTTTTTTGTCTACAAAAGTTTCTTTTGCTTCTATGAGATCAGCTAGCAGAGAAAAAGCACTTTGATATCTTTTGTCTGGGTCTTTCTCTAGCAGTTTTTGAATGATTTGATCGACGATCCCTGGCACATCTGGTCTTAGTTCTAGTATTGAGTTTGGTTGTTCGTACAAATGCTGTTTTATGAGCTTTTGTCTCGTGTTTGCTTGGAAAGGAGGACTACCTGTTAGTATTTCATATAGAACACAACCAAGTGAATATAAGTCCATGCGATGATCACGCATAAATCCATCAGATGATTGTTCAGGTGCCATGTATACTGGTGTCCCAGCAATTTCACGATGTTTTTTTGCGTTTACATCACCTGATGAGTGCATTGTCTCTGCTAAATGAGCGACTCCAAAGTCTAGAATTTTTACAACAAGTTCACGTTTTTCACGCCAGTTTCTTCCAACAATAATATTTTGAGGTTTGATATCACGGTGAATAATATTTTTACCATGTGTGTAGTCTAGTGCTTCAGTTACTTGAATAGCTAGCTGAAAGAAAAACTCAAGGTTTTTTGGACCGTCTCTGCGAAGTAAACTTTTGAGGTCCATGCCATTGGCAATTTCCATGACGATGTAATAACCGCCTCCTAAGCTACCTTCCATGTCTAAGAGTCCTAGCTCATAAAATGCAACGATATTTGGGTGGTGAAGCTGCGACATGAGAGCAGCTTCTTTTTGAAAGTTGAGTAAGGTTTCATAGTTAAAATTTGATTTTCTCTGGATAACTTTAATGGCAACAAACTGAGAAGGGTCTGCAAAGGACATTGCTCTAAAAACATATCCCATACCACCACGCCCAATTTCGCTGATGATGCAATATCGGTCAGCAATGTGTTCGCCAATGAGTCTTTTGATTTCCATGTGTTACCTAATTATCCATGAGTCTTATCGGGTGAAAAAAACATTTGTTGATTTTGGGGATAACCGTTACCCTTATAAAGAGATAAAAATTAATAAATTTAGGGTATTACATGCCTCGTCATTGCAAAATAGTCGCAACCATCGGTCCAGCCTCAGCTCACCCAGATAAGCTAAGAGAGTTAATGCTCTCTGGGATGAATGTCGCAAGGTTTAACTTTTCACACGGTGATCATGATTTTCATCGTAAGAACTTTGAAAACGTCCGAGCCATTTCAGAAGAGTTAGGTTTAGCTGTTGGAATTTTACTAGATCTACAAGGCCCAAAAATACGATGCGGAAAAAATGTAGATGATATTGCCGTACCGATTGAAAAAGATAAATCGTATACTTTTAAGTATGGTCATGATCAAAAAGTTGGGACTGAACTTGTCATTGATAGCAAGCAAATTTTTGAAGACGTTCAAATTGGTGAACGTATTTTGATTGATGATGGTTTAATTTTATTTTCTGTTACTGAAAAACATGACAGTCATTTTGTTGCGAAGGCGATCAATAACGGTAATGTTAAAAGTAGGAAGGGTGTGAACTTTCCTGATACTGACCTTCAGCTCCCTGCATTAACTTCTAAAGACAGAAAAGATGTATTATTTGCTGTAAAACATAGAGTCGATTATGTGGCACTTTCTTTTGTGCAAAGAGCAAAAGACGTAATTGAGTTAAAGCAACTTCTTGGAAATCTCGGAGTTGATATTCCTATTATTTCTAAAATTGAAAAAAAATCTGCAGTAGATATGATAGATGAAATTGCGTTTGTGTCTGGTGGGCTAATGATCGCACGTGGTGATCTTGGCGTTGAGTGTGGTGTAGAAAAAGTTCCTCTCATGCAACGAAAAATTATTGATGCTGCTGATAAGTATGCTCGCCCAACAATTATTGCCACTCAAATGCTAGAGTCTATGATTGATTACCCTAGGCCTACCATGGCAGAAATTAACGACGTTGCGAGTGGTGTGCTTGAAGGTGCTGGTGCCTTGATGCTCTCAGGTGAAGTTGCATCTGGCAAATACCCAGTGAAGTCAGTGAAGAGAATGGTCTCTATTATCAACGAAGTAGAACGATGGGATAGAACCCGCGATCACTTTAAAAGTAATGAGACCAAAGACATTGAAAAATATGAGATTCATGAGGCAATTGCTAAGTATGCAGCTCACTCCTCAGAGCAATTAGGTTTAGATGCAATTGTGTGCTTGTCAATGACGGGGTCTATTGCAAAAGAAGTTTCTCGTTGGAGACCAAATTGTAAAATTATTGCTGTGAGCCCAAGGCAAGATGTTATTCACAAAATGGCATTGATTTGGGGGGTGGAGTCGTTTCGAAATACTGATTTTATTGATACCGATGAGCTGATCAGTACGCTTCCAGAGCTATTAAAGAAAAAAGGAATTTTAAAATCAGGAGATAAAATCATTTTGACTGCTGGAGTTCCAATGGACGCAGTGTGTTCAACAAATATGGTCAAGTTTTATCATATTGCTTAAATAGTGATTAGAGTTTAACAATGCTCTACTTTTTATTTAAGAATGTTTGGATATTGATGGCTTGTCTCTCTGAAAGCTTAGCTTTTTCTTTTAGCTCTTTGATGGATGACTCTCTGATGGATTCAATGCTTCCAAATGCAATAAGCAGTCTTTTTTTGGCAACCGGTCCAATGGATGGAATTGAATCTAGTTCACTTTGAACTGTGATTTTGCTTCTTTTTTTACGGTGGTTTGTGATCGCGAACCGGTGTGCCTCATCACGGATGCTTGTCAGTGTTCTAAAACTGACGGAGCGTGTATCTAGGGGTTTTGGGGTTTGCCATTCAAGTTTGAGGATTCTTTCTTTGCTGTGAACCATGCTCCCGGCAGCTTCACCAAGTGTTCTTGATTTAGCTAAGCCAATAAATTCAATGTCATGTTTTCTATACATCTCAATTAAATCTCGCAGAGCATGCATTTGAGGTTTTCCTCCGTCAATGACGATGAGGTTCGGAAGATCTTGTTCTTCAACTCCTCTTTCAAGTCTTCTCTTGACGACTTGATGCATCGCAGCAAAATCATTTTGACCATCAATATCAAGGTTGTAAAGGCGGTAGTTTTTTTTGTCTGGTCTTCCATTTAAAAAACTTACCTTAGAACCTACCATTGCTTCGCTTCCTATGTTTGAAATATCAAAACATTCCATTTTATAAGGGGCGTTTTTTAGGGCTAGTTCTTCTTTTATTTTTTCGCAGATGATTTTGTTTTTTTGATCGTTTTCTTTATCCAGAAAGATCTGATGTTGTGCATTTTCATTAGCGGAGGTAAGAAGTTTCTTCTTTTCTCCTTTTAATGCTTGTTTAAATATGACTTTATAATCGGTTTGTTTTAGCTCGGTGATAGCAGCGGCAACATCGTCCCATGTCTCTATAGGGAAGTCTGTGTAAATATACTCTGGCGGGTGTTTCGAGCTATAGTACTGTAGCAAAAACTGTTCAATGACCTCTTCTTCAAAGTCTATGAGAAGGGGGGCCACAAAGTGAAAACTCTCGATAAGAGCACGTTCACGGACTTTTAACACGGTGATGGCAATAGAGTTATCTTGAGTAGCATGACCAATAAAATCAGCGTCTTTTAGGTTGCTAAATAGCACTGATTGTTTTTGATTGAGGTTTTTGAGAGCAAACAATTGGTCTCTATACATGGCCGCAATTTCATACTCTTGTTTGTCAGAGTAGAGTTTCATTTTTTCTTCTAGGAGTTTTTTGAGTTCTTGATCACTGCCCTTGATAAAAGCGGTTGCATCTTGAATGACACCTTCGTAAACGGTTTTGTCTACATCTAATACACATGGTGCAAGACATTTTTTCATATTGTAGTAGTTACATGGTCTACGTGCACTTTTAAACTCATGTTCCGAGCACCTAACTAGCGGAAAAATATCGTGTGCTGCTTTAAGCACCTGCGAGAGTTTGTATTCACTGGTATAAGGCCCGATATAATAGGACGATTTATTGGTTGTTGAACGTTGTTTACGAATTCGCGGCCATGGTGTTGACTTATCGATTTCTATATAGGGGTAAGTTTTGTCATCTCTAAATAAAATATTATACTTTGGGTTATACCTTCGAATAAGAGTGCGTTCTAATAGTAAGGCTTCCATTTCGGAGTTAGTGATCATGACCTCTAAATCGCGAATCTTTGAAACTAGTTTTTTTGTTTTGGGGGTATGAGAGTTTTTGCTTTGAAAATAGCTTAAGACTCTATTTTTAAGGTTTTTTGCTTTTCCAACGTAAATAACTTCATGTTGGGCGTTTTTCATCAAATAAATGCCCGGTGATGTTGGAAGGTGTTCTCTTAAATATTTTGTCTCAAGAGATTTCACTGATTTGCCTCAATGATAATCCTTTTCAGTGCCGCTACTTCGTCGCGAAGTTTTACCGCTAGCTCAAAATCAAGCTCACCGGCAGCAAGATGCATTTTTTTTGATTTTTTTTGTATGACTTTTTCAACATCACCCATCGACTTGATTTTGTATTTCTTTTTCATGTCTTCGATTTCTTTTTCGGTTTTTTGGTGCTCACTTAATCCGTAGATTTCTTGAAGACTAGGGCGTGATTCTTTGATAATGGCTTCTGGTTGTTGATTGTTTTGTTCGTTGTACTCAATTTGTATGCGTCTGTTTTCATTCGTGACATCTATGCATGCCTGCATCGCATCTGTGATCCTGTCTCCATAAAAAATCACACGTCCCTCTTTATGCCGTGCTGCACGCCCAACTGTTTGAATGAGGCTGGTTTTTGATCTTAAAAAACCTTGTTTGTCTGCGTCGAGGATTCCCACAAGTGAAACCTCTGGAAGGTCTAGCCCTTCTCTAAGTAAGTTAATTCCAATTAAAACGTCGTAAGTCCCGCGACGTAATTCCCTTAAAATATTGACACGTTCAAGGCTATCAATATCAGAGTGGAGGTAACAAACCTTAATCCCAAGCTCTTTATAATAAAGAGTGATTTCTTCGGACATTTTTTTGGTAAGGGTGGTAATGAGAACTCGTTGTTTTTTTGCAACGGTTTTATTGATTTCTGCAAACAAATCATCAATCTGATTTGTTGCAGGCCTGATCTCTATAACAGGATCTAAAAGACCTGTTGGTCTTATTACTTGCTCCACGATATTTTCTGCAGATACTTCTGATTCGTATTGACTAGGAGTTGCAGAAACATACAAATATTTATTGTTTCGCTCTAAGAATTCATCAAAGTTCAGTGGTCTATTATCAAGTGCAGCAGGAAGTCTGAATCCAAAATCCACAAGAGTCTGTTTGCGAGAGCGATCTCCACGGTACATTCCCCTTACTTGAGGGATGGTAATATGGCTTTCATCTATAATCGTTAGAAAATCATCTGAAAAATAATCTAATAATGTTGGTGGTGGCTCACCCGGTTTGCTTCCTGTTAAAAAGCGTGAATAGTTTTCTATTCCCGGACAAAAACCAAGTTGTTCGATCATTTCGATGTCTTGCATGGTTCGCTGCTCAAGGCGTTGATATTCAATGTCCTTGTTTTGGTTTTTGAGCTCACGAAGCCTAACGCCTAACTCTAAAAGAATTTCAGAGACGATTTTCTTGGTGTCTTTTTTGTCGGTGACGTAGTGGGAGTTTGGAAAGATAGAGGTTTCTTCAACTTCTTTGACGGTGTTTCCTGTCATCATATTTACAATCGTAATACGGTCGATTTCATCTCCAAAAAATTCAACGCGTATCGCATGTTCTTTTTCGTGTGAGGGCAAAATATCAACAGTAGATCCTCTCGCTCGAAAGTTTCCACGTGTTAGTTGCATGTCGTTTCTTGTGTAGTGAATATGAATTAATTCTTTTAAGAATTCATCACGCTCGATTTCTTGGCCTTTTTGTATGTGAACCACAAGTGAGCTGTAGTTTGCTGGTGATCCAAGTCCGTAAATACAACTGACAGAAGCAACAATGATCACGTCTTTGCGTTCAAAGAGGTTTTTTGTAGCAAGGTGACGCATCTTATCAATGTCTTCATTGATGGCCGAGTCTTTTGCAATGTATGTGTCTGAGTTTGGGATGTATGCTTCTGGCTGATAGTAGTCATAATAAGAAATAAAAAAGTTAACAGAGTTATCAGGGAAGAACTCTCGTAGCTCCGTAAAAAGTTGAGCGGCGAGAGTCTTGTTGGGTGCCATCACAAGACACGGTCTTGAAAGTTTGGAGATAGTATGGGCCATGGTAAATGTTTTTCCAGAACCAGTGACCCCACGAAGGCAGACATGGTCGGTCTTTGAGAGGGCGGAGGTGATTTTTTCAATGGCTTCAGGCTGATCACCGCTTGGTTGAAATGGAGAGTGTATTTTATATACAGGTTTCAATGGTTCTCTTTTCCGTAAGAGTGCTCAAGTGGTTTAGCACATGCATTTATTCACTTAACTATACTAAAGATAAAGAGCTCGGAGGGCTAGTGTTGCTTAGCTCAAAAAACGATCACATTTGTGCTGGAAATCACCGATATCAATACTACGACTTTTTTGAATCATTGTTGGATATTAGATGCGACTGTGATACTCATTATCTGTTCTAAAATAACACAAAGAGGTCGCACTTTGCGTATTCGTTGGTTAATGGCACTACTACTATTAAGTGTCATAGGTATAGGTGGTTTTACAGCAGGTTCACTTGTTGCCGGTAAGGTAGGTAGTGAAACGAAAACCGTAAATAAAGAAGATCCCACAGGGCTTATGAAACGCTCTTGGCCAAACACCAAGTGGTGGTTTTGGACTCCCGGTGACACGGTAGATAACTCATGGCCAGTACCTTACCAGCCTAAGCAACCTATTGCGTTTAGCCATAAGCTGCATGCTGGCAAAATGAAAATGGACTGCCAGTACTGCCACGCATCTGCAAGAAAATCAAAGAGTGCAGGTATCCCAGCAACCGAAAGTGTTTGCATGGGTTGCCACAAAGTTGCTGCAACCGATAGAGAGCCTATTAAGTGGTTAGCAAACGAAGTCAAAGAAGGAAGAGCAATTGAGTGGGTTAAAGTCCACGATCTCCCAGATTTTGTTAGGTTTCACCACAAACCACATATTCAAGCCGGCGTAACCTGCCAAGAATGTCACGGACAAGTTGAAGAGATGGAAGAAGTTTACCAGCATGCACCATTGCAAATGGGTTGGTGTCTTCGTTGTCACCAAGACCGTGGTGCTCCTCAAAAATGTTACACGTGCCACTATTAGCTAGGTAGTTAGTTAGATAAAAGTAATTAGATAGAAGCGAACTTTAGATAGAAGTCAACTTTTAGAAGTAAACAAGGAGCGTCAGACAGATGACCGAAATCAAAACAGAACTGGATAACCTCATACCGAGCGACCGTAACGTAGAACGTTTAAACGATCGACCACTTGAGACACCATCCGAAATAAAAGCCGGATCATTTTATATCAACTCCGACGAACTATTTGACGGAAACCCTTATAGCGAATTTAACAATGCTGAGTCTGTTATCGGAAACCCTGATGAATTGAGTCAAGATGATCGTGATTCTAGTACTGGCTTTGATCGTCGTGGGTTTTTAAAATCATTTTCACTTGCTGCTGCAGGTGCTTCGGCAACTTCATGTATTCGACGTCCCGAAGAAAAAGTGGTCCCTTATCTCAACCAACCTGAAGGTTTCGTTCAAGGTAAAGCAAAGTACTACACATCTACATGTAAGATGTGTGCAGCTGGTTGTGGAATCAAAGTAAAAGCAGTTGAAGGTAGACCTGTAAAAATTGAGGGCTTAGAGAACCACCCAACAAGTTACGGTGGTAGCTGTGCATTAGGTCAAGCAAGTATCCAAGGTCTTTATCACCCTGATCGATTAACAACTCCTATCATCAAATCCAAAAACTCTGTGAAGAATGCAGAGTGGGACGAAATGTGGGGCTATTTAGCACTGCGTTTAGCAGAAGCAAAACGCGTTGCCATTTTAACAGAGCAAATTTCTGCAAGCCAAAAAGCTCTTTACGAGACTTTTCTTACGAAGATGGGCTTTGATAAAACAGACTTATATACGATCGACTCAAACAGCTTGTATGCTCAGAAATCAAAAGCACACCAGCTAGCATTTAACACCACGAATTACAGCCGTTATGATTTCTCAAAAGCTCGTCATGTAGTGAGTATTGGTTCTGATTTCTTAGCATCTGGAACTCATAAAGTTTTATTTGCAAAACAATATTCGAAAGCAAGATCTCGCGTTGGTGAAGAACGTTGTAAAATGACAATGTTCGAATCCAATATGTCACAAACGGGTTCAAGAGCTGATTTTAGGCATGCGGTTCCTGCTGGTTCTGAGATTGAAATCGCACTTGCACTATTAGATGTAGTTTTTCAAAGTGACGCTGTCAAAACAAACCCTGTAGAATCAAAAACCATAAGAGATGTACTTTCAGCAAACCAAGCTTCTATCCAAAAAGGCAAAAGCCTTGTTTCTGGCAAAGTTGATTTATCATCATTAGCGACTCATTTATTAGAAAATGGTGGGTTGGTTACTTGTGCAACCGGCGGTGACTTTGATGCAAACGGTACAAAGTTACAATTAGTAGAAATCTTACTAAATAAAGCTATCGGTGCTTACGGAAACACGGTCTTTATCGACGAAGCTCCATTTGTTTCTGGTTTAAACCACACAGATGATCTTCAAAAGTTTTTAGCAGCAAGTGCTGAAATTGATACTGTGGTTGTTATTAATAGTGACCCAGTTTTCACTGTTCCTGAGTCTTTTGGCATGAAGGCAATTCTTGAAAAAATGAACCAAGTGGTTTCTATTCAGTACCGACCTACTTCAACAGATCAGCTTGCACACGCATTAATTCCAGCTCATCATTACTTAGAGTCTTGGGGTGAGCAACAAAACCTTCACGGTAGTTTTTCAATTCAACAACCAGTGATTCGTCCAACTCAAAACAGCATGCAGCCTGAGGATGCTTTGTTTTGGATTGCTGCTCACGCAGAAAAGCCATTAGGTTTTCAAAACTACTACGCATTCTTAAAGTCTCATTTAACCAGCAAGCTAGGTGGTGCTGGCAATGTTGAGCTTGCCATGAAAAAAGCACAAAAAATTGGTTATGTCGGGCTTGGTAGTTCTTCAAAATCAGCTGCGATGAATAATGTTTCTTCTCATTTAGGAAATGTTCAGGCAAGCACAAGCGGATTAAAACTAAAAGCAATTTTAGACCCAAGATTGACGGACGGCAAAGGTTCTTATCTTCCTGCGTTGCAAGAAGTTGGAGATGGATTGACGTCGATTGCTTGGGATTCATGGTTGGGGCTAAACCCAAATACAGCAAAAAAAATGGGACTTCGTCGCTTTGATGAAGTCACCGTAAGTGGTGAAGGTGCAGGTTCTTTGACAGTAGGTGTGTGGCCTCAGCCGGGACTAGATGCAAATACTGCAATGATTCACCGTGGTAACGGCCGCAAAGTAAAAGAGTCGCGAGTCGATGATGGAATTGGTGTTGATCCACTGATTTTACTTGCAAAAGGTGTGGACGAACTGTCTGGAACACCTGTTACGACTAATAGTATTAGCGTAAAGAAAACTGGGAAACGTATCCGTGTTGTTAGCATGCAAAAGCCAACTGCTGATCTTGGTAACCGAACTGACATCGTCAAAAAAGTAAAAAGTGACGACGTTGCTGGACTTACGGAAAAGTCAGAGCAATTTTATTCTAACCCTGATTTTCCAGATTTATTTCCAAACCTTCCAAAAGGCGATCATTACTGGGGCTTGTCCATTGACTTAGACCAGTGTTTTGGTTGCTCTGCTTGTATGGTTGCTTGTGCTGTCGAAAATAACGTTCCACAAATTGGCCGAAAGCTTGTGGGGATGGGGCGTGAAATGCACTGGATTCGTTTGGATATTTATTTCCAAGGCCCGGTTGATAGTCCTCAAGTTACATTACAGCCGATGATGTGTCAGCAGTGTGCTCATGCACCTTGCGAAGCGGTTTGTCCTGTTTATGCAACGACTCATGATGATGAAGGGCTTAATACCCAGACTTATAATCGTTGTGTTGGTACGCGTTACTGTGCCAATGCTTGTCCTTACAAAGTACGTCGCTTTAATTGGTTTACTCATAAGTGGAATAAGCCTCACGCTGGTGAGCCACCACTAAACCCAAGACCGATGAACCCTGACGTTACCGTGCGAACAAAAGGAATCATGGAAAAATGTACTTTCTGTATCCAAAGAATCCGTGACGGTAAAATGTATCACAAAGACCCAGTGACAAAGCGTATCCCTGACGGCACCGTAAAAACGGCATGTCAGCAAGCTTGTCCTTCGGACGCAATCTCTTTTGGTGACTTACAAGATGAGTCGTCAGAAATTTTCAAGAAACGCTATGATGGAAGATCTTACCTTGCGTTGAATGCAGACCTACCTCTTAATAAAGATGTAGATCTTCATAAGGATCACCCACATTACGGAATCAAAACGGTTCCAAGCGTTAACTATTTGTCGCATGTAGTGGAATCAGTCCCAGAGACTGGTCATCATTCAAAGAATCACGGTGGTAAAGAACATGGCTGAGGCGAAGTGGACAAAATCGATGGCAGAGGTCAACGATGGGGTTTTGGTAAATTTACAAAAACCACATCCAACCTTTTATCTGGCTTGGGGCATTAGTGCTCTATGTGTTTTGTTGGGTGTTGTTTGTTGGGCCTTTCAAGTAATCTACGGTATTGGGATGTCGGGGTTAAACAGTCCGGTGTACTGGGGTGTGTATATTACGAACTTCGTATTTTGGGTTGGTATTGGTCACGCTGGTACATTGATCTCGGCAATTTTATTTTTATTTCGAGCTGAGTGGCGGAATGCCGTTAACAGAAGTGCAGAGGCTATGACCATTTTTGCGGTTATCACTGCAGGTTTGTTTCCGTTGATTCACGTAGGTCGCCTGTGGTTAGCTCCATACTGGATGGCTCCTCTTCCTAACTCCAATAACCTTTGGGTAAACTTTAGGTCTCCTTTGATTTGGGATATCTTTGCGATTTCAACTTACTTAACAATCTCACTTTTATTTTGGTACATGGGTTTGATTCCAGATTTGGCGTCTATTCGTGATCGTGTCAAAGGCTTTAAAAGACTTGTTTACGGATTTTTGTCTTTTGGTTGGACCGGTACTGCAAAACAGTGGTGGCACTACGAAGCTGGCTATGGACTGCTTGCTGCTCTTGCAACTCCTCTCGTACTTTCTGTACACAGTATTGTATCTTGGGACTTTGCCATGTCGATTCAACCGGGTTGGCACACAACTATTTTCCCTCCTTACTTCGTTGCAGGTGCAATCTTAAGTGGAATGTCCATGGTGTACTCACTCGTGATTCCTGTGCGTTATATGTTTCGCCTAGAAGCTTTTATTACTGAGGATCACTTAGAAGCATGTAACAAGCTAATTCTCTTAACTTCTACGATCGTTTTTTATGCTTATGGAATAGAGTTCTTTGTTGCTTGGTATTCAGGTAACGCATATGAGTGGGCGATTTTTGAGGGACGAGCAATTGGTCCTTACGCTTTTTACTTTTGGGTTATGGTCTTTTGTAACTGTATTTTCCCAATGGCTTATTGGTCAAAAAGAATCAGACGCAGTATTTTTGCTGCCATGATTATCAACGTTCTCGTAAATGTTGGTATGTGGTTTGAACGTTATAATATTATTGTTTCAAGTTTGGCAGAAGACTTTCTACCAGGCTCGTGGGGTCACTATGAACCAAGTTGGATTGAGATGGGAATTACCGTTGGTAGTTTCGGTTGGTTCTTCTTTTGGTTCTTTGTTTTTTGTAAGTTCTTTCCGTTTATTTCTATGTCGGAACTTAAGCTCATTATGCCAAAACCTATCAGTCCAGAGGGTAAAGCTAAGATAGCGAAGCGACTAGAGGAGGCAAAATCATGAGTGAACATAAGCAAGGTGTCCTAGCTATTTTTGAATATCTTGATCACGTGTGTAACGCGATCAAAGACATCCGTAATAAGCCAGAGTATGCGGACTACGAAGTTTACTCGCCAACCTCTTACCATGAGATAGAGCACGCTTGTGGCTTTGGCTTTTCTCCTGTGCGTTGGTTTACATTAATTTGTGGTTTAGTAGGAACGTTATCTGGGTTTGGGCTTTGTATTTTACTGGATCTTGATTGGCCTTTGATTGTCGGTGGAAAGACTCCAGCTTTTTATTCTCTTCCAGCTTATGTTGTGATTGGCTTTGAGTTAACCATTCTTTTAGGTGGTATCGGAACTATTGCAGGGATGTTGATCTTTTGTAAGATACCAAATCCTAAGGACACGGTTTTAGATGTTCGTCTCACAGATAACAAGTTTGGAATCTTTATTCCGGGTGCAGAAGTTGACGGCGAAGAAGCAAAGCTTTTAAAATCTTTTGGAGCAGAAGAAATTAAGGAAGTGGGTGCATGAATAAAATCATAATCATTGGTTGTTTGGCAGTAATGTCATTAGTGGGCTGCGATAAACGTATAACAAAGTTGCAGTATGCTCCTGATATGGCGGATTCAGCTACCATTAAATCTCAGGAAAGTATTTTACTTCCACCAGAGAACGCTATTGCGATGAGCCAACACATCTACCCTCAAGATGTATTGGATGCAGAAAAAGCACTCAAAAACCCATTAGAACTCAATACAAGGAATCTTCAAGCGGGTAAAAAGCTTTGGGGCATTTATTGTGCGGTTTGTCATGGTCAACAAGGCAAAGGCAAGATGACATTAACCAGTGCTTATGCGGCTGCACCGCCAGATATCACTGGAGATGCATACAAGAGTCGTAAAGACGGATTTTTCTTTTACCGTATTACTTACGGAGCTGCATTAATGCCTGCTTATGGGCATTCGACGGATCATTTTGAGCGTTGGCAGATTGTTCAGTATCTTAGAAGTTTACAGAATCAGTAGGAGCATCAGATGATGAACATCAGTACTTTGTTTGAAAATCGCGATAAGCTAACCATTCACTTGACCAGTTCAAGAAGATTGATTATTGCAGCAATGATTCTCATTGGAACCGTTGTCTTTATTGCAGGTTTGATCACAGGTCATGAGCAACGCACTTGGTCTGCATTGTTATTCAATGTGTTTTTCTTTTTTAATATCGCTTTAATTGGTTTATCTTTTGCCAACATGCAAGATATCATTGCTGCTCGTTGGGGTAGGCCAGTCAAAAAGCTCCACGAAGGTTTTGGTGCTTTCTTGCCAGTTGCTGCTGTAATGATGGTCGCCTTCTTGCTTGCAGTGAAGTTTGACTTTAAAGGTGCGGAGTCTGTCTATCCATGGATGGGTGATCCTCATATGTTAGATCATTTTTGGGGCAAGAAAACTTGGCTTCAAAAAGATTTCTTTATCTACCGTAATATCTTTGCGGTTGTTGGGATTGCTGTTTTAGCTTCTTGGCACCTAGGAATGGTAAAGAAACGTGATCAGCTCTTTTTGAATGGAAAGCGTGAAGAAGCACTCAAGTATGGTGAGTATGTTTCTGGAAAACTTCGTTATTGGAGTGGGCCGATCCTTGTCTTTTATGCTTTGGCTTTTAGTTTACTTGGGTTTGATCTTTTAATGTCGATTTCTCCTCTTTGGTTCTCAACTCTTTGGGGTGGTTGGCTGTTTGCTGTTGGTATGCAGTCGATGCTTGCAACCTTGCTTCTTATTTTGCTTTGGCTTAGAGAGCGTAGTGAGTTTAAGGGTTTAATCAATACCCAGCAACTCCATGATGTCGGTAAGCTTCTTTATGGTTTTACAATCTTCTTTACTTACCTGACTTATGCTCATGTTTTGACGTACTGGTATGGTAACGTTCCAGAAGAAACTGAGTACTTCATTCATAGAATGCACGCACCATGGACTTACTTCATTACGATTATTCCTTTGTTTGTATTTGTATTGCCATTGTTTGCTTTAATTCCAAAAGCTGCAAAATACACGAAAGGTTATACTCATTTTATTTGTGCGGCTATTTTGATTTCTCAATGGTGTGTCATGTTATTGATTGTGATGCCTGAGTCTGTCCATCTTGATGGATCGACATATATTCCATTTCTTGAGATTGGAAATATGCTTTTAGTCTTTGGTTTGTTTGCATGGCGTTGGTTGGACTTTAGTTCAAAATCACCAGTTGTTGGTCCTGCAGATCCACTTCTAGTTTATCAGCTTGCTGAAGATCACCACTAAGTAGATGTCGTTTTTAGATAGCGTAGCCCCCGATTATTATACTGCTCAAAAAGCAGTCGTAGTCGGGGTTTTTGATGTCCAACATCCTCAAACCAAGGGCGACTACGATTTTCAAGAGATTCGTTCGTTGCTTAAAACCTTAGGTGTGGAAACAGTTTTTGAGGTCACTCAAAAACGACGCAAGTTAGATCCACGCTATTGTATCGGTTCCGGAAAAGTTGATGAGATTAAAGTGGGAATGGAAACCCACGAGGCGTCAGTTGTTGTTGTAGATCAGGGGCTATCTCCTCCTCAACTCAATAATCTTCAAGCTTCTTTTAATTGTATGGTGATGGATCGTACGGGTGTGATCTTAGAGATTTTCCGTCAGCATGCAAAAACCAATCAAGCAAAAACCCAAGTTGAAATTGCAAGGTTAGAATACTTACTGCCAAGAATGGTTGGTGCGTGGACTCACCTGGAACGACAAAAAGGCGGTGGCGGCGGCGGTGCGTTTAACCGTGGTATGGGTGAAAAACAAGTAGAAGTCGATAGACGTCGTGCACGTGAAAAAATCCATCGACTAAAATCAAAGCTAAAACAATTTTCAAGTGACCGTACGGTTCAAAGGCGTCAAAGGCAAAAAGAGTTTACTGTGGCACTGGTGGGTTACACCAATAGCGGTAAGTCTTCATTGATGAACGCATTAACCGAGTCGGGTGTATTGGTTGAAGATAAGTTGTTTGCTTCATTAGATGCAAAAGTAAAAACCATAGATCATCATTCAAGGCCTCGCATCTTATTGATTGATACGGTTGGGTTTATTAGGAATCTTCCTCACAGTCTAGTAGACAGCTTTCGCTCTACATTAGAAGAAGCTCTTACAGCCGACTTGCTCTTAAATGTCATTGATACCAGTGACCCCCATTATAGAGAGCATATGGAGGTGACGGATGAAGTCCTCAAAACCATTGGTGGAGACCATATTCCTCAATTGATGGTTTATAATAAAAGTGATTTAATTGAAGATAAATATTTAGGTAAGATTCTGGGAAAGGGCAGTCAGTTTATTTCTGCGAATGACCCAAAAGATGTTAAGCAACTAAGAGATGCCATTGACGGTTTTTTTCTAGAAAATTTTGTTTCTGCTGAGGTGTCAGTTCCCGCTGAGAACCACGATGTGATATCATTTATGCAAAAGGAATGCATTGTAGGTGAATTCTCTCATCAAGAAACAGTTTTAACTTACCATGTATTAGTGCACCAAAATAAACTAACGAATCTAAAGAGGGTGGTCAGTAAGTATGAGCAATGTACCATTAAAATTAAGTAATCGAGTCTCAAAAGCGATCCAAGCCAAGTCCCAGTCTTATCATCCAGAAATCATGAACAAACTAAAAGAGCTTCAAAATGGTGAAGGTTATTACTCAGAATTTTGTGGATGGTATGATTATCCAAGTAAGGTAGCGATTCAGGCAAGTGAAGACTGGCAATCCCAAATAGAGTCGATCGGTGTCGATTATGATTCTTTGGTTTTGATTGGTGTAGGTGGAAGCTTCTTAGGTGCTAAAGCACTTTATGAGTTATTTGCAGAGCAAACCAATAAAGAAATGTTTTTTGCTGGTTGGCACCTTTCTGGTTTAGAACTCAGCCGTTTATTTTCAAAAATCCAAAACAAAAAACCATTACTGGTATTTATATCAAAGTCTGGGACTACTATTGAGCCTGCTTTGCACTTTAGAAACCTCTACGAGTGGATGCGTTTTAAATTTAAAGATGAAGCCCCAAAAAGAGTTATTGCAGTAACAGACAAAGAAAAAGGTGCTTTAAGAGGCTTTTGTAATAGATTAGGAATTCAGTCATACGTAGTCCCAGATGATATTGGTGGTAGGTACTCTGTGTTTTCTCCCGTAGGAATGATTCCTTTATTATGTTCAGGGGCACCAATTGAGCCACTTTTATCAGGAGCAGACTTATTTTATGAGCAACTCAGAAGCGGTTTAAACACCAATCTTTTAAAAGAGTACGTTGGGATAAGGCGAGCACTTTGGGATCAAGGTCGTAAGACTGAGTGTATGCTCTACAACGAACCTGCGTTTGAATTTTTTGCTGGATGGTGGCAACAGCTTTTTGGAGAGTCAGAAGGCAAAGATCACAAAGGCATTCTTCCGATATCTAGCTCTATTACAAGAGACTTGCACTCAATGGGTCAGTTCTTTCAGCAAGGCACTCCGGTGTACTTTGAGACATTTGTGACCTTTAAAAACTCACTGGATAATTTACCTTTCATTGAAAAGTGTAGTGATTTTGAAGATGGGTACGATGGACTCATTGGAAAGAAAATCGACTACATTAACCATTTAGCCACCGAAGCTACCATGAAGGCTCACCATGAAAACGGCGATGTTCCTATTATGCATTTTGAGCTAGATTCACTGTCTTTAGAATCCGCAGGTTACTTTATGAGCTTTTTCAAGGTGGCCGCTGCTTTGAGTGCAGGGCTCTTTGAAGTGAACCCATTTGATCAGCCGGGTGTCGAGTTTTATAAGGCTCATATGAAAGATAAGCTTTAGGTCTTCACGTTATAAACATAAAAAAAGCCGCTTTATATAAAAGCGGCTTTTTTTGTAACAGAATGAATTGTAATTACTTACAACCAAATCGACCGATTAATTTTGGTCTATTTTGGTTGAATTGCTTTACTCTACATGTAGCACTGTTAACAGCACCTCTTGTCTTACAAGTAGCGTTTCTCGTAGCAGTTTTTAGTCTACAGCCAGTATTCTGAAGAGCGGTAGCAGTAAATTGTTTTGTGTTCTGAGCTTTTTGGAAAACAAATCCTGTAGCATTTTTTGCTAAACAAACTGTTTTGTTTCCAAGGTTACTCGCTCTACACTTAAGTTTTTGAGCTCGGCACTCAACTCTATTTGCAACATTGCTAATTTTGCACTTTGCGTTACCAATTATTTGTTTTGTCGAGTTCAAAACAGGCATGTTTCTTTCGCAAACGGTCACAGATGGTACACAAACAATTGTACTATACTGCTGGATATAAATAGGTTGAACTACAGTGTAAGTAGGAATAGTTTCCTGAATAAGAATTCCACCATCAATGATTTCACCCTCGATAATAGTTCCTTCTTCAACGACAATTTCTTCTTCAGTGATTTCTGGTATTACTTCGCCGATGATTTCTGGCACTACTTCGTCAGTGATTTCTGGCACTACTTCGTCAGTGATTTCTAAAGCTGAATCTTTAGCTTCTTGTGGGACGATTTCATCTGAGGAGCCGTCTTGAGCCATCGCTACATAACTCATTGAAGAAATACTGAATGTTAAAATTAATCCTAGAACTTTCATGGTTTGCCTTTCTCATCTGGGGAGATGATTTTGTTAATTAAATCAACTGTTTAATGCCATGTTCATGGTTTATATGCAAGAAATTAAGGTTAAATCGAATAAGTTTCATGTGTTTCTGCGGACTGCTCTTTTTGTGCTCTGTTGAGTGGGATCTATCATTGATCTAAGTATTGACCCAATGCCTGACAATATCTGAAATATGATCTTTTAGAGCTATGGCCGAATCCTTGGATAGCTGTTCTCCTATCCATGCAATTTGTTTTGGTGTCGAAATTTCAGATAGTTTTTTTGCAAGATCAGATAGATCAGGAATATTTTTAGTTCTAGAAATATTTTGAAGAAGTTTTTTTTTGATCGACAGCAAGCCATTCAGTTAGGTTTAAAGTCTCACTAATACCTTATTTAATTTTAAAAGTCGCAATTTATAGTTGTCTGTAATTTTCATATTTTACTCCAATAGACAAAAAATAGTGATTATGTATCGTGTAAAAAATAAATTTAAATACTACTAAACAAAGTTAAGGTTGATGCCATCAAAATCTGAATCATCATGCCGCTCAACTACCTGTTGGTTCTCATCGCCCCACGAACGGTTCACAAGTCTACCTTTTAATACTGCTTTTCTCTCTAAAAGCTGATCCGTCCATCTCATTACATGCTTGTAAGACTCAACACCTAAAAACTCAGCAGCATTATAAAGCTTTCCTTTCATCAAAGCACCATACCAAGGCCATATGGCTATATCTGCAATAGAATACTCTGAGCCAGCAATATATTCATGTTTGGATAACTGTTTATCTAATACATCCAACTGGCGTTTAGATTCCATTGAAAACCTGTCGATAGCATATTCAATTTTTGTGGGAGCGTAGTTATAAAAATGTCCAAATCCACCCCCAAGATAAGGTCCGCTTCCAACTTGCCAAAAAAGCCAACTAAGAACTTCATGTCTATTTTGTTTTGGGATAAAGGAGTCAAATTTTTCTGCGAGATATAAAAGAATAGCTCCCGATTCAAAAACGTTTGTATCTATTTTTGTGGACGTATCCACAAGAGCTGGAATTTTTGAGTTTGGGTTTACTGCCACAAAGCCACTTGAGAACTGGTGGCCTTCTCTTATATTAATGATGTGGGCATTATACTCTGCTCCAGTATGACCTGCAGCTAAAAGTTCTTCAAGCATGATGGTGATTTTAATACCGTTTGGAGTTCCAAGGGAATAGAGTTGCAAAGGATGTTTTCCTCTGGGTAATTCTTTTTCATATCTTGAGCCAGAAGTTGGTCTGTTAATATTGCTAAACTCTCCGCCAGATGGAGTTTCGTGTTTCCAAACTTTGGGTGGTTGATAATCAGTCATGGGTTCCCTTTCGCTATTTTCTATAGTTAGTGTACGGATAAATTTCACAAGATCAATCCTTAACCATCTTTTTTTGAAGTAAGTTTAGAAGGTTATGCTTCCTTGACAATCTTGGTTTGAGACCCACATTAATGAGGTGAAAAATGAGGAGACCTTGAGATATGTTTAACCAATTTGATGACAGTCTGACTGGTGCACTGAGTATTGCACACACCGAAGCTGCAAAAAGAAATCACCCTCAAATAGACATTATTCATTTACTATATGGGTTAGCTACAAACCCACAATCAAAATCTTATAAGTTTTTTAACCGCTATAAAAAGCAGTTAACCACCGAAATGGATAAGCTACCCAGAACTTCTGGAGAGTCTTTACAACCAATGCCATCACGAGCTTTAGCAGAGCTCATTACGAGTGCTTCTGCAGCCGCCATTCAAAGTGGTCAAAAGCATGTGAGTGAAAGCGATTTATTGCCTTTACTGCCCTCGAAAGTTGGAAGTGTTGAGTTACCGAAAATCGAAAAAACCGCCCAAAACTCTAACTCTAACCAAGAGCTTGAAAGGCCTGATTATTTAATAGATTTAAACGAGTTGGCAAGAGAGGGTAGGTTAGACCCTGTCATTGGTCGAAAAAATGAGATTCGTTCTGTCATGGAAATTCTTGGAAGGCGATCCAAAAACAACCCTGTTTTAATTGGTGATGCTGGAGTCGGAAAAACAGCAATCATAGAGGGGATAGCTGATTTAATCGTTCAAGGAAAAGCTCCCGATACTCTCAAGAACAAAACAATTTTAAACTTAAATATTGCAGCACTACTATCCGGAACAAAGTTTCGAGGCGATTTTGAAGAACGTATGAAAACTTTAATTGAATACGTCCAAGAAAACAGACAGACAGTCATTTTATTTATTGACGAAATTCACCTTCTTGTAGGTGCAGGCAAGACAGAAGGCTCTATGGATGCAGCCAATCTTCTTAAACCTGCCTTGGCCAGAGGTGACTTAAATTGTATTGGTGCAACTACTCATGATGAGTATAGGCGTTTTATTAGAGAAGATTCAGCTTTAGATAGACGTTTTAGAGCTGTTCACGTGAACGAGCCTACAGAAGAAGATGCGATTGAAATCCTCATGGGGCTCAAAGATAAGTTTGAAATCCACCATGGAATAGATATTCAAGACGAAGCTATTTATAGTGCCGTTTATATGTCATCAAAGTACATGCTCGATAAGTGTTTACCCGATAAAGCAATTGATCTGATTGATGAAGGTGCTTCTGCACTCAAACTCAGTGCAGAAGCACTCCCTAAGCACTTGGTGGATATGGAAAGTGAAATTAGACATAAATTTATATTTGCCAAAACCGGTAAAGCCGATGATTCTATTTATGATGATATAAAAGTTTTACAAAAAGAATTCGATCTTCAAAAAAAACAATGGGAAGACAAAGTCTTTGCGATCAAGAAGCTGTCTGACTTAAAAAATCAATATGAAAACCTAAAGTTCGAAGAGCAAAAAGCAGAAGCAGACCAGCAGTGGGAACTTGCCTCTGAAATAAAATACAACAAACTTCCGATGATAGAAAAACAAATTGCAGAATGCCCTGTAGAGTGGAGCCTTAGAAAAGAAGATGTCGCCAAAATCATTTCAAGACATACTGGTGTTTCTGTAGAGACGATCCTTAAAACTAAACAAAAAGAAATTTTAAAAATCGGTGAAGCTCTAGAGAGTAGGGTGTATGGTCAAGAAGAATCCCTTCAATCTATTTCTGATGTTATTGCTACTTCACACTCAGGTCTTGCTGACCCAAGTAGACCGTTGGGTTCATTTTTGCTTTGTGGGCCTTCAGGGGTCGGAAAAACAGAAACGGCAAAAGCACTCGCAGAGTTTTTATTTGATAATGAAGAGTCTATTATTAGGTTTGACCTAAGTGAGTACTCAGAAAAACATTCTGTTTCAAAACTAATAGGTTCTCCTGCAGGTTATGTTGGTTATAAAGACGGTGGTGTACTTACTGAAGCAGTTCGAAAAAAGCCTTATAGTGTTTTGCTTTTTGATGAAGTTGAAAAAGCTCATTCTGATTTTGCGGATATACTTCTTCAGATTTTAGATGATGGTCGCCTTAGTGATAATCGCGGAAAGGTTGTGAGTTTCAAAAATACGATTATTATTCTAACAAGTAATGCACAAAACCTTGACTCAGCTTTTAAGCCAGAATTTCTAGGCCGTCTAGATGGTATTCTTCATTACAAATACCTTGAAGAAGGCATTATGGATAAACTGATTGATAGAGAGTTAATGCTTTTAAACCAAAGAATAAAAGATAAAAACCTCGTGATAGAACTTTCAAAGTCTGTACGTAAAAAATTAAGAGAAGATGGTTTTTCGAAACGTTACGGGGCAAGACCACTAAAAAGCGTATTCTCAAACCTAGTTTTAAAGCCCCTCTCGAAGAAAGTTTTGCAAGGATCATTGGAAGAAGGGAGTATTGAGGCAAGATTATCTGCTCAAGGAAGCATCACCTTTGTAGATAGCAAGTATTCCCTGAAAGTCCTTAAGTAACTGGTAATATTTATGAAAAATACCAAAAACAAAATGCTTATTTACTAAGCAAAAAAACTCATATTTTGCAATTTTCTTATGCAGAAGCTTCAATTGCTAAGAAGAACTTGGTAACATATTGAATATATGTAACTTATCAAGAAGCAGGAGAACGAGATGACTCTAACCAAAGATACCATGGTGGAAATGATCAGAGATAAGATCGGGTTTCCTATAAAAGAAGCAAAAGACATTCTTGAAATGGTTCTCGAAGAGCTAAAGTTAAAACTTGAAGAAGGTCAAGATGTCAAAATCTCTGGCTTTGGTAAGTGGAACGTAAAAGAAAAAAGATCTAGACCGGGAAGAAACCCTCATACAGGTGCTCGTATTGAAATTACAGCACGTAAGGTTGTGACTTTTCATCCTTCTGATAAATTAAGAAGTGTTGTGAATAAATCACCTGACAACGCTGAAAGCTAAATGAAAATATATACGAAGACGGGTGACAAAGGTCAGACGTCTTTAGCGAGTGGTTCTAGAGTTCAAAAAAATGATCCAAGAGTTGTTGCATATGGGGAAGTAGATTCTCTCAATTCTTGGGTCGGTTTACTCATCACTCAATTACAATTTCCTCAAACAAACCTTCGTCAAAAAAACTCCATGAGTGAGCTTGTCAAATCACTGACCATCATTCAAAATCAGTTGTTTTCCCTTGGCTCTGAAGTTTCGTGTGACACATTAGAAGCAGCTAGACGGATCCAATCACCTATTTCTATTGATGATATTAAACGCTTAGAAGATGAAATGGACCAAATGAGTGAAGGTTTACCCCCGTTGAAAAATTTTATTCTTCCCGGTGGTAGTCATTGTGCTGCCTTTGCACATATGTGTCGAACTCATACTCGAACTTCCGAACGTTATATCATTGCGGTAGATGGTCTAAGAGATGAGATCCAAATTTATCTAAATAGATTAAGTGATTACTTTTTTGTGGCGGCTCGATTCATTAATTTCAATTTGTCTGTTGAAGATGTTTGTTGGAAGAACCTGTGAAACGGATCCTTTTTTTAGTGATGTTTTTACTCCCTATTGTCATTTACGCAATATGGGTTTCTGAACCTAGTCTTCGTGTTTATTATGCAAAATACACGTTCCCTGTTGTAACAGTAGAAGAGTCTGACATAGCATCTGTAAAAGATATCATTCGAATCCAAAGAGATGTCCAAGAGCATTTTCGAAAAATGAAGGTGTATATCCCATTAGAAGATATTATTTTTATTCAAAAAAATGATGATCGTTATGTCATTGGTGATTTACTTAGGCAAAGCTGTGGTGAAGGCCCGCTTTTTATATGGCTACCAATTTCATTTCGTATTCCTCATAAATTTCAAAGAATTTATGAGCAATGTTGGACCCCTAAGGTAGACATTGTCAAAACTTAGCATTTAAGTTTCCAGTTATATGGACGATATATAAACCAGTAATTACAAGGTTTAAATATTTTATTATGACTAAGTTAAATGATTTTTTGTTAGCGTCGGGTGAAGTAGATCAAGCAGCCATTACAAAAATGGAAGAAATTGCTAAGTCTGAGTCAATCCCATTTTTATATGCACTAGAAAAAACCGGTACGACTACCGACCTAAAATGTATCGAATTGTTTTCTAAATACTATGGTGTGAATTTCATAGATTTAGATAAAGCAGCATTAGATGATAATACTCTAGCAATTCTACCAAAAGATATGGTCGAAAAATTTCTAGTAATTCCAGTCGAAATTAATGGTAAAAACTTAACGCTTGCTACTGCTGAGCCAAAAAACCACAAGGTTATTGATGCCATAAGGTTCAAGACAAGATTGGTTGTGAAACCAGTACTTGCAAGTGGCAGAGTCATAAGTAAGTTAGTTGAACGTGAATATAAAAGTAAAATTGATCTTGGTCATATCGGTGGTTCTTCTGCTGATACTCCCTCCAATGAAGACAAAAATGAAGATCGAATTGAAATTGGTAACGTGTCAGAAGACGGTGAAGATGGACCAGTTATTCGGGTTGTAAATCAAGTGCTTAAAAAGTGTTTGTCTTCTGGCGGTTCTGATATCCATTTTGAACCTTATGAATCTTTTGTTCGGATTCGTATAAGGATTGATGGATCTTTGGTTGAAGTAGCAAGGCCACCAGTGGCTCTTCGAGATGGTGTGACTTCACGTATCAAGATTATGGCAAAAATGGATATTGCTGAAAAACGCCGACCTCAAGATGGTGGTATTTCTGTTCTCATTGACGGTAAGCCTATTGATTTTCGTGTGAGTAGTGTTCCAACGGTTTACGGTGAGAAAATTGTACTTCGTATTTTAGATAAATCAGCTCTCGAAGTTGATATGACAAAGCTTGGTTTTGAACAAGATGATCTCGATAAATTTAAAGGAGCTATTCACAAACCATACGGCATGGTTCTCGTGACTGGGCCTACAGGTTCTGGTAAAACAACAACATTATACTCAGCACTTGCTGAACTAAATCAGGTTTCAGAAAATATTACAACGGCTGAAGATCCAGTGGAATTTCAGCTTGAAGGTGTAAATCAGGTGCATGTGAAAGCGGGTATTGGATTTACGTTTGCAAAAGCACTCAAAGCATTTTTACGTCAAGATCCAGATATTATCATGGTTGGTGAGATTAGGGACTTAGAAACCTCAAATATTGCAATGAAAGCCGCACTAACAGGTCATATGGTTTTGTCTACGCTTCACACAAACAGTGCAGCGGATACGATTATTCGACTTTTAAATATGGGGGTTGAGGGTTTTAACTTAATATCTGCATTAAATGCAATTGTCGCACAGCGTCTAGCAAGAAGAATTTGTTCAGACTGCAAAGTAGTTGATGATTCAGTTGGTCCGGAAGAATTAGTTGTTCTAGGGATTCCAGAAAGATTTGCAACAAAAGTAAAAGCATATAAAGGTGCAGGTTGTGAAGCTTGTAACTATGGTGGTAATAGAGGTCGAACTGCCTTGCATGAAGTTATGATTGTTAACGAGGATGTTAAAAAAGGTATTTTAGCAGGTCTTTCTGCAATTGATCTGAAAAAAATAGCAATGAAAACCGGTATGAGAACATTAAGGCAAAATGCTCTTAAAAAATTAGTATCAGGAGTTATTAATGCTTCAGAAGTAGTTGCAAATTCAGCTTCTGATGTTGATGCTCCAAAAAAACGTACAGCACCAAAGAAAGCTTCGTGAGGTTTAAAAAATGAATTTTACACTTCCACAATTATTAAAAGCGTTGATTGATCAAGGCGGCAGTGATTTGCATATTAGCGTTGGTTCAGCACCTAGGTTGCGTATCAATGGTAATTTAGTTTCATTACAGGTTCCTGCTCTAACTGAAGAGCATTCAAAACAGCTTTGTTACGCAGTACTATCTGAGTATTACCGAGCAAAACTAGAAGAAGAAAAAGAAATTGATCTTGCGTTTACGGTTAGTGGTGTCGCAAGATTTAGAGCAAATATTTATACTCAAAAAGGATACTTGGGAGCTGCTTTTAGAGCGATTCCAAGTGATGTTCGTTCATTAGAGTCTTTAGATTTGCCTCCAGTTTTTCAAAAACTTTGTTTATTACCACGTGGTTTAGTTTTATTTACTGGTCCAACCGGTTCTGGTAAGTCTACGACCATGGCTGCAATGGTTGATTATATTAATAAGAATAGATACGACCATATTGTTACTATTGAAGATCCAATTGAATTTATTCACAAGCATCAGAATTGTCTCATTAATCAAAGAGAAGTGGGGCCTGATACTCAGTCATTTGCGAATGCATTAAAAAGTGCTTTGAGACAAGATCCTGATGTTATTTTGCTGGGTGAGATGCGTGATCCAGAAACAATTAAGATGGCTATTACAGCAGCTGAAACAGGTCACTTGGTTTTTGGTACTCTTCATACTAACGATACTTCATCGACAATCAACCGTATCGTTGACGTATTTCCGCCTCACCAACAGTCACAAGTTCGTACTCAATTAGGTACTTCATTGAGTGGGATCATAAGTCAACAACTTATTCCTTCAGAATCTAAAGGTAGGGTTCTTGCGACAGAGGTATTAATACCAAACGTTGCAATCAAAGCACTTATTACTGAGGGTAAGATAAATCAAATATATTCAGCTATGCAAACAGGTCAGGATTCAACTGGGATGCAAACATTAAATCAATGTTTAATAGGTCTCATTAGAAAAAGAGTGATCACAGCAGATGTCGCTCTTTTAAAATGTAATGATGCAGAAGAGCTGCAATCTATGCTTGAAGAACAAGGTCTTGCAAGTCGTAGACGTTCTCCAAAAAAACGGGTTGGGTAATTATCTATGAATAAATACAAGTATAAAGCAAAAGATAAAAACGGCCGTGTTGTTGCTGGAAACATGCAGGCATTATCTGAAGTTGCAGTTAAAAAACAATTAAGTGCTTGGCAACTTCGACCAATCAATATAAAGGCAACAAAACTCTCAAAATCTTCAAGCAAACCTGTTGAGGGTGAAGAAATGTTGGGCGGCATGCTCGTAAGAGATGAAAACGGTGTCTGGCAGATTGATTCAGGTCCTAAGAAACCTAGCACGAAAGATATTACAGTTTTTACAAAGCAGTTTTCGACAATGTTAAATAGTGGTGTTCCAATGATTCAGTCGTTGGATATTCTGGCAGATCAACAAAAAGTACGTAATTTTTCTAAAACTATTAAGAATATCAAAAGTGTAGTAGAAAATGGTTCATCACTCAGTGAAGCTTTGGAGGCATTTCCTGCTATTTTTGAAGAGCTTTACGTTGCTATGGTCCAAGCAGGGGAGCAAAGTGGTAACCTTGACGTGATTTTGGGTAAACTTGTTATCTATATTGAAAAAGCCGCAAAATTAAAAAGTCAGGTTAAAGCAGCACTATTTTATCCATTAGCAATTATGGTGGTGTCAGTTATTGTTGTTACCATTTTGATGGTTTTTGTTGTTCCTGTTTTTGCAAAACAATATGAAGGTTCAGATCGTGCAATGCCGGGCATGACGCAAATTGTTATCAATATTTCAGATTTTTTTACTGCTCAGTGGTATGTCATGATTGGTACGACTGTGATTGGTGGGTTTGTTTTAGGCAAAGTATTAAAAACAGATCAAGGGCGAGCAAAGTTTGATAAGCTGCTTTTAACAATGCCAATTTTAGGTAAACTGATGCAAAAAATTGCCGTTGGTCGTTTTTGTCAAACAATGTCAACCATGCTTCAATCAGGTGTTTCCATTTTAGATGCACTCAAAATCTGTGCGTCAACGTCTGGTAATATGGTTATTGAGTCGTTTGTAAACCGAGTAAGACAAAAAATATCAGAAGGTTCTTCATTTTCTGCCCCTCTCAAAGAAGAAACGATGTTTCCAGATATGGTAGTTTCGATGGTGGAGATTGGTGAAAAAACTGGTTCTCTAGATGATATGTTAAAAAAAGTAAGTGAATTTTATGAAGAAGAAGTAGATGCAGCAGTTGAAGCCATGCTTTCTATGATTGAGCCGGTCATGATGATTGTGCTTGGTGGTATCATTGGTTTTATTGTTGTCGCCATGTACTTACCAGTATTCGATATGGGTAACTTAGTAGGCTAGTCAATGAGTTCACTAATTGCACAATAAAAATTTAATTTTTTAAAAAAACAAATAATCTTCCTATGTGATGATTTTATGAGCGGAATATCCAATAATCTTTTCGTTATTAACGTTTAAGTTCTTGACTTAAAAGCCCTATAATCATAATAATTTATGTTCTAACGGTGCCGCTTTAGCTCAGTCGGTAGAGCAGAGGACTGAAAATCCTCGTGTCCCCAGTTCGATTCTGGGAGGCGGCACCACTTTTTTTACTTTTCTTTTTACAAGGAATAAAGCGAATGGACAGCGTAACAAACTTTATTGGTTTTATGGAAACGCCCTTAACGGTTCTCCATATCGTCGTTGCATTTTTTATGATTCTTGTTGTCTTGATACAAGGTGGCTCAGCTGGTGGGGTAGGTGCAACACTTGGCGGTGGCGGAAACTCAAACGCAGTTTTTGGTGCAACTGGTGCAACAACTCTTCTAGGTAAAGCAACTTATGCTTGTGCTTTTATGTTTATGATTACTTCTATTAGTCTTTGTATTGCTCAAAGCAAGCAAGGATCAACTGGCTTAGATAAAAAAGTCCAAGAATATAACCAACAACAAAATAATGGTTTAACTACACCAGATGTAAAAGAAGAAGCTCCTAAATTAAATCCAGAGCAACCTTCAACAACTGACCCAGATATTCCAAAGTAATTTTTGGAACACCCATGCGATTGTGGTGGAATTGGTAGACACGCAGGCTTGAGGGGCTTGTGGGGGCAACCCCGTGGAGGTTCAAGTCCTCTCAATCGCACCAACTTTTCTTAACCAAAACAATTACTTAACAAAAATTTAAGTTACCGTGGACCAATCTCGTGGACCAATGAATTCTATACGTTTTTTAAAAGCCTTAAAAAAGTATAAACCCGTACAAAAATTAAAATCGTTTTTCGAGTTTTTTTGTTCCGAAAAGTTTAAAAGAATTCCGCTGCCAGACAGATCTGGTACATGCACACAAAGTCAAAAAAAATAATTGATTATTCTTTTTGAGCTAATGTTAACGATGCTAAGTTTTCAATGTCTCTATGCTTCTTATACATACCCTCAAGATACTTTGTGTAACCAACAACATTAGACTTTGCGATATGAACATATTTCATAGTTGTTGACCATGATGCATGCCCTAAAATCTTTTGCAATACCGCTGGTGGTGTGTATAAAGCCATTGTCGAAGCAAATGTATGTCTAAAGGCATGAAATGAGATCTTCTTGATACCAGCCCTGTTACAATAGATGTAAAATTTATCTTTCCAGATAGGGTTTCCCACACTAGGAAAAATAAGCTGTTCAGGCTTAAAAGCTTTTCTTTTAGATAAGATTTTAAAAACTAGATCATCCATTTCAACACATCGGACATTTCCACCTTTTGTACGTGTCGCCAGTGCTTTAGCACTTTGATCATAAATCTCAGAAACCCATATCAAACGATTGTCAAAATCCAAGGACTTACGTTTTAAGCCTAAAATTTCACCCAGCCTACAACCAGTATGCAAAGCAAAACGAAACAACTCAGAATCTCGTTCAATATTGAGCGTTAGTCGCACTTCCTTTTCACCATGTGAGTTCTTTGTTGTATAAGGCCCGCCTTCGTCACACCAACCAAGAAATTTTTCTACTTCTTCACCAGTTAAGTAAGGAACAGTAGTAGAAACTACTTTAGGAAGCTTAAACCTCCTGAAAGGATTCTTATCAACGTACTCTCTTTGATAACAATAGTTCATTATTGTTAAAACTAAACAAATGCAATCACGTTGCATTTTTGGAGAGAGAGTTTTTGGTTTTGACAATTCACTTCTCGAATGGTTTGAAACAGTTCGTCTATTTAACTCCCCTTTTTGTTTTTGCATTGTTGAAAGCTCAGCAGCCAAATCATCTAGATCACGTAAATGTAGTTCTTCAACAGGAATACTACCTAACACAGGCAAAATTTGATTGCGAAGCTGCATTTCATAATTTCTCTGAGTTGAGTGCTTGGTTTTAACATACACATGATTTTTCATGAACTTATTTGCCAGATCACTAAACGTATGAATAACTAAAGACTTTGATTTAACATTCCTCTTTTCATCTGCCTTCTCCGAAGAAAGCGTTTCTCCAGAGTTTAGCTTTCTACAAAAAGAAGAAGCCTCCGCTTTACTTTGAAAGCTTCTTATTTTTCTTTTACCGTGTTGAGACCACCTAACTCGCCATGAGCCATTGTGTCTTTGTTCAGGCAAAATCTTATTTCTTTTGGTCATTAACTACCTCCTTTTCAAGGTAATCAATAACTTCTTGTAATTTGTATCTAACTGAACGCTTGAGTTTAACAAACGGAATAGCATTCTCAGCTCGCCATTTTCTAATGGTCCAAACTGATAATCCTAGACAATCTGCCAACTCTTTAGCGTCAATTAGCTTGTCTCTTTTTATTCGGTTTTCAAAGAGCGCGGAGTGTCTTTCACACTTCATATTAACTCCTTTATTTATAGCTTAAAATGATAAAAATTAAAATAGTTTTATGTTGTTTTTGAGGAAATTGTCGGCACTAAAACGCCTTTAAATCACAGTAAATCCGTTGTATTTACCTCACCAGATAAAACTTTTTTGATAAACGAGTTGTAATCAATCTTGCCGTGTAGTTCGCAGTATTTCTTGTAAATATGTTGATTAAAATCCTTTGGCTTTACAGCTTTCTTTTGAAGCTCGTTGAGTAATCTTTCTCGGTTGATTTGATTTAGAATAGATTCAACAACCATTGCAAATGATGGCTTACGGTCGAATTCATTTTGCATCGAATCCTCAATTAGATTTTTGAGCTTGTTAAACGATTCGATTGAAATATTTATTTGTTTTATTTTTCTTTGAGTTTTATTTTCATTTTTCATGAAAGATCCTTTTTGTTGTTAATTAGGTCCATTGAGGGACCGGAGGTTGAGAGGAGAGTGAAGAGAAGAGGGAGTAGAAGATGCTGGAGAAGGCGGCGAGTCGTGAGTGCCGAGTATCGAAGCGAATCGACGCACATTGCCATATCAGTCCACAAAATAGTAAAAAGTTAGATTTTAAGTAATTGCAGGTATTTACAACCTAGATACTAAGAAAAACTGGTATGACGTGTCACACCAGTTTCATACGAGTCTTTTCTTCACTTCTAGCCAAGTGTGATCACATCATTATCCCTAGTCGTGAAACAAGTAACCTCTGATTGCATTAGGTCATTAAGAGTGATGTACATCACAGAAGGCTTATACTTTGAGAAGTAAGACTTGTCTGCTTTCTTGATCTTGTTTTGTATTTGCTTATCTTTGCAAACACAGATTATAAAAGCAATACCGTCATTCTCATAGTATTTTCTTAACATCTTCGGATAACGTTCTAAATTCTTATAAGTTGCTTCATACTCAACCCCAACCCAAATACCATTTTTAACCTTGAGCTTGGCAGCTCCATCTACTCTCGCTATCCTATAGGGTGAAAGTATCATATCTGAATTATAATTTGAAAATGATTTTAACTGATTTTCAAAGATGAACTCATCAATAATTTTCGTCTCCAGTAAACGGTTTCGAATATCAATAACGGTTGAATCATGGGAAGGCGATTGGCTTTTTAGTTCCATTGTATTGATTTCATCACACTTTAAGTAACGATCAAAACCCTTTTTTGATACTGAGTATACTTTTCTGTGGGAGCCTAACCTTGATAAGCTCCCACCAACGATTAAGCCAGCCTTTTCTAAACATTTGAGCCTGTTTGTTGCTACTCGCTTGTTCTTGAATTTAAATATCTCCTTATTGATTTGTTGTATTGTGGCTGATTTGGCGTTGAATAGAAAAGTCAATAAATTAATATCACGGTCGTAAATGTATAATTTTCTTTTTTTACTCATGGTTGTTTGCTCCGAAGAGTCAATACATCGTCTTTGCCTTTTTCACTTGTTTTACTATCGACGGTCTTCACTGAAATTGTTTCATCCGAATTTATCTTTTTGCAAAGAGTGCTAATCTGTTTTTCAGTGATGTATGGAGTCTGAACGTTTGCTCTTTCATCACCGTTGGCCCAGATACCTCTACCCGGATGTTTTTTAATTTGTGTTGCAGATTTGTCTCCAAATACCTGCAAACTCCCTTGCAAAGAGCCGATTCTAAAGATCATTCTTCCTTCAATATTGTCTGCAATGTGTGTAGGTATGGTTTCTTTGGTTACCTTCTGAGTGGCAACAATCAAGTGAATTCCACAAGCTCTAGCAAGCCTCGAAAGGTTTGTAACTGATTGTTTGGCACTTTTAGCTTCATCAGAGGTTGGGTTATCAAACAACAATGAACACTCATCAATGGCAACAACAAGACGGTTCATATCTTTACCGTAACCTTCGATATTATTGGTATCGCTTGCCTCAAACAACTTATAGCGTCTATACATCTCTTGCTCAACTGCTTCTAAAACTCTTGCTGCTTCAGAGACAGATTTAACAATTTTGACGTTTGACAGCCCTTTAAAGTCCTTGAATTCAACCCCACATTTTAGATCAATGAGATACATTTCCATTTTTGGAGAAGATTGAAGCAAACCAAGAAGTGCTTGTTTAAAAAATACAGATTTTCCACCGCCAGTGGCACCAGCAATGAGCATGTGTGGCAGTTTTGATAAATCTTCTATTATGGATCCACTTCGAGATCTCCCGACATAAAACGAATTATCTGGAAGTACCTCGTCTTTAGATAAACTGCTATAAGTAATTGAGTCAGGTAAATTACGGCGGCATAGAGTGATTTCAGCAACTGTTGGGCTTGAACCTTCATCAATGCTTTCTACATACATATCAAGGATGGATTCTATAGTGCTTTTTTGAGTCTTAAGTTTTTCAAAGCTAACACCATTAAGGTTCATAGTTAAAAGTGTTTTATATTGATCTAACTCTTTAATACGTTTGATCTTAGGGTATTCTCCGTCTCCAGACTTTAAGTTAAGCTTTTCTACAAGTTTTTCGAATTTATCGTTAAAAACTCGATTAAATAAACCTAATACAAGAAGAAAGGAAATTGAAATCATGACTAACCACGATATAAAAGACGTCTCAAAAGATACATTAGCAATTAAATCACAAAACTCTTTAGCAAAGATGCTGCAGTTCTTGAAATTCGAAGCAATTAAGTTTGCATCAGTAACCAAATACGTAACGATTGGGACCATTAATACCAAAAACGGTGTTAAAAAAGGATTTTCTCGAAACTGCATTGCAAAGAGTTTTTCAATGCCTTTTACAATTAAATTAATGCATGCATCAATACCTTGATTGAAGGCATCACCGAGTCCCTTTGATATAGAAACAGTTTTCTTATTTTCTTCTGTCATTTTTACCTCATGATTGTTGTTGGTTATTGCCACTGACAGCGCTTACAGCTGGCGAGGCGTATTGTTTAACTTGATGAACGATTGTGGGTGCTTTTTCTTCTCTAGCTTCTGAGAGCATGCCTCTCATATTTGCCGCAAGAATCAGCGTTGGAAGCGGACCAGCAAATATTTGTACCCAAGAGTAAATGGAGTATGCGTAGTAGAGCCTAGAGTTAATAAGCTGGGCACTATATAGTGAAACCCCACTAGATAACCTATCGAAAGACTGAATGGCTTCAGCTGATACGGCTATATTGGTAATGATGTGGTAGCAAAGAGTCCATATGGGGTCCCATAGAAGCACCGATCCGTATAAAGCCGTCCAAAAGATTAGAATCTTCCACCTTCCTGCGATGATAAAAAATACCAGCCACGGAAAAATCGCGATTAAAAACATTTTGGCAAAGCCTTTGATGTGAGGAGCCCTTTGGAGAAGCTCACTAAATTCCTGTGCTTTAGAAGCTGCTTGCGACGCACCAAACTTGTCTGACTGCCCTGTTACAGATAGCACCGTATTCCATGAAAACAGTTTGCCAAGATACTGAAACACTCTTGCCGTTGTGCCCGGCGGAAGAGAGTTTTTATGAATCCCAAAAACCGTTTCATTTTTTGACAGGTAGTGATTTGTTAGAGCACTTGAAGCAAAATGATTCAAATACTTGTCATCACTTCTACTTGAAATGTCAGTCACACCACCCCAATAAGAAATATGAGCCGTCGGGACACGGTCTGTTTTCTCACGGGCGTAGCTTCTTAAATGCTGGTTAACATCATCACTTAAATCAAGACACGTGTAAGGAGATCCTCCTATCATTTTTAGAGTCTTTTGATCTAAGATTCCTGCTACAGAGCTATTATCAAACAAGCGGTCTAGTTTACTTTTATTTTGATCCTCAGAAATATGGGGCAAAAGTAAATCAAAGCACTCGTTCGTATAAAAGTCGATCTTCTCTTTTAGTTTGGGGTCATCAATGGTGCTGTTACCAGCAAACATCACTGCTTTATAAAAGTAGTCAGGGGCCTGTGTTTGAGAGTTTGCTGATATAAATAGTCCATCTACTATTTGAGAAGCAAACTTCGAGACCTCTTCAGCAGAGCGGGTTAGAATATGAAAGACAAAACTGACACGGTAGCGTTCGTGGGAATGGCTACGTCTTTGCTCAATGTATTGATTAGCATGCCACGAGTTTCCTGAGTGGTTTCTAACCCCTGTAGTCGTACCTATCCGAAGAAGACTCATTCCTAGAAACAAACAAAGAATCAGTTTTAAAATCCTTGATAGACTAGCACTGCCTCCCCCCTTAAAGACTCCGGGCATATATTGATTAAAATACCTCCACGTGAAAATGAAAAAACTAAAACCAAATATTAAAATCATGATGGCTATAAAAAACTGGTAAGAAGTCAGCATTTTTATGGACGCCTCATGAAGATGAAGCCCTATATAAGAATACAGGGCTTCATACGCTGTGGTAGAAAACATCGTTACCTCAAATTGTTAGTTAAATAAGTTAGGGGCAGAAAGCGCCGTCTGAACAATCAAACAAAGTATTTTCTGTTTTTTGATTGTTATGGATAGCTTCGTCGTTTGAAAAAGCACTTTGAAGTCTATTGTCTTGTTTCTTTCCAGCAGCAGTGTTGACTTGAAACAAAACTTCGTTAAGAGACTGGGTTTTGTGTTTGTTAAGCGCCAGAGTCAGCTCAATTTGATCCTTAAGAGCTTGTCTTTTAACCTCTGCTTCCTTTTTTCTGTTTTGCGGAAGATGTGGGTTATGAGACACCGTTGAAACCATAAAATCGAGAGATTTATTCATATCGGTTGCAAACTTTGTCATGGCCACCGAGTTTGATAGTTTTCTGCATGCCGCTCGCCTTTGTCCACTTGGAAGCGTAAGTAGTGCTACAAGGGTTTGTCTATCAATCAGGTGTTCATCACTGCCAAGGCTTACTTCTTTAAGTTGAGCGGTAGTAACTTCTCTATTGATGTCAGCACCAGCTCCTCCAGAAGCCACGAGAGTTGGAACCAGATCACGGCAAAGTTCATTATGGGCTTTAAGTTCAAGCTCCCCCAGATAAACCCTTGGGGTGGAAGATTTACCGCCAGTGCCGTAGTCAACTGAGACATTTCCTTTATTGACAACCGTTTCACCCACCATGGACGTTAGAAGGTTTTGAATTCTTTTAGATTCAGTGTTTGTCGCTCCAGCCCATTTGGCTGAAGATTCAATGACTTTATTTACTTCTTTTTTGGGAGCGCTGTCATTAGACCAATCAGGCAGTTTCCTATTCCAAATGTTTTGGCAAGAATCCATTGCAACCTCAAAGTTACCACCCGAGCTATCAATTTCTTTTCTTACACAGTTTTGACGGTCTTGCTGAAACTCCTCTGCTCGGCTATCAATGTATTTATCAATCATCCCGCATTGAGATAGTCTTGTTTTAAGAAGTGCTGATGCTCTAATTCTTGAGTGTTTTAAAATACTGCACCATGTAGGACTTAGGTAGCATGTAAGTAGCATTGGACTCGCTGCTAAAATGTTTTTACCCATACTCTGCAAATACTTTTCATCGAGAATATTGTTAAGGCTCGCTTTAAGTGTGTTACCAATATCAAGCCTCCCACAATCAGCTCCAACACCAAGATCTAACGATAGATCTACCACATTCATCGAATCGAAAATATCGTCTGTACCTTGATAGGACTTTAAAAGGTAATCGTGTGGTTTGATTCGTGTAGATTCATGAAAATCAATCGTGGTTGCTATGCACACTTTGTTTATCAATAGACAATAGATAATACAAAGCGATAGCCGTGAACAAACGTGCATACGTCTTCCTCCATTTTTATTTAGTTTTAAGTTTAAAAAATTTTATGAAATATAAAAAAACACGCTACAAGGAAGCAGCGTGGTTTGGCCATTAAACTGCGGTAATAGATTAATTATAATTACAATATATGATCTTATTACCGTCAGAATCAACTCCAACAGCAGTTGGCACAAAACGCGAATTTCGTGGTAGAACAAATTCAAGTTCACTCACCTGATTAAGAATGCCTCTCTCGCCTTTGAGTTTGTCCATAGGGATTGCTTTAGAGTCCTTACTAGCTTGAATCTGTAGAATTATACCTTTCCCCTTAAAAGCCTGTTTTTTCCAATAAACAGCAAAGTCTTTTGATAGATTAGTAAATGTATACGCGGAATCTACTGGAAGCTCCGAAATATTTTCTCCATTTTGAATACGATCCCAAAGCTTCTCAAGTTCAGGATTTGCTGAAACATGAAAAAAAGTCAGTGGTAAATCAATCGAATTCTTTATGAACTGTCGATCAATTATCTCAATGCTATTTTGTAAATGTAACGGAATGAGTCCCGGCTCCTGTCTTAAACCATCCTGAATGCCCTTATATCCTGCAGTTCTAAAAGACCAAAGTAGCTGAGTGTCCTCTGCTGAACGTATTGACTTATATTCAAAATACTTCCAAAAGACCCATTGACGCATAGACTCTACTGTATCAACTACTTTTGGTATTAATTCATCTGGCTCAACTAAGCGACCAGATAGTGCATTTATAAACTCATTAAGATTATTCGATGTCTTAACCGGAGCCTGCATTTCAAGGTCTCCTTCCATATAGGGTAAAGGCGTAGACTCATCTATTGACGTTGATGGTGTGTATTTTTCTAAAGAATCATATCCATTAACTTCAAGTAACCGGTAGATTTGATCAGCTTCACTCTTATTAGACACTCTTGCTACGACTCTATAATCGTGGCTCCAATTGTCTTTAATTATTCTTAAGTGTTTCTCTTTCCCATTAACAATTACACTAATATACACACTTTCACCAATAACTCTCTTAAATAACCTGACATATGTAGAGAGCAACAAACAGTCGCCTGAAGAAGATTGCGGAACTGGCATAGCTAATGCGTTAGTTTTAAAAAACATCATAGCTATAAACCAATTTGCCATCATAACATATTTATTACCTTGAAGAATACGAAACATATTTACTTTCAGTTGATATTTAAAAAAGTTTTTCTTAAAAAGAATTGAATTATATATGTGACCTATTATCTATTTTAGCATAAATACTATTTTGTTTGTAAGTAGTCAGGGCCATTGTAAAATCTCTAAAATATGCTTGATTTCTAATTAAAAATAGTAAGTTGCTCAATTTTCTTATGTTCGTAGATTTTCTAGATTAATTAGATTCTTGTTCGTAAAAAAAAGGCACCTTAAAGATGCCTGAAGTAAACTAAAGAATACTCTCGGCGGTGGGTTTTTAGAACCGCCCACATACCCCTTATTTTTGAGTAGATTTATTTTGATAGTTTTGTTAAGTAGCTGACAATTCAAGAGTGTTGCTCCGAGCAACTGATTCTTGATGCTAACTCTAGTTAGCATGTTAGTCAGTCTTTAGGCTTAATATAGTTTTGTTCCAAACTTGGCGACCTTCGTTGTAGTTGTATTGAATAACAACAGAGAAAATTGCATCAGCATTCGCAGGAGCAGAAGACGCATGAAGTAAGCAAGTACCAATAAGTTCTCCACCCTCTAAACCTTCAACGGCAATGCATTTTATTGACTTTATATCGACTTTCCAATCAGAATTTCCATCTTCATTTAAAAGTTTATTTAAACGTTTGAATTTAGACCGTAGGGACTTAGTTAATTTGTTATCATTTCTCTCAGGTTGGATTTGTTTATATTCAAATTTGCATTCACCATTGTTAGCTCCTTGAGGCTTCACCATAAACTGAAGCTTACCGTCTGCGGTGATTAATATTGATAGTATTTCTGTTGCATCAGTCGAAGTCATGATGTGGATTTTGCTATTCTCTTTAAGCTTGAACCACCCTCCGTCCCAATGAACCATGGAGCCGCCTTCTGCCGAATAAAGACCGTTGCCTTTAAACATGATCTTGTCGGGGTATATTTTTGAACATTCGTGCGTGCTTGATTTTGCCCAGTTTGTTTGAACCATTGCAGACTTTAATTCTTGGTTCAATTGATCGTCAATCGCTCCATAAGAGTAAGATTGCAAGACAACAAAGGATAATAACATTGTTAAGTTTTTCATTTGATAACTCCTTTAATTATGACACCTAATGGGTTTTAGCAAAGTTTTGTTTGTAATAGAAGAGTCTTTGAGGAAGTAACGACAGAGGTCAAAGAATAAACATTCTGTGCGGTCAGAGGCGTTCTAACCGCCTGGGTGAATTACTTGGACGCTATTATGATCGAAAAGATATATGGGTATGCTCGTCTGAAGAGCATTTCAGATACATATTTGCTCGACTTGATGCAAAGTAGCTATTTCGCAAAAGAACACGCTGTTTGATAGAAGTTAGGTTCGCCCTACTATGCTGCAAGCGTACTTAAAAGTGCGGAGATTGTAGCAAGCTCAGGGTTAAAGTCACGCTCTGTATCAATAAGGTCATAAAGAGTTCGACGCCCTATACCTGCTTTTTTCGCTAACTCCATCTTATTTACTGTAGTTAGGTGGGCTGCAAGAACTTCACGAAATGAATCTAGATCATCATTCTTGATACAATCCAATAAGGTCTCTACAACAAGAGGTGCGTTTTCAAGCTCTTTACTCTTGAATGGCTCGTGTGCCTTCAAGGATTTCGTTGCGGATTTTGATTGCCTTTTTGATGTCTTTGCCTTGGGCATTTTTATTACCTCCGTTTAAAGCAACAACTATCGCGTCGCCCCACATAAATGTGTAGACTCGTGTACCATTCTTCCACTTGAGTTCAATAAGACCTTCGAATCTCTTATGATTTCCAAAGTGACCTACACTTAAGAGATCAAGCCTTGAGAGTATTAAGGTTTTTATCTTTGGCTGTTGTTTAAGAAGCCACTTTTCGAACTCATCAGTTTTTAAGACCCGAAGATTCTTCATATATGAGTGTACGAACTACCGCACATTTTGTCAACTGTGGAAAATGACTATGCGTCAAAGTACAAACGCACTTTTAAAAGGTATTAAACATACATAGATTTCCAAGTTTTTTCCGCAAAGGATGTGCCCTCAGCCTGTCCAAAAAAGAGCCTTTTAAGCCTTGCTTCTAACGTAACTTAATCCTGATTTCGACAGCCCTGTTAAAACTATAATTTTAATCCACAATAGGGATCAATTTACAACGCAGCACCTTTCTGATTACTGCCTGAATGCCTCGCCTTGATCCCAAGAGCCTTCAATCTCTTTAGTACCGAATACTTGGATATATGTAGACGGGCAGCAATCTTTCGACTACTCAAACCTTGTTCGACATATAAAACCCTGATCGTCTCGCTAACGACAGATTTTCGAATCCAACTTGAAGAAACCTTCAAAGTCACGGTTGATAGTTCGTTTATTATGTCTTTAACGGCACCATGCTGTTGGCCAACCGTTTAACCAAAACAAATTACTTTTACATGGAGTTTTCAAAGCAACTCTACTTTATGGCCTCAGCTAAAGGTGGTATTGATTCATTACCGTCATCGCTAATTGAAGCAGAGTCTTTCATCGGGTCAAACTCTCCTTCGGAGTTATTAAATGAAGGTTTGAATTCAAAAGCTTTTACTTTTTCATCAATCAAAAAAAAGGCTCTAATAAATTTATCTTTTTTTATTGCTTCAGCAATGACAAAACGATGCTCAGATACAGACATACACACCTTTCATAAATTTGTTAAACCACAGATCAAATTTCAACAAAAAAATTCTGTTTGTTCCTTAGAAAAATTAGCAAAAAGACTCCTAATTCTTTGGGTGCTTAATTTGAGGTAATATATTAACTCTAAATAATAATAACGTTTTTCATCATGGTGTTATTTTTATATTTAGCATAAACCCTTCTCCGTATACTGTTTTGATGAAAACATTTGTGTTCAGTTTTTTTAATGCTGATCTAAGGCAATGTAGATGTCTATTTAACGCATTGTCTGTAACGTCTGATTTAGGCCAACATTGTTGTTTTATAGTTTGTCTTTGAACTATTGATTCTTTATTTCTTATGAGTAGATTTAAAAGTGAGTATTCAAAGGAGCTAAGTTTGTGAGACATTCCCTGAGGGTTCATGATTATGAGAGTCTCCCTGTCAAGAGATAAGTCGCCTATCTTCGTAATGCTAGATTCTAATTGGTATGTTTTCTTTGCTTTTTTTCTGGCTTTATATCTGGATACCACTTCTATTTTTTGGAGTGGTTTTTGAATAAAATCATCTGCTCCAGAAGATAAAGATGGCTCGATATTTTGTATATGGTTTAAAGTTGACATGATGATAATAGGAGTATTTGACCAAAGTATTTTAAGATTTGGAACCATATTTAATATTTCTTGTTTAGGGGCTATATCTATATCCAGAAAGAAACCCACAGGATTTAGAGTATGTAGTTCATTGTTAAAAGATTTAAGATCATAATATGATGTTACCGCTACCCCTAAAAAACTACTAATAAAGTCATGAATAATTGAATTAGAGTCTAAGACGACTAAATCAATGCCCTTTGTTTCACTCATGTAATTTATCTTTTTTTTGTTCATCTAATCTCAAAATATTATTTTCAAATAAGAAACTTTATTTATACAGTTATCGGTGTAGTTAAGCCTCTCTTTATTATATATTTGGAAGAATTGATTAATGTTCGTAGGCATAGATGAAATATACTATATATATTAGTTAGTTAAGATTGAGTTATAAGAATTTGAAATATTATAAAATTATATTATTTTATATGAAGCTGCAATTAATTATAGGTTTAAGTACTAACAAGTACTGAATTAATTAGAAATCTTATATAAATATAATGTTTTCCCGAATGACTCTCTATCAGTAATTTGGGGGGCATGAATGAAAAATTTAATACTAAGCTTAGCGGTTATGATTCTTTCAGCGGCATGTGGTTCAAACGGCAGTAGTGATCAATCAAAGAATGGCAGCATTGAAGATATTCAATCTAGTGGAGCCATGACTTCAAATGAAAAAGACGAAGCATATTCTGAGAATAACCCTGTTGCTTCAAAAGGTGTAGAGTTAAGTTCAGACGCTCAGCCTCAAATTGTCCGTTTAGTTCCAGAACAAATCAAAAAACAAATGGTTCTATCAAGTGGTTATTCTCATTCGGAAGAAAGTGAGTGGCTTTTTAGTATTTTTCATACTCACTTAGGTGGTCTTGATCATAATATAAAAAAAACTCGCACATTAACAGTGGGAATTAATGAGGTGTTAAGTCTTGGTACCATTTCTTTTGCATTCTCAAAGAACCTAGTTCAATTGGAGTTATCTAAGCCTAGAAGTGAGAGATTATTTTTTCAAGATGTTGATATTTCGACGGACTTACCCATTGAAGGAAAAGGCTTGGAACAATGGAAAAAGCAGGTAATAGAAATATATTGGAGATTTTTTTCTAGGCCACCTCTATCTTCAGAATTAGTAGATCTACAGTCAGCATTTTTAGAAATTTATTCGTTTGAATACGCTGATTTTGGGATGGAGAGGTCTGAAGCATATAAAGTCTCAAAATCATGGATTTTAACATTAACAGTTTTATTTTCTAGTATGGAGTATTGGAACGCATGAAGAAAATTTCAAAAATAAGGAAGAAAAATAAATTACTTGAATTAGATCGTCGAGTGTTCTTAGAAAGATCTATAGCTACCGCTTCTTTAATGGCTTTTGGTTTGAGAAGTAATTTGTATGCTGCGGGTGTCGTCCAAAAAAATACAAGACGCGTGATACAGATTGTCTTAGGCGGAGGGTTTGATAGTGTGCTTTCAACCGATCCATTGGTTGGCAGTAAACACGGAAAATGGATCGGTTCAACAACAGGTACAGGGAATTCTGAACTATCAATCAACTATGATCCACGTTATAATCCAGATGTTTCATCTGATGTAGCTATATATGATGTAAGAAGCAAAGCTAATCTTATGGTCGGTGCAGGACTAAAAAATGCATTAAATGCTTTTGGTTCTGTTCCAACTTGCTTTATCAACGGGCTGTATAATCCGATTACGGCACATGAACCCGCTCTCAATTATATATTATCTGGAAAGAACACCTTAGATTCAAGAACTCCTGAGTTAAACTACCTTGCAAATATAATAAATGAAGATAACCTTATTAGTCAGTTAATTTTAGGCAAAAACACTTCAATTGCTCCTGAAGGTTCTTTGTCAGTACCAGATTTAGTTTCCTTTAAAAAAAGTCTTGCTGGTATAAATTTATCAGAACTTGGTGGTCATGAATCGAAAATTAAGGGTGTTCATCTCGATATAATGCAAAAATTAAGGCATAAACTAACAGGCAAACGATTTTTAAAAAACTACTCTTCAAAGACGGAGTCATGGTTAAACGCAACAGATAGAGCTTCAGAAGTTCTTAAGAAAAACTTTAATACTGGAATTGGGTTAGAGCAGGATTTTGCATTGAGAGAGAGGTATGGAGTTAAATCAGTTGGAGATGAGTGGTCATTGGGTGCTTTATTATTAGGTGCTTTTCAGTCTATTAAAGTTTCACTGGCTAATAATATTATTGTGAATGCCGCTGGTTTTGACACCCATTCAGACCATCTTAAAATACATTTGCCTCTGATGAATAATTTTGCAAAAGCATTGAATGCATTGGTAGAAGATCTTTCGTTTCATATTGACCCCCTTACCAATGAACCGTTTATGAATTCAACCACAATTATTATCTCATCGGAATTTACACGAACTCCAAATTTCAACGAGAGTGCTGGAACAGACCATTGGATGTCAACAAGTGCAATTATTATGGGGGCAGGAGTTAATGATAATGGGAGCGGCCTTGTGGTAGGTGCAACTGATGACAATGGGTATCCCTTAGGTTGGGAAAATGGAGGTTCCGTTGATTTTCATTCATCCAATAAAATCACACCAGCAGATTTAGCTGCAACCGTTCTGGATTCTTTTGGTCAAACAGCTGCGGCAAAAAAAATAAGTCAAAGGAGGATTCATGGAATCTTTAAGTAAAACTATTTGTATTATGGTTTTTTTTATCTTTAATATTCCAGTTTACGCTAATTATGTAAATGCTCCTGAAAGCTTTAGGTATATGTCTTTGGTTGTTCGAGATCAGTCTCCGACAGTTTTTGAATCAAAGGTATTCTATGAAAATAAAGAAAATTTTAATAAGTTTTTAGAAGAATGGTTGCAATCGAAAGAGCATGATGAAAGGTTAAAGCGTTACTTTCAAGATGTTTTTGGTGTTAAAGAAGATGTCTTTATCATGCATTCAGATTTTTTATTAGAAGAAAATCATCATGGTGTTTTACAGTCAAATGCAAAAGACAATGATAACGATGGGAAAGAATTAAATGATGGAGTCGATGAAGACGGAGATATTTGTTCTTATGAGAACTCGACATTAATAACAACGGCTTGGTGGTCTAAGGCTGGTGAGAGTGTCAGAATATGTAATAATTTAAGGTCTTTAGTTGTGAAATCACACAATAGATCAGGAGATGAAACTCGTTGTTACGAAGTAGGATCGAAAAATTTTAGCTCTAGAGTTTGCGGGTGTGGTCCAGAGCAAATACTTTGTCTTCCCAAAAAACACTATGAAAATTACAAAAGCTCTATTCGACACGAATTTTCAGATCGAGCAATATTTGTTGTTAAGAATGATAAAAGTTGGTTTGATTTAATGGGTGGTGATTTTTTCTATGGTAATAAACTGTTATATCATCACTATCTGTATCTAAGTAAAATTAAGAGTCATGCAGTATTTGATAAAAGCAATTTGTTAACTTCTAATGATATTGTAAGGCTAAAAAATTTAGATTTAGAGAATTCGTCATATGTCAGTTTTCCTGATGTTTTACCAAATAAAGATTCAGAAGTTGTTTCCCTACATATGGAGTGGGCTGGTTTGTTAACAATGCCTGGTTTTTTAAAACAAAATGCTAGTATAAGAAGTAGGTCGCAAGAAATTGTAAACAGTTTTTTATGTAGTACGATAGATAGCCGCCTTAATATTGGTGGAATCTCAGAAGTTGTAAATCCTCATGTTAGTGACGAATTTAGAAGGCTTTCAAAGACATCTGGGTGTGCTGGGTGCCATGTCCCAATGGATAATTTAGCAACTATTTTTATTAATTGGAATGATGAAGGGGTATATAATTATTTAAATTCTAAAGAATCTATAGGCCATTTTTTAGGTGAAACAGGGATAGGTCCTCAATTTTTAGCAAAAACACTTGTTGAAAATGAAATGTTTAATGAGTGCATGGTAAAGAAAGCATGGGAAGGTTTTTCAGGAACAAAGATAGAGACGTTAAGCGAAAAAGAACGAAAGGTGCTGAAAATCTTTTCACTAGAAGGGCCTAAGAGTCTTTTAGAAAATATATTTAGATCTAAGTCCATTCAATGTATTCGAGGAAATAATGATTCTTGCTCTGAATAAATGAGATTCCAGCAATATTTTAAAATATTACTGGAATCTACTGCTCATTAATGTACTTCTTGATTATTTGATGAAAAGCTCAGATCATTGGGTAGGTGGGTTCGAGTTAAATCAGGGAAGTCATTAAATTTACTATAAGCACGAGTCATAGAGTCTAATATGATGTCTGTAATATTTAACATCCAACGTAACTGGTACTCTGTCTTAATCGTTTTTTGTAATATTTCATATGTTGCCTGCCAATGGCCATCATCTCCTCCATCAGTATGAATATGAGAGCTAAAGAAAGAACACGCTTTTGCTGGGGTTTTTACTCCCCAACTTTTAATGCAGTCTTTTAGGCTTTTTATAAATTCGTGTGGCATAAATGCTGTAATTGCTTCCATGCCTAGAGGTACTGCTAAGAATAGTAACGGGTCTCTTCGAAACCCACTCATAGACTCTTGAACGCACATAAACTGATAAATTTCTGAATTCGGTGGATTATGATTGATGTGGTAGTCTAAGTCTGCCCCTAGAGCACGAAGGTCATTTTCAATCATGACTTCATGGTCAATTTCACCTGAAAGGTGTCGTATATAGTGTGCTCTTAGTTCAGGGTCTTTTGTAATACCTACAACTTGTCCTAAAAGTCTAGTTGTCCATCTTACATATTGATGTGTATTTGATAAGGTTTCAATATATTGAAGTTTAGTCAATGTCCCATTTTCTATGCTTTTAACCCAGTTGTTTTTATAGAATATTTGAGTCTTTTCTTTGACTCTATAAATGAGTTCATCTGTAAAATAATGATGAGCAGCCCAATTTTGGAGGTCTTTAGGCATTGCTTGAAATGCTCGGTGCATTGCATGATTCACTTCTTGTTGGGATGGTTGAAGCTCATAAGAGTTTTCATTGTTTGAGTATTTGCGTGGGTTTATGTCTTGCATGAAGTTAGGTTTCATGATTGATGGTGCCGCACTTTCTGGGTTATCATAAAATGAAACGAGGTTTTTTCTGCCTTGCATTCTTGCGTATCTGCAAGATGTATAAACCAGTAGGCTAAAAAATCCTAATCTTCGGAATTCTTTTTTAACTAGTGCTCTAGTAATATAAAAAGAAGATGTGAGCTTGTCTTTTGCTATTTTAGTATGTGTTGAAAAATCACTTTTTTCCGCATCAATATAGGTCAGTGCCCCTAGAATTTCTCCGGTTTCTTTTGATCTTGATATGAAGTGAACTCCATGTGTGTCATTCTGGTCTATTATTTTATTTTCCTCAAGCCAGTGAACTTCTGTTGTGTAAACATCTTTGCGTAGCTGTATTAAGTCTTCCGGAAGATCTTCTCCCTTAATCATTTCAACGATTATTCCACTGTCAAGTGGAATACAGCTTTTCTTACGTTTTTGTAAATTTGTTGAGCTATTTGTTGTTGTATTTGTTATCATAGTACCTACCTAGTTGTTGTTGATTTATACAGATTATTGCCGATCTCATTTGATTGAGAAATACGGTAATGACTGTAGATGGTCGTTTTTTGGAGGTTTGCGTTGAAGCTACTATTGATAGAAGATCACCCTTTAGTACAAATTGGCATTAAATCACTGTTTAAAAAGAAAAATTGGTCTGATGTTAAAGTGGTTAGTTCAAGTGAAGAAATTGAATCTAGTCTTGAATGTCATTCCATACCGGATTTAGTAATAACGGATATTATGTTACCTAATTTTAATGTCTTTGAGATTTTACTTCGTTTAGATTTTGATTTTACAACAACCAAATTAATAGTGTTATCCGCTTTTTTAAATGAATCAAATATTAAGGATTCCATAAAATTGGGAGCAAATGGGATTATTGCAAAAGGTGATTCTATGGAAGAAATTGAAAATGGTATTGATATTGTGATAAACGGCCAAAACTATACATCTCCATCAATTTTAATAAACTTTAAAGGAATGGTCGAATCTAGAGGGCTGTCTTTCTCAATGGATTGCCTTACACCTAGAGAAAAAGAAATATTAACTCTATTAGCTAAAAGTCAGTCTATAAAAGAAATTTCTCATTTTTTATCTATTAGTGTTAAGACAGTTGATAAACATAGATCTAATCTTATGAGAAAACTAGATATTCATACTCAGACAGAGCTGGTTCGTTACGCTATACGTGTTGGTTTAGCGAAGGCTTAGTGTGTTTAAAAAATGCCTTGAGGATTATCAGTTTCCATGATTTGAGCCTATTGGCAGCGTGATAACAGCTTCACTACCAATATTTACTTTTGAAGAAATATGAAAATTCATATTGTTTTTTCTGCACTCACTAATAACAAATCGTAGGCCAATACCGTGGCCATCAATCTTGTCTTTTGAGTATCCTTGCCCCAGGTTTATTTTTGTTACTAACTCTGGTGAAATTCCCGGTCCATTATCTTTAACTGTGATTTGTGCTCTGCCATTTGCTAAAATAACTGTAGAGAGTGTTATTTCCCTTTGAATTGGGTGACTCAGTAAGGAATCTCGAGAGTTTTTAATTAAATTATAAATAATACAGAAAAGAGAGCCTGATCTTTCTTGAAATTCATAGTTATTAGTTTTATTTTCAATCTTAAACTCTATTCCGCTAGACCTTACCATCGCACCAATAATGGTTTCTATGTCTTGTAGAAAAGAATCTAAATTATATATGCGTATTGTTGCTTTATGACTAGAGCTTAGGTCGTTTAAAACTAGATTAACAATACGTTTTAACTGGCTTATTGTTTCATTATGGCATTTTTTAAACTCAGGATCTGTGATGGAGTATGCTAACCCATCTAGTACAAACAATAAGTTGCCAATTTCATGAGAAATGAACTTAAGATTTTCACCTAATATAGCGTCACTCCTAACTTTTTCTAGAGCAGCTAATGATTTTTGTTCATTAATTGTGGATTGATATTGCTGTATTTCAGCTTTTTTACGTTTTGATATTTCTTTTATCCAGTAATTTTCCCCAAGTCGATGAATAATGGGTATGCTACCCATTCCAAAGAGATAAAATATTTTTTCAAAAAAAGTTGCGTCTTTAGCTAGGTATTGTAAGAGTATCGTTCCAGTGGTGTAGCCTACAATGAAAATTAAATTACGATTTGAACTGTTAAAAGTATCTGATTGAGAGGCTAGTAATATAATTGTCCAAATGGTCAAAAAAGCTGGGATAGAAGGCTTGAATAAAAGCATTAAAGAGGCATCTATCAAAATAATGTTGATACACCATCTTATCGTGTCAAATAAGTCGCTCCTTGTGGAAATTTTTTTATTGAATATGCTGATATTTTTAATGTGTTGAGTGGTTAAAATATTTAACGCTATTGTGATAATCCCAAGAATTCCGATTGTTACTTTAGATGGAGTCCAGCTAAAATAACAAATATAAAAAAGAGCACAACCAGTTCCCATAAGTGGTAATATGAATTTGGTGGTAAGTGCCTTGTGGTATAGTATTATCTGTGTTTTTTCTTCTTCAGTGAATTCACTCAGGTAGACTTTGTTGTTTTTAATAATGCTCATGAGGGCCCGGTTTAGTGAGGTTGATTAGAGAAACCTAAAAGTTTTAAAAGTGCAAACTCCTCTTCTTTATATTTCCAGTTATATAAAACTTTCGTTTTAAAGAATATTTTTTTTGACTGAAAGTAGTTAGCGAAGTCAGTAGAATTTAAAATAACGATATTTTTTTCGATAAGTTGTTTGGTTGATTTAACGATGAGGCCTTTTTTGCTGATTTCTTTTATAGTGAGTTTTTCTGTGGAATTGTCAATCATAGATTCAGCGTTAAGGGTTACAAACACTGTTTTATCTTCTGTTTTTAAATGTTTGTTTTTAAGAACATGCATGACTTTATCGTAAAGAGAGTTTAAGTTTATTGGTTTAGTGATGTATTCAGATACCCCTAAAAAATTTGCTTTGGTGAGATTTTCATGTTCTGTTTGACCGCTTAGAATACATATTTGACTGTCTATTTCAAGTTCTTTTAGGTTCATAAGAAACTCGAAACCCGTCATATTTGGCATAGATATATCAATTAATAAAATATCAAATTTTTTATCACGGCGAAGTATATTAAGAGCTTCTTGGCCATCTGCAACAGTTTGAATATGAAGTCCTTTACTTTTAAAAAAAGCATTGAGGATAAAGCGAATCTTTTCTGAATCATCGAGAACGAGAATACGTTTCTGTTCTTCGGTTTGATCCGTGGATAGTTCGGATGTTGATTTAGAAGTCATTTGTCCTCTTTAGCTTCAATAAAGCATTTATACTATTCACGCTTATCGGGCAGGTCTCAAAAATAATTAACTTTCGATGCCTTTGAAAGAACTATATGTTTCCCGTTTAAAGCAGGGGGTTGTATGTGGCTTAAGTGTAGAGTAAAGTGATGACAGTAGCACCATGTTCAAAGAGTTAAATGAGGGTGAGTCGTGTATTTTATGCCCTATACATAATATTAGATTACCCTCCTCAATTACTTTAACCTTTGATTGTATTGCCAAATTTTTGCTACCCGCTAAGAGCCCTCAGCCTGTCTAAAAAAGAGCCTTTTAAGTCTTGGTTCTAACGTCACTTAATGCAGGTTTCGACAGTCCCTGTTAAAACTATGATTTTTAATCCACAATAGGGATCATACAGTACAGCACCTTTCTGATTACTGCCTGAATGTCTTGCTTTGAGTTCGAGAGCCTTCAACCTCTCCAGTACCGAATACTTGGACATATGTAGACGGGCAACAATCTTTCGGCTACTCAAACCTTGTTCAACACAGAAAACCCTGATCGTCTCGCTAACGACAGATTTTCGAACCCAACTTGAAGAAACCTTCAAAGTCACGGTTGATAGTTCGTTTATTATGTCTTTAACGGCACCATATCAAAACGTTCAGAAACCTGCCAGACGGCAGGCATAGTTTTTTAAGAGTGTCTTGGAACCTAAGGCATCTTCTTTCTTTTTACGACTGATGTGACGCTTCCAGCTGTAAAGGGTTGTTGGGTGGATTCTGTTATCCTTGATTTTGTTTTCTATAGACGTTCACTGAACTTTTTGCACGTGATATTCCTGATAAACTCATCAAGAAAATTAAAGGAAGTTAAATATTTTCTAATAGAATTCAAAAATATCTGCAAACATCTTTTCTGTGGCCAACGCGAATGACTCGAATAATTAATTTTTCGTCTTGAGGTGAGTAGATAAGTAGATAGTCCTCGACTCTAATTCGATTGAAATAATATTTTGTACAAAATTAACCGTTCTTCTTCTACTCAATGGCATCTTCAAATTCTCGATCACTAATAATTTCAACGTCCATTAAGTCTTTAAGCTTTTCAAAGATAGCGTTTTCAAGGAAGTGATTCATACAAACGCCTTTAGTCTTGCAGTAGCGTTCAAAAAGCTCTTTGACTTCTTTACTAAGTGTTGTCGAAAAATTTACGATTTGATCAGCCATAAACAGCCTCCAAAATAAAAATTCAATATATCATTTTTACATTGATTTTGATGGGTGTTGGAATTGGTAGGCACGCAGGCTTGAGGGAGTAGTCCTGTGGAGGTTTAAGTCCTCTTATCTCCGAGTAAGTCCACGTGATACGACCAAACTCTCCAGCCAATCAAATCCAAAATGTAAAATTACTGCAAAAATAGCTGCTGGTATTGCTCCCGATAAAATAAGTGGGATATCATATAAATTCAATCCTGCGACAATGAACTCGCCAAAACCACCAGCACCAATGAAAGCCGCCAAGGTTGCAGTCCCAACATTAATGATGGCCGAAGTTTTAATGCCACTTATAATACTTCGGCTAGCAATAGGGAGCATGATATGAATTAGGTTTTGAGTGGGCGATAAGCCTAAGGTTTTGGCTGATTCTAGAGTTTTAATGTCAATTGACTGTAAGCCGACAAAGGTTCCCTGCATGATTGGCAAAAGCCCATATAGTATTAGTGCAATATACGCTGGAGGAGACCCAATACCCGCTAAGGGTATCAAAAAACATAAAAGAGCAATGGATGGGATGGTCTGAACAATTGCAGCTCCTCCCAAAATAAATTTCCCAATTTTTTTATAATAAAAGGCTCCGATTGCTAATGGAATACCTATGCATATAGAGAAAAGCAGTGGAATAAATACCAAAAGAATGTGCTCCAGCATCCGAAAAAACCAATCAGGATAAGACGCACTAGCAATAGCTTTTGTATTTAAAAATTGTTGAACAACTTCTTTCTCGTTTTTTTTATCGATTTCTACTTGAGCATTAAGGTTAGTCATCATTTTGCGAGATATTTTTCCGACGATTTTTTGTAGGTTTTTCCACACATCCGGGTAACGCTCAATGGTGTCTTGGCGTCCAACAATCACGGCATAGTACTCTGCAAAAGCGTTCTTTTCGTCTTTTAAAACTCTCAACGGGTATTTTGCTAGTTTTGAGTCTGTTGCATAAAGCTCAGCTAAATCAATTTTTTTGCTCATTAATGCTTGGACTTTTAAACCATGAGTAACGCCTTTAACTTCATTGAAATTGAGATCATATACTTTTTGTAAGTTAGGAAATCCATCGTTTCTTTTGATGAAATCAGTATTAAACCCAGCGATGAGTCCAGGGTGTTTAGAGAGATCTTGCAGTGAATGAATATTTAATTTTGCGGCGTTATCTTCAAGCATTGCTATTGCGTAGGTATTATTAAAACCAAGGTGATTACTAATGTCTAACCCAAGAAGGTTTATTTCTTTTTTGATGGAATCTATGGATTTTAACTCCGGCTTTTTTAATAAAGCGTGTGCAAGGGTGCCTGTATAGTCTACATAAAAATCAACTTCACCAGCTTTCATCCCTTCTATGAGCATTGCCATTTGCCCTAAGCCTATTTTTCGATCCACTTGATGGTTTGTTGAGTCTTCTATGATCTGAGCAAGCATTTCACCAAGCAGCCTGCTTTCTGTAAATGGTTTGGAGCTGACAACAATATTTTTTGCTACAAGATTTGGCGTCAAGAAAACTATTGTCAATAATAAGAATAATCTTATTTGAGTAAGAAGGTTCATGATTGACCTCCAAGTATATAGGCTTTCGTAAAGTTTTCTACATAAGGACTATAGGGAGTCTCACAAAAATCTTTGAGTGTACCGGTTTGTAGTAATTTTCCTTGGTGAATAAGGTGGATAACATCACTCAAGTATGACGCTTCTTTCAAGTCATGGGTGATCAAAAGAACTGTTTTTTTAAGAGTTGCAAAAATTTCTTTAAGTTCTTGTTGTAAATCGTATCTAATAATTGGATCAAGTGCTCCAAGAGGTTCGTCTAGTAATAAAATATGAGGGTCTAAAAACAGACTTCTTGCCAGAGCAACACGCTGTTTTTGGCCGCCGCTTAATTGGTAAGGAAATTTTTTGAGAAGATCAAAAGGCAAGGACATTAAGTTTGCTAGTTCATGGGTTTTTTTCTCTCTGTCTTGTAAAGGTAGTCCTTGGATTTTAGCGGCAAGCTCAATGTTTTCTTGGCCTGTCAAATGGGGAAACAACCCTCCGTCTTGAATGACATAGCCAAAGCCAGGTGGTTTGAAGTGGGGTACTTCAGCTCCATCTATTAAAATTTTCCCATGATCTATAGTTTCTAACCCTGTTAGAATACGAAAGATCGTAGACTTTCCTGACCCACTAGCACCAATAATCGCAGTTGTTTTGTGAGGCTCAATCTGAATATTTAGTTGTTTGAGGACCGTTTGATCGCCAAAACTCTTAGTAATGTTGATAAGCTCAATCATGATTTCTATCATAAGTGCTTAAATAAAAAAATTCAATAGCACCTAGTAAGGTTTTTAGTGGTTTATTCATTCGGTTCTGTTCTTTGAAGGGCGTCTCTAATAAAATGAACTTTCGAACCGATTTTTCTTTGAATAAAATTTAAAGCTCTATTAACAAATGAATATTTAGAGCGAATATAACGAACACATGATTGTGCTTTTGAATTGACGCAGATCAAGGTTGCTAAACTAAAAGAAATAACAATCAAACCACCGGGTAATGGTGTGATGAGAGAAATAACTGCGAATACAAGTGCAATGCTTGCAAAAATTGAAATAACAGTATTCAACATTTTTTTAGTCCCAATATTTTTTCCCACTCTGCTATGGATGATGATGAGTCTAATTCATCACTTTGTGATCCATTTATGATGATGGTTGGGGTCGACCAAACTTGGTTTAAAGCCGCGATCTTTATTGAATTCTTTGCTTCATAAAAGATATTATCTTGAGTGAGTTTATTTTGAAAATTTTCAGCACTGGTATTAACCAATGGTGAAGCAATATTGCTTAGGTGTTTCAAAAGATCTTCTTGTGAACGATCAACCCAGTGAGCGTTATAAAACTGCTCTTGATCTTTATAGATAAGACTAATAAAAGAAAAAGTCTTGAGAGGGTCTAAAGAATGAACCGTATGCATAGCTCTTGTTAAATCCCAGCTTTGTCTGTGATGACTTAAACAAATAGCGTGGAATGAAATCTCAATGGAATCCTCCCATTTTTCTACTAACGAAGAGCCCATGGTGTCCCAAGATTTTTTAGAAAAAGGGCACTGCAGGTCAAAAAAAAGATCTAATTTACTTTTTTTCTTTTGAGACGTTATACCTACCGGTTTATCAAATTTAGGGTTCCCCATTTTTACTTTCCTCTATTAAATCATTAAGTTTTTAAAGTGTTTGCATGTATTTTATTTGTTGATTTTTTAAAAACACGTTGAATTGCATTTGCAATTTGAGTTGGGCACTCTTCTTGAAGAAAGTGCCCGGCATCTACTTGTTCAATTGTTATTTTTTCAAATACTTGATTCAATTTTTTAACACCTTTGCCTAGAATGGGGTCTTTGATTCCCCAAACAGCCTCTACAGGTCCTTGAAACGATCTACAAAATACTTCGATGTCTTCAAATAAACTAAAGGAAGGGTGAGTATTGCTGTTTGGAACCATTCGAGCAAATTTTAGAGCCGAAGTCCATTGGTCTCTATTTTGTCGCATTGGGTATCTATAAGCTTTGCCAACTCTACCAGAAATTGTCGACTTATCGAATTGGGTTTTGTGCAAGCTATACATGGGGTACCCACATTTATTGAAGAGTAGGTCGGGTAAAAATTTTTTATTTACAAAACTATGAAATTTTGAGATCCGGTATGGAGGCTTAGGGGGAGTAAACCCTGTATTTAATATCACTAAACCTTTTACCTTAGACTTCAATCGAGCAAGTGAAGCAAGCCCAATTGGACCTCCCCAGTCTTGAACCACAAATATTGCGTCTTCAATATCCATTTGATCAAAAAATTCCGTAAATGCAGACACATGGTTTTCCATGTTAAAGTCTTTAGCATTAAGAGAATCAGAAAAACCTAGATTTAATAAGTCCGGTGCAATGACCTCATAGCTATCTTCGCTTAGCTCATTCATGACTTTTCTCCACAAAAAACTCCAAGTTGGATTTCCGTGAAGTAAAAATACTTTTTGACCACTTCCTCTAGTAAGGTAATGAATATTTCCAAATGAACTTTCAAAGTAATCTCTTTTTATTTTGTCAGGGAGTTGATTTTGGATCCAGCTTGGAAAATCTTTCATGGCATATCCTTGGTAGATAATATGTCGTTTGATGTGACGCGGATGTCTCGAATAGGTAGAGGGATCGTAAGGCTGTTCTTTTTTGCTGCGTAGTATATTGCTGAAAGCACATCGGTTCGTAAATAAAAACTATCGTAATAATCTTTCATGTAAAACTTAATGCCGTATTCAATATAAAAATCTTTATACTCTAAAGTTACGGGTACAGCTTCAGGTTTTTTCAGCACTTTTTCTACTGAGTACACTGCTTCGATTAATACTTTATGGACGTCATTTGGAGAATCATTATATGAAAACCCAACAGTTACCATTTCAGCATGAACTTTAGTGGGTTTGCTTAAGTTTTTAATTTTTTCTTTTCCAATTAAGTTGTTAGGTATGATGACAAGTTCATTTTCTCGTGTCACAAACTTAAGTGAACGCCAATTGAATTCTATGATTTTGCCTATATCGCTTCCAACCATGATCCAGTCACCTTTTTGAAAGGGCTTGGCCATTAACAAAGAAACCCCATTAAAGAGGTTTCCTAGAGGCTCTTGTAGGGCAAGTCCAATAACGAGTGAACTCACTCCGAGAGCTGTTAATAGATTTCCTAAGTTAAGCCCCCAAACATTTGACATGATAAGTGCAGCAGCGATAGTAACGAGAATAAAATGGATAATATCTCTTCCGAGTTTTGGAATACTTTCTTTTTTGCCGAAGATGTTTTCAGGGGAAAATATAAAATAATTAAAGAGGTTGATAATAAATGAAATGAAAAAAATAGTTAAAATAGTCACGGTGACTTTTATGGAGACGTGGGTAGTTGGAATGAGTAATATTTTAGTAAGGGCAAAATGAAACACAACTGTAGGGATAATCAAGTATCTCATAATAATTGCAGGAACTGCTGGCTTGTTTGCAGCTTTTCTTTTTTGGATTATTTTTCCAACAATGTAGTATGAAATAGGTGCAAAAAGAAGGAGTGCTCCTTCCCATAAATAGGGTGTATTGTTTAAAATAGTATCTATCATATAAAACCAATATTCTAGTCGTCGACTGAGAAATCTTAGCAAAATTTTTCATTTCAATGGAGGCTAGTTTTATAGAAGTTTCATTATAATGCTATATTTGTCCAATTCTAAAGTTCGGTTGTTGAAATAATAACCAGCTTTTTTGCTAGAATTATAATATAGAAAAAATTGGAAACATAAGTTTTTAAACTGATCTAGCTATTTTCTTTCTAAGAAAAACCTAATTGAGTCATTTTAATATATGTGTTTTTAAAATCTTCAAAAAACAGATTTTGATTTTTTGCATATTGTTCTACGTATTGAAGTAATTCGTCGTCTTTTGTAAGGACTTCATCACTTTTAAACCTACCTAAATGAGAAGGTAGATTTTTGTTGAGTAAGTTTTTATAGTAATTATTATTAAAAGTCAGTCTATCGTCTGTGAAAGCTTTGTCTCTAGCATCTCCTAATGTGTGAGCACCAGAAAGAACGACTAATTCCTTAGTCGTAAACCCCATACGATCAAAGGTTTTTTTGAGTTTTTCAGAGCCATCGTTTTCATCTGGTAGTCTTGCCTTTGGAGCATCGTCAAAGCTTTCTTTTCTACCCAATGATACATTTATAATAGGACCACCACAAATTTCGATTGCAGCAGCACCTGCAACAGCAATGATGTCTGGAACAGTAATGCTCGGTAGTTTTGATTTTAAGAGAATGATTAAATCAGCTGATTTTTTTAAACCATCGTTTTCTTCTCTTCCTAGTTCAGAAGGGTTGGTGATAGAACCACTCACGCCGCCGCTATTTGTGTTTTTGCAAAAAGTCCCTGAATCATGAAATGCAAGTCTTACCAATCCTGGTGCATTCTTTTTTTCGATATTTTCTTTAATGATTTTTTTTACATCTTGTTCATTCATAGGAGGCCTCAAATAAATCTAAAAGATTCTGATTAAATCTGCTTAAGATATTACATACGGCACGTATGTATAATATGCAATATCACCCTATTAATTTGCGTTTTTAGAAGAAAAAATGTTAATAAATTCATCAGGAGGGGTTTATGAATTCAATTCAAAAAAAAGATGTGGTTTGGGATGTTGGTATGGAAAAAATCCCTCAGATCACTTTTGATGGCGGCTGGGTTCATATCGGAAATTTTCGCAATTTCCGATATGATTGTGATGGTGGCTATACCGAAAACTATGAAACACGAAGATTTGATATTTCAAAAATTGTGAGTGCAGATTTCATAGTGATCCCTTTTGCAGAAACAAAAGATCTTGCTCACACCATGATGAGTTTTGGTCTTGAAGATGGTCAGTATATATCAGTTTCTGTAGAGGCTCGCAGACGTTCAGGTCAATCATATGGGATTTTAAATGGGGTCTTTGGGGCATTTCCTTTGATGTATGTCATTGCCGATGAACGTGATATTATCGGACAAAGAACTGAAGTTCGTGGTGATGATGTGTTTCTTTATAGAAGTAACGCGACACCCGAGCAAGTACGGTTATTTTTTCGATGTATCATGGGGCGAGCCAAAAAGTTGGCAGAATCTCCAGAGAAATATAATACAATTTTTAATAATTGTTTTACAAATATTCGCTATCATATCAATCGAATCTGGCCAAAACGAATCCCATGGAGTTGGCGAGTGCTTATCAATGGTCATACAGATTATTTAGCATATAAGTTAGGGTTACTTCGGAGTAACGAATCTTTTGAATCAACACATGATCACGCTAATATTACTAAAAAAGCTAAAGGGCATTGGAGGCGTGATGACTTCTCAGCATTTATTCGTTCTAAACAGACTGTTGGCGGATAGTTTTAAATCGTAAATTCTTTAAGTTAGAATGGTGTTTACTAGGTCTCTACATGATTTTAGGTACTTATAATCATCATCAACTCTATCAATGAGGAGGGCTCCTTCAAAGGATGCAACTACTAAGTTAGCTAGAGATTTTGTAGGCATCATTGGGTTTAATTGTTTATTTTTTTTGGCTATTTTAAGAATGTCAATCACCCAATCTGAAAGCATTTTAAAAAAATAGTTCAGTTCGTGGTTTGAGTTCTTGTCAAGTTTTCCTGTTGTGGTAGCTAGCATAGCAGACAAACAAACTTTATTACTTTTTTTGGTGTCTTCAAAAAGCTTAAGTAAGCTCAACAGTTTCTTTTTTGGAGTGATGTCAGAATTTTTTATATTTGAGAGAACATTCATAAAAACTAAATTATAGCCTTTTGCAATTTCGACAATCAGATCTTCTTTTTTTGGAAAATGATAATGTACACTTGCACTTTTAATATTAATTTCATCTGCTATGGTTCTAAAACTAAATGAATCTACTCCATTCTTTTGAATGAAGTCTTTAGCAACTGAAATAATTTGTGATCTTATATCCATAAAGCTCAACCTACTACTAGATAGGCAGAAATGCAAATTTTCTATTTAAAGTGACTATTTAGTATTAATGCTTTATTTTAAAGCGTGAAAATGCAAATGTTACCATAATTTTTACTAATCTATATAGATGAGGCTAGACTCAAATGACTTCAAATAATGAAAAAGATTCTTACGTTCTTTCTCCTAAAGACGATTATAATAAAAAATTACGTGATAATGTCCATCCAGAAAACTGGCCTACAAAACCTGCAGATACAGTTTATGACATGATCTCTATTGGAGCAGGAACTGCAGGTCTCGTTTCTTCCGGTGGAGCTGCAATGCTAGGTGCAAAATCTGCATTGATCGAGAGACATTTAATGGGTGGAGATTGCTTGGTGACAGGTTGTGTTCCATCAAAGACCCTTATTAAATCAGCACATGTTGCTTATCAAGCATCAAAAGCTCATGAGTTTGGAGTCAATGTAGGAGATGTTAAAGTTGATTTTACAAAAGTGATGGAGAGGCTTCGTCGTATCCGTGCTGATATGGCTCACCATGATGGTGCTAAAAAACTAGATGATATGGGTGTTGATGTGTTGTTTGGAAACGCAAAATTTACAGGACCAAACACACTTGAGTTAGATGGAAAAGAAATAAAGTTTCGACGTGCCATGATTTGTGCAGGCGGTAGGCCGTTTGTTCCGGATATTCCTGGTCTTAGAGATAATTGTTTAACGAGTGAAACATTTTTTGAGTTAACAGAGCTTCCAAAGCATTTTATGGTGATTGGTGGTGGTCCGATTGGCTGTGAGTTGGCTCATGCTATGCGTCGACTTGGCTCTGAAGTAACTGTTCTTCAGCGTGGCCAAAAGATAATGGATAAAGATGACCCGGAAGCTGGAGAGATTATTCTTGACGTCTTTAAAGAAGAAGGCATTGACGTCCAGTTTGGTGCTGAACTTCAAAAAGTTGAGCCTCGTGATGGAAGGCTGTATTGTACCGTCAAGCGAATGGAAAAAGAGTATGAAATCATTGTCGACAAAATTATGGTTGCAACGGGACGTATTCCAAACGTTGAAAGTCTTAACTTAGAAGCTGCTGGGGTAAAGTATCACCGCAGAGGAATTACGGTTGATAAACAACACCGTACTTCTAATAAGCGAATTTTTGCTGCTGGCGATATTTGTTCTCCGTTTCAGTTTACTCATGCGGCCTTTGCTCAAGCAGAGTATGCAACCTTGAATGCACTTATGCCATGGCCATATAGGCTGAATGCAAAGGACCGAGTCATGAGCTGGGTTACCTACACAGACCCGGAAGTTGCCCATGCTGGAATCCCTTACTCAGAAATATCAAAGCAAAAAGCAAATATAGATACCTACGAACTCCCCATGAAAGATAACGATAGAGCTCAAACAGAGAGTGAACATAGAGGCTTTTGCCGCATCCACTGCAAAAAGGGCACAGACAAAATCATTGCAACAACTATTGTGGGTGAAAACGCAGGTGAGATGATTGCTGAGATGAGTCTTGCGATCACTCAAGGAATGCGGCTAAAGCAAATCCAAGAGTCGGTGCACGCCTATCCAACACGAGCGGAAATCATTCGCAATACAGCTACAGAGTGGAAGTTCACAACGCTTACATCATCCATGAAGTGGGCAGTGGGTATTTGGTTTAAAATTAGCCGATTATTTGGTTAAGCTTGTCTATTAGAAAGCATCAATAGTTTTGAAAAAATCAAAAAATGTGCAGTATTCATAGCAATGGGTGCAACGTGAATTCCTATAGGTTTGGCCCATGCTAAGGTTGAAAGCGTGATTGCTAGAATAATAATGGGGTTAAATATTGCAGCCCATTTAGGTATTGTTTTGCTTTTGATAATACAGAGCACATAAAACAGCGAAAGCAGTAGCACAAACACACGTAACGCCCATACCAAGACTTGGTAGTTTTGGTCGTATTGAAGTAAAAAGTAGTCGTATAGATCCGTATTTTGGGTTTTTTGCAAAACAACTGCAGCAAAATAGCGTGAAGTGATCCAAAATCCACCCACTGTAAATGAAGTGATCCCAAAAGTGAGCAATAATTTGGAGTAGACAAGGCTAGTTTTTTTGAAAAGTTTAAACATTCCATAATAACCACAAAAATAAAACGGGACACCAAAAACAGCAAAAAAATGACCGACTTGGGCTCGTTCTATTGGGACGTTAAGCAGCATGGCGATTTCGCCTTCAGGTCCTAGGGGGGAAAAATGAAGTAAGTATTCTCCAATACCAACAATAATACTGCCAAGTAGTCCTAATATTAAAAAAACGTTTTTCGTGAAATTTAATTCTGAAAAAGAGTTTTTCATTAGAAACTCACTGTAGAGTTTTGGGTTTGAACTTCTTTTGTAAGTGTCTCGCCGCCCGGAGTAAAAACTTGAACTCTTTTTGGTTTTAAGGTTGTGCCTAACCCAAATGTAAGGACATGTTCTTGATCAGAACAAAGACCTTCTCCAGAAAGATGCCAATCGTAAAGAGTGGAGCCGTCATCGAGTTCAACAGCAACTTTGCTTCCAAGCATTTTAGCATTGGAAGGAATTTTAACTCTCAAAAATTTATTTTCACCGCCATTAGAGATAAAAGCTCTTGATTTACCAGATAAATTTGCACGAATTTGATCTAAATATCCATCACCATTAAAGTCTGCTAAAACAGCTGATATTTCGTATTTTCTATTTTCAACTCCTGCAACGTCTTCAACTGAAGCATAAGTTCTATCGGCATTTTGAAGTAGCATTCTTCCCGGAAGCCGGAATATTTTTTGGAAAGGGAGGTCTACATAATTTTGAGAGATAATGATATCTTGTCTACCATTTAGGTTTAAATCAGCCATAGTGATTCCCCAAGAAAACTCATAGTCTTTGAGGAGTGTTTTTTCTGATGAGTCCACAAAATTCATACCGTTTTTGTTTTCCATTAACATGAGTTCAGTATAAAAGGTTTGATCTTCTCTAATATCTCCTTTTGCAAGAAATTTAGGTGCTGTTGGGCCAACATTTGAAAAGTAAAAATCAATAAGACCATCATTATTGTAGTCACCTGCTCCGATTCCCATTGGGTACCCTAAAACTTTAGAGTATGGGTTAGGGGCGTCACTAAATGTCATGTTGCCGTTGTTTCTCCACGTTTTGACAGTTCCTGTGTCTTGGGCTACGACTAGGTCTAAATCTAAGTCGCCATCCATATCTACAAAAATCCCTAAAAATGTATTATGAGCTCTGCCAATTCCACATTTGTCAGTGATGTCCGTAAAAGTGTTATCTCCATTATTTTTTAGCAAAACACTAGAGGCTCCGTAGTCTTTTTTATTAAAAATATTCTGGCCTTCCATTTCTTTGCGTGCGAGGTACCCAGAAACAAATATATCTATAAAACCGTCATTATCTATATCCGCCAAAGCAAAAGATATAGCACGAGATTTTTGATTTAGAAATAAATTCAGTTTTGTCGGTTGAAAAGACCCTTCGTTATTTAAGTATAAATAACCTCCACTCTCTCTAGCAATCAAAAGATCATCTTGGCCATCATTGTTAAAATCAGCTACAGAGGCTCCGTAACTAGAATCATCTTTTTCTTTTGTAAGCTCTTTTAAAACTTCAAATTTATTGTTTTTAAAGACATAAATTCGGTCGTTTTGGTTTTCTCCGCCACCTAAAAATATTTCAGAAACACCATCATTATTAACGTCAATTGCAGCAGACGCTAAAATGGGAAGAAATTTTTCACCATTATAGTTATGCTGGTGATCTAGTTCAACCTCTGTGTATTTTGGTATTTCGCTGTCAGCTTTACTATTTGGGTAAGGGGTAGGATATGCTTTCATATATGAGATGGTCAAAACGGCACCAATTAAAATAATAGGTATAAGGCCTAAAATTTTTAAATATTTCTTCATGATTTTCTCTCCTTTGATAATATGTATTTTGCGATTAATTAGTTACGAAAGTCTGGCTTTCTCTTTAAAGTAAAACCATAGTGTGAAATTAAGTAAGACCAAAAGACAAACGCTTAACGAATAATAACACAAGGGCACTCCCGATGAAGATAAAGGGCATGTGTTGCCTTGAGAGTATTGTTTTAAACTTGCAAAAAAAGCAATAAAGGCCACTGGTGTCCAACCTATAAAAAAAATGAATTTTTTTTTGAGGAATGAAAAAATAACCATTGTGACAAACCCAGCAAAAACAATATAGCAGGCTGGAATGTTAAAAAGGGAAGGGCATTTTTCGCCGCCAGTAAACGTACTGATACTTAAGGGAGCTATTGAAATAGCTCCGACTAGGGAAATTAAGCCAATGATGACTACAAAAATATTTGCTTTTCGAGTAAAAAAATCAAACATAAAAAAATACTTATAATGAGTAAAATACTGGCAAATTGTACCGTTGTTATGGCTTTATAGCAAGGACAAAAGGTGCTTTCTAATCAAAGCCAACTTCTTCCAATTTGATAGCTCCTTCGTCACTGGTAAAGGGTTTAAACGGAATGCGTTTATGCTGTAAAAACTCATCATGAATTCTGTCGTAAGTCTCTGCTGCTCTTTTTTCTCCAACTTCAAACAGTTGAGGAATAAACTGAATGTCCGCTAATCCCCATTTTTCTTTGAGTCTAAAATTAACATGGCGATAACGATCACCTAAAAAGAATTTCAATGGCAAGTGTATCCCTTGAGATTGAGAATTTAGCATTACTTCTGAAGCTCGAGGTGCCCAATACAGTATTCCAGCATCTGCACCGGGAGGTGCCATTGAAAATTGGGCGCTTCCAGTTCCAACGGAAAGCAAAGCAATGTCTTCTGTAGTAAACTTTTGTTCTAGGTTTTTTTGTTCGCATAAATGTTGAATCTGCATTGCTTCAGCAATGGCTAACATAGATGGGTCAGAAGCCCACATACCCCCATCGACATAGGCGTTTTCACCTATTTGACGATGTGGAAAGTAAGTTGGAGCTGCTGTTGAAGCAATGATTGCATCGGAGATTTTTATGTTTTCATCTGTGACGCCAATTGGAAGATGGCGAGATCTAAAGACATGAGGGGTGCCATTCGTTAAATTTACAGATGGTATAATTAAGCGTGTCGTTTGTACGCTTCCTAAAGTTCTGTCTCCAAATGCTTCATCAAAAGAAGTTTGTAACGCATGAGGGCAAAACCGTGCACGAAATGCAGCATCTAGTTTTTGTCCGGTTTGTCTTTCAAATACCCAGTTCACAAAAGGGTAAAATGGTCTTAAAATTTTCTTTTTTGGTACGTACTTTTGGCGTGGAGTAAAAATGGAGGCACCATATCTTACATAAAAGTCATGCATCTCTTCAGCTGTTAATCCAGCTGCCAACCCTCCAGCAATGATAGACCCAGTAGACGTGCCAGCAATCATATCAAAACATTCCGCTAGGGGTTTTCCTGATTTTTGTTCTAGTTGGCTTAAATAGGATGTAACAAACGCACCGCGTATACCGCCGCCGCCTAATGACAAAATTTGAAAGCGTGCCATAGGTTTTTTCCTCCCTTAACTTCAATTCATATGGAATGCATATGAATGAAAATTACTTCACAGTGATTTATAATTCAAGTCATCTATTTTTTCTTTCATGGAAGCTTATTTTGCATATGCATTTACGTAGACGCACTGTTTAAATTTTTAACACGTCCTTGTTTTTAAAATGTTAAATTTAACTTTTGTAAAAGTTTACTGGCTTTGAAAGTTTGGTGAATTGAGTTGAAGTGGTGTGAGAAATTGATTACATTCCCATAAACTGTAATTTGAAGAAAATAATTTTCAAAAATACTGAAAACTTTAAAAAAGGTCACGTAGATGGGTCTTTCATTTGAATACTGGTACTTATTTCCTATATCCATTGGAATCGCAACAATTGCCATGTCTACAGGAATAGGTGGAGCTGTTTTCTTTTCGCCTATTTTTTTACTTTGGCTAAAGTTAGAACCTTCTGTTGCAATTGGCACGGCTCTCATTACAGAGTTATTTGGTTTTGGTTCGGGTCTTGTCGCTTATTTCAAAGCAAAGCTTATTGACTTTAAATTGGGTAAAAAAATGCTCATGATCTCCATTCCCGCATCTATATTAGGTGTGTTGGTAGCAGGGTACTTTCCTCCCAGTATTTTGAAGGCAATTTTTGGTGTAGGGATCATGTTTGTAGGTATCCAAATTTTTACTTCATGGCGTCAAGAACAAAAAGAAAAAATGAATAAAGAAATCAAAGAAGAGACTTCTAAGCATACTTCAACCATCATAGATGCAAATGGCAAAGAGTATCACTATACTATTTGTCAGGAATCTATGGGTAGAGCCTTTGCAGGTTTTGGAGGAGTTTTTCTAGGGATGATATCGGTAGGTCTCGCAGAACTCATGGAGTACCATTTGGTTGCCAAGTGTAAAGTGCCATCACCAGTAGCTGTTGGCACTTCGATTTTTGTAGTGGTTTTTACTGTATTGGTTGCTTCTGCAAGTCATATCTATGGATTTACTCAAGAAGGTCCTGAAGTTTTTTCTCAAGCTATGAATGTTGCAATATTTACAGCTCCGGGTGTTATGATAGGCGGCCAATTAGGCCCAAAAGTCCAAGCAATGGTTGACCCTGACAAAATGAAGGTCGTTATTTCGGCAATTTTTATAGGTGTCGGTCTGCTGATGCTCTACACACTTACTATTTAGGTAGATAGTCTACTCATTTTTTAATTTTGGGAGGTCGTAATGGAAAATGTAGCTTTTATTATTCACATGGTTGGTATGGCAATGGCTGTTGGTTCAGGCTTTGCTGTTATCGCTCTGAAAATGGGCAGTGCAGATATGAATAAACCTGAACGTGAACCTTACATGCTCAGAAGTTTTGCGGTCACCAATATAGGAGCACTTGGCATTGCTTTGGTTTTTATTAGTGGTTTAGTCATGCTCGTACAAAGTGGCGGAGCTTTTTTCCAAGTAGGTGGTTTGTTTTTTAAGGTCAAACTAGTCCTTTTCTTACTCTATGTTATTGCTTTCGTGGTTTTACGTAAACGTGTTAGAAAAGCACGTTTAACAAACGGTGGCCCTCTTATGGTTCATATGTCCAAGTTTGTGATTGTGATGAATATTTTGGGAGTTATGACAATTGTAGCGGCGACACTTGCTTTTCATGGGTGAATTTTGAGTTTCCAAATATAGAAGAAAGGTTTTCAACGATGGTATTAAATCAAAAACAAGAAGAAATGTGTTCAACAAGCAAGTGGGATTTTTCTGATCTCAAAGCTTTATTTATTAGTACAACTTTAAATAAATCACCTATCAAGTCTCATACAGAAGGTATGTGGCAGATTAGCAAAACCATTCTTCAAAAAAACAAGATTCAAGTAGAAGAGGTTAGGCTTGTAGACCATGATATCGCTTTCGGTGTCTGGGGTGACATGACAGAACATGGTTGGGATAAAGACGACTGGCCTAAAATTTATGAAAAAGTAAAAGCTGCAGATATTTTAATTATTGGCACATCTATTTGGCTTGGCGAAAAAACATCTGTATGCACCATGCTTATCGAACGACTTTATGCAAACTCCCACATTCTTAACGCAGAAGGTCAGTACGCCGACTATGGAAAAGTAGGAGGTTGTTTAGTAACAGGCAACGAAGATGGAGCAAAGCATTGCTCTATGAATATTCTATATTCGTTGCAACATCTTGGATATGTCATACCGCCACAAGCTGATGCAGCATGGCTTGGCGAAGCAGGGCCGGGGCCATCTTATCTTGATGAAGGATCCGGTGGGCCAGAAAATGATTTTACCAACCGAAACACAACATTCATGACTTGGAATTTAATGCATATGGCTAGAATGCTAAAAGATAACGGTGGGATTCCAGCTCATGGGAATCAGCGTTCTAAATGGGATGCAGGGTGTAGGTTTGACTCTATCAACCCAGCTTATAGATGAACTGTATTTTTAAAAAAGAACAGTAGAGTCTTATGGAATTAAAATACGCTCTAGTAGCAGTATCTCTTTCAGTTTTGGCATTTGGCTTAATTTCAAATAAGTCAGATAGCCATTCTGTATCGGCACCAATGGTTTTTGTAACATTTGGTTTGCTAGGCTATTTATTTGGATTCTCAAGAGTAGATCTTTCCCATGGTTTTATTCACGGATTTTTAGAAATCACACTTATTCTTGTGCTTTTTACCGATGCATCAAAGATTAATCTTAAACTATTACTAAAGCAGCAAGGCATTCCTATTAGAATGTTGTTGATTGGCCTACCACTAACCATTTTTTTGGGTGGTATCGGGGCTCACTATATTTTTCAGTTTGAAAGTATTTGGTATGCTTTTTTACTGGCAGCTATTTTAGCTCCCACCGACGCTGCTTTAGGACAAGTGGTGGTTTCCAGCAAGGTCGTGCCAGTTAGAATTCGGCAGTCTCTTAGTGTCGAAAGTGGTCTCAATGATGGAATCGCTTTACCCATTATTCTTATGATTCTTGTGATAGCAAAATCAGTTGTTGGGCTTGAAGGGCACGAAGAGGTAGGAGTCTCTCATTGGGTCTTATTTGCAGCGAAGCAGGTTATTCTAGGTCCAGTTGCTGGTATTGTCGTTGGGCTTTATGGCGGGAAAATTATCTCGAGGGCTGCAAATGCTAGTTGGATGAGTCATTCTTTTCAAGATTTAAGTTTACTAGCTCTTAGCTTTTTAGCTTTTGGATTTGCTGAAATTATTGGAGGCAATGGTTTTATTGCAGCTTTTTGTGGTGGGCTTACTCTGGGGAACACCGCAAAAAATCTTTGTGACTGCCTTTATGAGTTTGCAGAATCACAGGGTCAGCTTTTAACGCTCATTGTTTTTTTACTCATAGGCACAGTGGTATTGCCTCAGTTTCACACGGTTTCAATGATACAGGTTCTTTTTTATGCTCTTTTAAGCTTAACCGTTTTTAGGATGCTGCCTGTTAGTTTGAGCCTTATCGGTTCTAAACTTAAGCTGCAAAGCCACCTGTTTTTGGGTTGGTTTGGCCCAAGGGGGCTCGCATCCGTATTGTTTGCTTTATTAATGCTTGAAGAATTAGAGAATCCGGCAACAGAACTCATTTTTTCAGTGGTCTTGGCGACTGTCTTTATGAGTATTTTTATGCACGGTATTTCTGCAAGCCCATTTTCAAAAATTTATAGCCGCTCAGTGGGTAAAGCTAGTAAAGACATTAAAGAGTTCCGTGCAGCTGAAGAATCTTCGATGATGAACCAGTGATTTTTTAAACCTGAATAAGGAGGACACATGTCTAATGTAGAAAAAAACAAACCAAAAGTAAGTTTTGAAAAAAACGGTCCAATTAAAGTCGCTGGTTTAGAAACTTTGATGAACTCCCGCGGTGAACCAGTTAAAACAAAAAAGAATATGATTTTGTGTCGCTGTGGTGCATCCAAAATGAAACCCTTTTGTGATGGTCGTCATAATGCGATTGGTTTTACAGACGAAAAGTCTGATGAACGCCAACCTGATAGGCTAGATGAACAAAAAGGAAAAGACATTACGCTTTTGGATAACAGAAATATTTGCTCTCATGCAGGGTTTTGTACTTCTGGGCTCCCTCAGGTATGGAATCATGAAAAATGGGGTGATCCAGAAGCAGCTCCCAAAGACAAGATTATTGAAACCATCAAAAAGTGTCCATCTGGTGCATTGTCTTACGCCGTAGATGGTAAAGTTCATACGAACTACCACGGAGATAACCCTGAGATTCAAGTTTCCAGAAATGGACCTCTTCAACTTCGTGGTGGTATAGAAGTAGATTCCCAAATGGGGAAAGGTGCCAGTAAAGAACACTGTGTTCTTTGTCGGTGTGGGCAATCCAAAAACAAACCATTTTGTGATGGAACACACTGGTATGCAGGGTTTAAAGATAATGAAGACCTTACGATTTCTGCAGCAAACCGAGAAGGTGGTGAAGCCAGTGAAAAATGGGTAGAAGTCGCAAAATCAGGTGAGTTAAAAATCGGACAAATTAAAACCGTACAAGTAGGTGCAAAACAAATCGCTCTCACCAAAACAGATAGTGGGTACTTTGCTGTAAACGCAAGGTGTCCCCACCAAGGTGGACCATTGGGAGACGGCGAAGTATGCGAAGGAAAAATTCGTTGCCCATGGCATGGGTATAAGTTTGATCTTAAGTCTGGAAAAGGTGTAGGTAACGACGACTCTGTTGAGACCATCAAAATAAAAGAAGAAAACGAAACTATATTAGCCCTTGTTCCAAAACCAAAAAGATCCAATTGGACGGTTAGTCATGTGATGATGGAAACTTTGGTGGAGTATGGAGTGGATACCGTCTTTGGGATTGTTGGTCACTCAAATTTAGGGGTTGCCGAAGCCGTAAGGTCCATGGTGAAAAAAGGTAAGATGCAGTATTTTGGTGTTCGTCATGAAGCCGCAGCAGCTTTTGCAGTGTCTGGTTACGCCAAAGTCAAAGGATCTCCAGCAGCATGTCTTGCTATTGCGGGACCCGGTGCTACGAACTTGCTGACAGGTCTGTGGGACGCAAAAATGGATAGAGCCCCTGCTATTGCTCTTGCCGGTCAGGTGGATTCTCAAGTACTAGGGCCCGGTGCTTTTCAAGAAATTGATACCCAGTCTGCATTTGATGCGGTTTCTAGTTTTGTTCAGCCTGTGCTTTCAGATAGTAAGCACGCTGAGCTTGCTGCACTTGCCTGCAAAGATGCCATCATCAACCGAGATGTCGCGACTCTTATTTTTCCAGATGAGATTCAGGTACAAGAAGCTGGCGATGTTGGTCCCGGAAGACCAGAAGGCAGAATCAGTGGCACAGATATCACACCTCCACAGCAGTCTATTGACTACGCTGGTTACCGAATTGGTGCATCTAAAAAACCACTCATTATCGTAGGTCACGGAGCAAGAGAAGGAATGGCGGATGTTCTTACTTTAGCTGAAGAACTAAATTGCCCAATCATCACAACATTTAAAGGCAAGGGTTTGATCTCAGACGATCACCCACTAGGTGGTGGTGTTCTTGGTGCAAGTGGTACCCCGATTGCTAGTACCTTGATGGCAGAAGCAGATTTACTGATCGTATTTGGATCTTCTTTTTCTAAACATACTGGTATTGATTTTCACCGTCCTATCATTCAAGTAGATTTTGACCGAATGGCACTTGGGAAATTTCACCCTGTGGATGAATCTATTTGGGGGGATGTCAGCATCTCTGCAAAATTAATGCTAAAAGCAGTTCCTGAAAAATTTAAGTGTTTAAACCAAAGAGACGAACTCAAAAAACTATGGGCAAGCTGGAGAGAAGAGAAGAAAAGCAGGTCAAAAGAAGACAATAACGATGGCCTCAACTCAGCGATTCTTTTTGATAAACTATCACCTCATGTCCCAGAAAACGCAATTATAAGTGTCGATGTTGGTAACAATACCTATTCCTTTGGAAGGTACTTTGAGTGTAAAGGCAAGCAGCATGTGATTATGTCTGGATACTTAGGGTCTATTGGTTTTGGTCTTCCAGCTGGTATGGGTGCATGGGCTGTTGATAAAGGTGAAAGAAAAGTTGTGGTAGTAGCAGGAGATGGTGGTTTTGGTCAGTACTTAGGTGATTTCACTACTGCTGTAAAATACAAGATGGATATCACCATTGTTCTTCTCCATAATAAAGAACTTGGCAAAATCTCCAAAGAACAACGAGACGGAGAATGGGACGTTTGGGAAACCACATTGACGAACCCTAACTTTGCAGATTTCGCAAAACTCTGCGGTGGAGATGGGGTTACCGTTACGGATGCAGATGATTTAGATGCTGCTTTCAAAAAAGGTTTGTCTTCTAAAAAACCATTCATCATTGAGATCATGACAGATGCAATGCTTACTTAAGCAAAAGAGGACAATATGCAAATAACGACAACCGATAAGGCACCGCTTATTCCCGGACTCAGTCAAGCCATTGTGGCCAATGGCACAGTTTATCTTTCTGGGCAAACGGGAACAGATCCTGACACCAAGCAGCTAAAAGGTGAATCTATAGAAGAGCAAACAAGGCAGTCTCTCAATAATATTAAACATGTGCTTGAAGCGACAGGTTGTAGTTTAAATAATATTGTAAAAGTTGTTGTTTATCTTTCTGCTATGTCGGAGATGAAAGGTTTTAACTCTGTGTATAGAGAGTTTTTTGGTGACCATAACCCTGCTCGGGCAGCAGTTGCGGTAGCAGGAATGGCTAAAAACGCCAAGGTTGAGCTAGATGTTACTGCAGTGATCATTGAAGGATGCAAAAATGAAGTTTGATTTTAAAAACAAAAACGGAGAAATGTTATCAGGTCGCCTTGAGCTTCCGGCAACCAAACCCAAAGCTTTTGCTTTATTTGCTCATTGTTTTACGTGTTCAAAAGACATTATTGCACCAAATGTAATTTCAAAGACACTTGCAAGTAGAGGAATAGGAGTGTTGCGGTTTGATTTTACTGGGCTTGGAAACAGCCAAGGTGATTTCTCCAATACGAACTTCTCTTCCAATGTAGAAGACCTTTTGAATGCATGTTCTTCTTTAAGCAAAGAGTTTAAAGCTCCTGAAATCCTTATAGGACATAGTCTCGGTGGTGCGGCAGTACTAAAAGCAGCTCCATTGATGGAAAGTGTCAAAGCAGTTGTTACCATTGGAGCTCCAAGCGGAGCTGACCATGTAGCCCATCTTTTTTCAGGCAACATGGATGAAATAGTAAAAGACGGCAAAGCTCAAGTAAACCTTGCCGGAAGAAAGTTCACCATCAAAAAGCAGTTTTTAGATGACATTAAAGAAGTCACCATTCTTGACGGAGTAAAACACTTCAAAAAAGCACTACTAGTGATGCATGCTCCTTTAGATAATACCGTGGGCGTAGAGCACGCTACCAAGATTTTTTCTGCAGCATTGCACCCAAAAAGCTATGTGTCTTTAGATAGTGCTGACCATCTTCTTATGAATAGAAAAGACGCAAAGTATGCTGCCGATGTCATAAGTTCTTGGGTCACTAGGTATATTTCATGTAAAGACACCGAAAATACTCCGTCTGTTTTTGTAAACGATGGAGAAGTTATGGTTTCCAGCCGAAACGGTGCAAAATTCACACAAGATATTTATACAAAAAATCACCATGTGGTGGCAGACGAGCCTCTTTCTGTAAAAGGTGACAACCTTGGAATGAATCCGTACGAACTTCTGATGGCCGGCCTAGGTGCATGTACTTCTATGACCATGAAAATGTATGCCGATCTTAAAAACATCCCTCTTGAAGGAGTGGAAGTTAAACTTAAACACGAAAAAATTCACGCAAAAGACTGCGATGAATGCGAGACAAAAACAGGTAAAATAGATCATATTCAAAAAGAGATTTCTTTAAAAGGTCCGCTTACAGAAGAACAAAAATCAAAGCTCCATGAAATTTCAGAAAAGTGCCCTGTGAACCGTACATTAAAGGCAGAAATCAGAATTGATAGTAAGTGATGGTTGCTTTAAATAATTTTTGAATTTTTTTTTACTACATTTATGTGTGATAAAAAGTTTATGGATATAACCCATAATATCTTTTTTTATAGAGTAAATATTAGATATAATCCCATAATAGCCATCATAGCATTTTCTGTAAAACTGATTGCACCAAGTGGAACATTTTGATTGCCGCCAACGCAAGCACAGTTTAGGTCTTTTTTATCTATATAAACTGTTTTAATAATGGAAGCTCCACCAGCAAAACCTACAAAAGTGGAGATGACTCCTGTTAGTAATGGAGAAAATGAAGAAATAAACCCTAGCCCTGTAAATAGTTCAAGGAATGGATATGCTTTTCCGTAAGTTGGGAAAATCTGCGTGATATGGTCGTATTCTTTAAAACCTTTCACAAAAGAGTGAATGTCCATTAACTTAAGAAGGGCGAGAACACAAAGTGAAAAACCCATAAAACCCGTGAAGCCAGTAGAAGAAGCTATTGCCATGAATGCGGTAGTCGAAAAAACAGCCATGACGGGTATATAGGTTTTTTTTTCGTCTTTCGGTGTGATTTCGCCGTATATTTTTGCTAGATCAGAATAACCGCCGATATTTTTTCCATCCATAAATACTTGCGGAGTTGTTTTTACATGGTGTTTATTTTTAAATTCTAGCTCTTCGTCTTTGGACGAAAAGATATGGTCTTCGAATGCGATTTTTTCTCTATTTAGAAGTTCAATAGCTTTTATACCGAATGGACATGAAGCTTTACGGTATATTTTGTTTAAATTACTCAATGTTTCCATCCAATATGATTTGCAGCCCAGTTAATTTGATCATGTGTGAGTCTAGCGGCTGCATCACCACGAAGCAAGTCGTCGTGTTTGATTTCTTGTTTTTCTTTAAAGGTATTAATATGAATATTATCTCCATTAAAAAATAATTTGATTTTATCAGGAGCACTAATGCGGTCATACTCAGAGTATGCAACGTAAATATGAGGGCTTTTCTTAAAATAGTATGCATTATTCTCTAAGATATAATGCTGAAAAGCTAAAATAAAATCATCAGATTCAATGGGTCTACTTGCGTATCCAATTCCTTTTGCAAAGTAACTACCCGTCACTCTTTCTTTATAGTTACCCAAATCTCTTTCACTAAAACCATCAATAGATTTTTGCGAGTCACTTTCAAGCCATTTTTGCAGTTGTTTTCTTACATAAATCATCGCTTTTTCCATGAGTGAGGAACGTTCTATCATGGGTGAACTTACCACAGCTGCATCTACTAGTTCAGGCGATCCTTGAATCACTTTGACTCCTACCGTCCCTCCCATTGAAAAACCGTGAAGTACAACTTTACCATTACCAATCTCTTTAGCACTCTTAAGAGCTAATTTTATTTCATTCTCCCAAGAAAGAAATGTTTCTTGCATCCGGATAATGCTTTGGACCATGTCTTTTTTTGAGTGTCCATGTCCCGGTAATAAAGTGTTAATCACATTAAATCCAGCATCATAATATTTCTGTGCAACTTTCTTCATAGCAGCAGAACTTTCTGCAAACCCATGAGTTAAAACTACGCAGGGGTGTTTTTCTGGTTTTCTTTGAGAAGTAATAGAAGGTCCGTATTCACGTAAAACACCACGGTTGTAATGATATTGAATTCTTTCTTGATATGTATTGTGGTTTTTTGGTGGTAAGTCGTATTTTGAGTTTTTGGGCTCAAGTAAATTATGTTGCATCATTGATATTTGACATGTTGAAGGGCTAACACTAAAAGCCTTATTCCAAACCATTAAATTTATTAAAACAAAATATATGAGTTTCATCGTATCTATCCAAGGTATGTCTTTTGGCAGCAACGACAATTTTTATAATTTTTATATTAAAAAGACAATAAAATCCTTATAATATCTTGTTTTTGTTAAGAAATATGCTTAAGTATTACACATAAAATGCATGTTTTATCTTACATATTTAGAGGAGTGAAAGCTCTAACCTATCGTGTATTACTCGCTCTGATACGGTAGTTTGTCGACCTTCAGTGAGTGCATCTAATGAGTTTATCCAGCTTGAGTTTAACAGCCCAGAATTTGTTGACTTCTAAGGGGGGACATATTAGTGATGCATTCTAATAGACTGAATAAAATAGTAACTTTAATTTAAGGATCATAAAATGAAACATATAAGTATTTGTTGCTTAGTTCTCTTCTCTTTTTCATTTGCCGGTTGCGGTGAATTTGTATCATTGAGCCAAAAAAGTGACGTAGAAGTTTTTTCAAAAAGTAATCTTGAGCCGTTTGTTGGCGTTAGATTTAAATCGGGTCAACATGCGTCGACTTATTTAGAGTATTCTTTTTTAAATAAATATTCTTCATATGCATTTCCAATTGATAAACGTATTGAAGAAGCATCAAAAAAATTTTTATCAAGTCCTGCTTATAGTCTAGAAGGGCATCTTGCCAATAAAAAACATGGTAAGCAAATGCAAGAAATTTTTGAATTAAAAAAGAAGATACGAGATTATAATCTCAACTATGATGGTTCTGTTTTAGAAAAACTACAAAAAAATAGATTGAGATTTTACAAGAAAAGTAGATCTACAGATGACTCAAAACAATTGCAAATATTTGCTCAAAGATTAAATGATATTGATAGAAGTATCTTAGTTGAAAAAGGAAAGCAAAAACCTCTTGAGAATTTAAAAAATAAAAAAATAGAGCTAGAAAACAAATTAAAAATAGATATGAAAGTGTTTAAAGAAAATTATCAAGTGACACATTCAGCAAAGAAGAAAGTTAACCTTGGAGAGCTTCTAGAAAAAACTAACAAGGGTGAAATGCTAACGCTAGACTTTAGAGAGTCGCAATCACAAATTTTGCTATGGCCAATTCGATACAAGGCAATAAAGCAACTTTGGGAAGAGCCTGTTAATCTCACTGAAAAAGCATTAAAGAAAACAACTAGCATGTTTATGCTTGTGAGCACATATAACTCTGTTACTAGAGGGAAGTGTAAGCCAGTCATCACTCCAAAATACCAGTTACCACCAAATATCTTTCTTATAGAAACAAAGAATACGCAAAATAGAGGAAAACTCGTAGGTACCACTGTAGATCATAGTTTTTCTCATTATAAAATTAGTACAATATGGTTGGCGGATGGAGAAATAAAGGTGAATCAATTGATTCAAAATGCAGAAGAGCTAAAGTCTCATGGCTGTGATGATACTTTCTTGCGAGCCACAAAATATCTTTACCCAGAAAATGGGTTTAAAGCCGAAAATTGATTTTCTAAGAATAGTTGTTACATAAATAGTTTTTAGGGTTAAACAACAACCAACTCATGAGTGGGTAGGTCTTATGTAAAGCTTCTGGTTACGCATCTATGGTTTTTGCATCTAAGCTTAAAAGGTAGTTAATGTTAATCAGTGCTATAAAAATAGGTTTCTTCTTTTATGTATTGTTGTTTAATCTTTTACTAAAAATTTTGCGTGATGATTGATGTGATCTTCAATAAATGTACTTATAAAATAGTATGAATGATCGTAGTCTTCTTGAAAAGAAACTTCTAGTGCTTGACCAGATTGATGGCATTTTTCTTCAAAGTTTTTGGTAAGTAATTGTTCTGGGTAAAACTCATCTGCAAGGCCTTGGTGTATCAAAATTTTGTTTGGATGGTTTTTGCCTGAACTTATTAAGCTACAAGCGTCATATGGTTCCCAGTTCTTTTTGATTTCACCAAGGTAGCCTTTCAGATTTTTTTGGCCCCAACTACAGTTTATTGGATTTGTAATAGGAGAAAATGCAGAAATGGACTTATATTTATTGGGGTTTTTGAGGCCAATGGTAAGTGCACCGTGTCCGCCCATGGAATGTCCAAAAATACTGATATTACCATCAAGGTGAAACTCTTGATTTACCAGATCATATAATTCACTATTGATATACGAGTACATCTTGTAATGATCAGCGTATCCTTGAGTCGTGGCATCTACATAAAAACCAGCACCAGAGCCAAAGTCATAGCTGTCATGTTCACCCGCTAAGTCTAACCCTCTTGGTGAAGTGTCTGGGCAAATGATGGCAAGACCCAATTTACTTGCTATTTTTTGTGATCCTGCTTTGGTAATAAAGTTTTCTTCATTGCAAGTCAGGCCTGAAAGCCAAATTAATCCACCTGTAATATCTTCAATTCTTTCTGGGCGAAAGACAGAGAACTTCATTTTGGTTTTTGTTTGAGTAGATGGGTGTTGATAAAATTCAGTGACCCCACCAAAACTTTTGTGAGCTTTGATTCGCTTCATGACATGCTTCCTTTTAGTAACGGATAACAGAACGAATGGCTTTGCCTTCATGCATATAATCAAAAGCTTTATTGATTTCTTCGAGGGGCATTTCAAACGTGACAAGGTCATCGAGGTTAATCTTACCTGCCATGTACTGATCAACATACCCGGGAAGTTCACTTCTGCCTTTAACTCCACCAAATGCAGAACCACGCCAAACACGTCCAGTCACGAGTTGGAATGGCCTAGTGCTAATCTCTTGGCCTGCCCCAGCAACACCAATGATAATGGATTCGCCCCAACCTTTATGGCAACACTCTAAGGCTGCTCTCATAAGTTCAACATTTCCCACACACTCAAAAGAAAAGTCTACGCCACCACCGGTGATCTCAACAATATGTTCTGCAATAGGTTTATGGATGTCTTTTGGGTTGATAAATTCAGTTGCTCCAAGTTTTTGAGCGATAGCTTTTTTTTCTGGGTTTACATCAATGGCAATAATTTTATTAGCTTTTGCCATGACAGCACCTTGAATGACAGAAAGCCCAATACCACCAATGCCAAAAACAGCAACGGTTGCTCCTTCAGGTACTTTTGCAGTATTTAAAACAGCACCAATGCCAGTGGTTACACCGCAACCTAAAAGGCATACTTTTTCTAATGGGGCATTTAGGTCTACTTTCGCAAGTGCGATTTCTGGAACTACTGTTTTTTCTGCAAATGTAGAGGTACCCATATAATGAAAAATAGGTTTTCCATCTTTAGAAAAACGTGTCGTTCCATCTGGCATGAGCCCTTTTCCCTGAGTTGAGCGAACTGCTTGACAGAGATTGGTTTTGCCTGACATACAAAATTTACATGTTTTACATTCTGGAATATAAAGTGGGATGACGTGATCACCCACTTTTAATGTAGTCACACCTTCGCCAACAGCTTCAACGACTCCACCGCCTTCGTGGCCTAAAATAGCAGGGAAGATGCCTTCAGGATCATCTCCCGAAAGAGTAAAAGCATCAGTATGACAAACACCGGTAGCAATCAGTTTAATAAGTACTTCACCTTTTTGAGGTGGTTGTAGGTCTACTTCTTCGATTGTGAGTGGCTCTCCGGCCGCCCATGCAACAGCTGCTTTAACCTTCATAAGTAAACCTCTTATTTATTTTTTTGTGTATTTATCGTCCCAGTTTTTTGGGTTTGGTGTTCCAAGCTTACCAAAACTTTTTGCAATAATCATACTGACGGTAGCATCACCTGTGACGTTCACACTGGTTCGGCACATGTCTAATATTCTATCTACTGCAAATATCAATGCAAGTCCGCCTTCAGGGACACCGATAGCTCCTAATACGATCACAAGCATAACCATTCCAGCTCCAGGAACAGCAGCAGAACCAATAGATGCCAGAGTAGCAGTGAGTACGATAGTTAACTGTTGGTAAATATCTAATTGGATATTAAATGCTTGAGCAATAAAAACAGCAGCTACTGCCTGATAAAGACTGGTTCCATCCATGTTGACAGTTGCTCCGACAGGAAGAACAAAGCTACTGACTTCTTTATCAACTCCAAGATGTTCCTCAACACGTTCAATCGTCACAGGTAATGTTGCAGCACTTGAACTCGTTGAAAAAGCAAGTAACTGAGCAGGGGAGATACCGTTAAAGAAAAAAGAAAATGATTTTCCAGTAAAGAAATAAACAAAAGCAGGGTAAACACCAAACATCATGATGGCTAGCCCAAGAACAACACAGAAGCCATACCAGAGTAGTCCTACCAGAACACCTACCTCAGGGATTTCCACGATGAGTGTACACAGCAATGCAAACACCCCATAAGGAGCTGCAAGCATGATGAGGTCCACCAGTTTTAAGATAACATCATTAAACCCATCAAAGACCTCAGCAACAGGTTTAGATTTTTCTGGTGGGATGAGAATCATACCGATTCCAAACATGACGACAAAAAAGATAATTTGCAGCATATTTCTATTAGATGTTGAGGACTGAAAGATATTGTCAGGAACTAAATCGACAAGAGGTTGTAGCGGACCGTTTTGTTTTGTTTTTTCAGCAACTTCAATCTTTTTTGATGCGTTCGACGAGTACATTTCCACGAGGTTATCTCTCGTATCAGGTGCAATTTGTTTTCCCGGTTGAACAAGGTTTACTATTAGTAAGCCTAGAACAACAGCAATCAATGTGGTGACTAAGTACATTAAAACGGTTTTGCCACCCATCTTAGAAAGCTTAGAAATGTCTTTTAGGTCAGAGACACCTTTGATGAGAGAAGTGATAATTAAAGGGACGGCAATTAACTTGAGTGAGTTGACAAAGATTTTACCAAAAGGCTTTATCCAGTCAGTCACAAAGCCATTAGCTCCGATGCTGAGCATTAAGTAACCTACAGAGACACCAAGTAACATCCCAAGTACAATTTGCCAGTGCATTGCGATTTTAATTTTCTTCATGGTTTTTCCTTTTAGTAGGTGGTTATTTGAAAGCCGCTACCCACTCCAAGCGACGTCATTTGATGGCAGACAATATAAATTAATGAACATTTGTGCAAATTACTGTTTTACTTCAATTATTTCAGTGACTTGCGTTTTCTTGAGTTGACAATGAGGTATGCAAAACCATCAGAGAGACTTATGATGTAACTATCACAGATAAGGTTGTAGAAAAGATGTGGAAAAAAATAAGAGCTTTTATGAACACCATGATCCTTGGTGGTGTGACGATTATCATGCCTCTTGTGATTATCTTTATGGTTTTTAAATGGTTGTTCGAATTTCTAACGGATTTAATTCAGCCTCTTACGAACGCATTGGCAAGTTATATTGAAATACCTGAGGTGGTTGCAGACCTCCTTGTGGTTGCTCTAATCATTAGTCTTTGTTTTATTTTTGGCATGATAGAAAGAACGAGGCTTGGTGCTTATATCTTTAATTTTTTTGAAAAGAAGTTCTTTTCGCAAATCCCCGGTTATAGCCTTATAAAAGAAACCATCAAACAATTTACAGACGAGTCTCAAACTCCATTTTCTAAAGTTGCTTTGTGTAGGATTTTTGGAAACGAAACCATGGTTACTGCATTTGTAACTGAAGAACATTCGGATGGTTCTTATACGGTATTTGTCCCGACAGGACCAAACCCAACTTCTGGTAATATTTATCACTTAAATCAAAAGTATGTACAGGTTATTGACGCTGCAGTTGAAACAACGATGCGTTCAATCATCGCTTGTGGTTCGGGGTCAAAAGAACTTCTTAGTCAAAAAAAATAGCAATTTATATTTGCTTAGCGTTTTTTATGGGACAGTCGTTCCAGTAGAGGGCCTTCTAATAAAACCACAGCTGGTTTGGGTATCGAATTACTTCCATGAGGCCAGTGACTTGTATATTTGTTGGGTTTAGATTTTTCACCGGGATGCTGAACCGATAAAAGCATTTTTTTGCCGTCTTCAATAAAGCATGGACTACAAAACTCTGCTTCATTTGGTGCAACGGCAACCCTGTATGGTGTTAGTTGGTTTTTGGGTACAATAAAAAGTGAGTTGTTTCCAAAGTCTCTGTAACTTTTTTTCTTCATGTCAGAACCGCTTATATCGGTGGTAAACCAAAGGTTACCGTTGGGGTCGAAGACAATATTATCTGGGTGGGAAAACCCAGTGGCCTTTCCCCCTTGAAGAAAAGTTGAGGATTTAAATGTATCGGCGTCATGCTGATGGTTCTTTTCTTCTATCTTTAGGATTAATCCATGTTTGACGCCAGCAGGTGTGTTGTTTGTTAGTGCTACTAAAACACTTTGATCATGTGGGCTCACTGCAATTCCCTCAGGCCTGTGAGTAGGGGTTCCACCCACAAGTTTTGCAGCTTTGCGAGTATAGGTATGAACGTCAAGCTGGTTAGCAAAATGTTTTTGAAGAATCTTTGATTTTGTTAGGTCAAGGCTTAGCCATTTGCCGTTTTCTAAGTCTGCAACAAAAAGTTCTCCGTGCTCTAGGCTGTTTTTTTGTGAAGATACAAACTTATAAATACATTCGTTTATTGTATCGTCTCCCATGTACACGACACATCGACCGTCTTTTGTTTGAGCTACTGTTGCACCTTCATGGGCAAATCGCCCTAATGAAGTTAGCTTTTTTGCTTGTTTAGTCTTGGGGTTCACTTCAACTACCCAGCCATAATGCTCTGCTGGTGATTGTGGGTCTTGATTCCACTTATAGTCTTTATTTTTTTTGTGAGACTTCCATATGGTTTTGGTTTTGCTGATATGGACACCCTCACCATAAAAAGGGCTGTAGTTTTCTTCACAAGTTAAAAAATTACCCCATGGTGTTTTTCCACCTGAACAATTGGCAAGGGTCCCTTTTGCGTTAGAGCTGCCTTTTACTTTTATGTTTCCTGCAAAAGTAATGCTTGAGTTGGCTGTAACTTGAAAATTATTTTTTGAAACATTTGGCTGCCAAACGCCAGATTTTTTTTGGATTTCAACATATGACCCACCAATGGTGGCTTTTTGTTTTTGGATGATTTCTTTTTGGGTGCCGCTAAATGGTTGGAGTTTTGGGATTGGGTATTCATGGTTAACCCATAATCCATAGCCACTTTTTGTCGGAAAAACAGCCAAGTAATCGTTATTAAAGCCAAATTTACTTCCGTCCGGGTGTATCTGTTGGCCATATTCTAAAAATACTGAAGAGCGAATCCCGGGTAGGGTGGTGACAGCGTCTTTGGTTTGAGGGCGTAAACTGCTAAGTTTTGGACCAGTAAACCCCGTGCTAAGATAAGATAGTCCAGTAATTCCCATGAGTTTCGCAAACTGTCTTCTTTGTATCATGGGTGAAAATATGGATAAAACAGCCATTGGGCTCTCCATTCGTTAAGCTCTCTCAAGCATTCTTTTAGGGCGTATGCTAGCCCTGAAAAAAGAATAAGTAAATTTAATAGGTTAAATGGTTATAAAATTTGCAGATTCTTCAAAAACAAGGTTGCATTTCAGTGTGATTTGGTTAAATTGTGGTTCTGATTTTATGAGAAACATAGGATACCAAAACCATGAAAAAAGAAGTTCATCCAGATTATAATTTTGTCGTTTTTAAAGACGCGGCTTCTGATTTCAGTGTACTCACAAGATCAGCAATCAAAACATCAAAAGAAACCACTAAGTGGGAAGACGGTAACGAATACCCAGTAGTAACAATGGAGATCACATCTGGATCTCATCCTTTCTATACCGGAAAACAAAAAATCATGGATACTGCTGGCCGTATCGAAAAGTTCCAAAGAAAGTACGGAATGTTTTCAAAAAAGAAAACGACAGAAGAAGCTCCAGCAAAAGCTGCAGAAGAAACTCCAAAAGAAAGCTAGTTTTCAAACTAACTCAAAAAAACGGCATACATATTTGTATGCCGTTTTTTTTAATTATGACAGGAAAGAGTTATACAGTAAGCCCTAGAAAATCTTTGATGGTAATCACTACGCCGTCTCTGTACTCATCGCTTTCAGTGAGAAGTTCGTGTTTCGCATTTTGAATGATTTCATGAGAAAACTCTGGCAGTAAGTTGCTTGCTTTTTTTGCCCAATACATTGTGTCTTGAAGGTGAACGACTTTTTCATCACCTGAGATAAGCATTTTAATGGGCATTTTTAGTTTTAGTATGTTTTCTTTTTTGTGGACGTATGTGGTTGCAATTGCGGTTTCATGAACCCAACCAAAAGTCACAGAGTCTGCACGGTGGCGTGAGTTTTTAAATCTATTATAGTTTTCTTCTGAATGAGTGAGTTTGTTTTTATGAAAAGCAAGGCCGACTTCTCTATCAAGCATACTTGGAATTTTTCCAAGACCAATAAAATTTAATACACTTACAACTTTTAAGGCAATAGGTAATGGTAGTTTGTCTTTTGGTAGGCCTAGTAGAGGTGAACATAAAACCATTTTTTGTGGATTTAGCTTTCCTGTCATCGTGCCAATTAATGCTATTAGAGAACCCATTGAGTGAGCTGTAATCGTATAAGAATGGATATTAAGGTGTTCAAGTAATTCAGCAAGGTCAGTGGCAAATCTTTTATAACTAGGAGTCCATGCTCTCGTGCCTTCAGACTCGCCTTGTCCACGGTGATCTATGCTTAAGTAATGAGATGATTCAGGAACCCCTAGCAGCTTTGGAATAAATTCGTACTTTTCAATCCACTCACTTCTTCCATTTAAGAAGATAAAGCACGGGGTTTGTGTAGCATTTGTAGGTTTATGGTATTGATACCGAATTTTAGTATCGTCTGAAGTTGTAAAGTACTGGATGTCCAAAAGTTATCTCACCTATTTCGAAGCACAGACCAAATCACATACAACCCAAGAATACCAGCAATGGTAAAACCAAGAACTCCAAAGGTAGAAATACTTAGGTACTGTAGTTTTACTTTACCGAATGTCAAAATGGAAGAACCAATAAGTAGTGCTGCAATAATTAAGCTAACACCAATAATAGACCCTGTGTTTTTGATGGCCCGAGCAACTGCATGGAGTTCATCAGCTTCAACGGAAAGCTTGAGGTGACCGTCAGCAGTAGCTTTGAGGATTCGTCTAAACTGCATGGGAGCATATCTTGCGAGTTTAGCAGTGTCTCTACCCAGTACCATAAGTTCTTGTTTAAAAGCTTCTGGGCTATAAAACTGTTGACTTATTTTTGTAGCATACTCTTCGCAGGCTTCAAGAACTTTAAAGTCTGGAGTGAGGTCTTTTGCAATACTTTCAAAAGTAATCAATGTTCGGATAAAAGCCACCAACTCAGTTTTGAGGGGAGCGTTATGTTTTGCCGCAATAGATGCAAGGTCCCATAACAGGGTGCCAGTGTTGACATACTTAAGATCAATGCCAAGGTACGGAGAAATGGTTTGAATTAAATCTGTCTCAAATGCTGCAGGATCAAAGTAATGGTCTGCATCACTGAGTTCTGCAAAGTGGTGAACAATAGATTCATAATCTTCTTTAACGAGTGCTAAAAGCAATCCTGCTAGACTTTCTCTTGTGTATTTAGTGAGTCGGACAGCGTTTCCAAAGTCAATGACCCCAATCTTATAGTCTTCTAGTATCAAAAGATTTCCGGGGTGCAAATCACCGTGAAAAACCCCATCTATAAAGACCATCTGTAAAAACATTTCTAAGCCGTTTTTGACAATAGACATGGCTTCGTCAGAGTTTGTGAGAAGTTCGCTGGTATCAGTAGCTGGTTTACCGTTAAACTTTTCCATAACTAAAACACGTTGACTCGTGTGTTTCCAATAAATTTTAGGAATCACAATATCTGGAGAATTATCAAAGTTTCTAGTAAACTTTACGGCATTTGAGGCCTCTTTAATAAAGTCTAGTTCAGCCATGGTTTTTTGGTGAAAGTCACTTGCGAGTCTGACAGGTCTAAATATTTTTGTTTCTGGGATAAACTTTTCGATTAATCTTGCGATGCCGGTGATGATTTCGCAGTCTGTTTTAATGACTTCGTAAATTCCAGGTCTTTGAATTTTAATGACAATATCTTCACCGCTTTGAAGCTTTGCTTCGTGAACTTGACCAATGGATCCGGCAGCAAGGGAGGCCTCTTTAACATGGGAAAATATATTTGATATTGTGTCGCCTAACTCATTTTGAAGAACTTTGCTGATGGTCTTATAGGGGAGAGGCTCTACTTTTTGATGAAGTCTTTGTAGCTCACGAATAAAATCCTTAGGAAAAAGATCTTTTCTTGTGGCTAGAATTTGTCCTAGTTTTACAAATGCAGGACCAAGCTCTTCAAAAGCTTTACGCAACCTAATAGGTAAGTCTCTACTAGTTTCAATACCCATAGAAGAAGAGGGTGGTGTTTGAGGAGACTTACTCTTTTGGGTTTTGTGAAGCCATTTTTCGATTCCTATCCGGTCAATGACGGTCCAAAACCCATGTTTTGCAAATACATTTGTGATTTGAGCAAGCCTGCCAGCATGACGAAGTGATTTTCCGATGCTAAATATTTTTAGATTTTGGCTCAAATGCTGACTTCCTCATCTTGTTTGTATCAGTTATTGATGAAAGTAAGAGTGATATGCCCCAGCTTACCCTCTCCACATGTTATAAAGAAAAACAGCTCAAATGGAAAGCACATATCCCAAAGAAAGGCTATTTATTTCAATTGCTTATGGTTTAGATGAGGGCTCACTTGTAAAAATACTGATTTTTGCTTCTGTCTCAGCTACTTCTTTGTGGGGGATACTCGAAACGACAATTCCCGATCCAGCTGCTCCGTGCCAGAGGTTATCTTTGAAATGAAGGGTTCTTATGAGAACCGATGAATCCACATAGCCTGAATCATCAAAATAAAAAGCATTTCCCATAAAAAAATCACGTTTGTGAGTTTCATGTTTCTGAATAAATTGATTCGCAGAAATTTTTGGACAACCAGTGACGGAAGCAGCAGGTAAAACACTTTTTAGTAAGTCGCCTGTGGTGATATTTTTTTTGAGTGTACCTGTGACTTCAGCGTAGCGGTGGAGTAAATTACCAATCGTTAAAAATTTTCCAGATGCAGGAACTTTAACGCTACCTGCATCACATATCTTATGAAAATCATTTCTCACTAAATCTATAATCATATTTAGTTCAGAAACTTCTTTTTGGTCGTTTTCGATGTTTTTTTTGAGTGTTTTTAAGTTTTCCCCATCAATTTTGATAGTGCCTTTAATGGGGAATGACTCAACGATAGATTTCCCAGTTGGTAGGTGATGGATTTTGATAAAGCTTTCAGGGCTAAGTGAAAAGAGTTCGAAGTCTTCGGTTTGAATCCACAGTGCCATTGCTGGCTTATGAGTTTGAAGAAGTGCTAACAACTGAAGCCTTACATCACTCTTGGTTTTTAAAGAAAAAAAACGAAGGAGATTCGCTTGATAGAAATCACCATTTTTGATGTTCTCAATGCAGTCTTCAATAGATTTTTGGTATTGATGCTTTGAGCCAAAAAAATCTAATGAGAGTTTCTTTTGAAAATTATCTTGAGTGCTTGATGGGTTGCATTTTTGCCAGTGGTTGATTCTGAAATTTTTAAGTTTGGAAGACTCAAAATCTCCTTGCCCATAGAAATAAGGCGACACCAGGAGATGTCCTCCAGACCATGGTGTCTTGGAAGTTGGCTCTATGGTTCTTGATAAAAGCTCATCTGGAGGCTCAATGTTAAAATCTGAGCATATAAAACCATTTTCACCTTTTTGAATAAAGATGAAGCTTTTATTTTGTTGGATAAAATGTTCTATTTTCATATATTTACTTTCTGAGCTCAATCTTATTAGGGAGAACGTTATGACGCAACCAATAAACCATTCAATCAACGTAGTAGGAGTGATTGGAGCTGGGCAAATGGGTGGAGGTATTGCACAGGTTTTTGCAATGCATGGTTTTCAAGTTCATTTATATGACTTAAACGGTGAGCAGCTTAAGAAAGCAAAAGTAACGATTGAAAAATCTGGAGAGAAACTCTTCTCAAAAGAAAAAATTTCACCTGCACAACAATGTTTTATTTTAAGCAATATTCAATATACAAAGGATCTTTCGACTTTTTCAAAGTGTGACCTTGTGGTGGAAGCTATCGTTGAAAACCTTGACATAAAAACAAAGATATTCAGTGATTTGAGCGAGATTGTCTCTGATGAGTGCATTATGGCATCAAATACCTCTTCTATCTCGATTACAAAATTGGCATCATCTTACAAATTGCCCCATAACTTTATTGGTATGCACTTTATGAACCCAGTTCCTATCATGAAGCTGGTGGAAATCATTCCGGGAATGAGCACAAGTTCAGAGGTTACATCTCTCATAACAGATTTAGCTCATAAGCTTGGAAAAGAGACTTCAACCAGCCAAGACTATCCAGGGTTTGTGGTAAATAGAATATTAATGCCCATGATTAATGAAGCATTTACAGCCCTTTATGAGGGTGTAGCCTCTCCAGAAGATATTGATAAAGGGATGATGTTGGGTACGAACCAACCTATGGGCCCTCTTGCTCTTGCAGACTTTATTGGTCTTGATACTTGTCTTGCGATTATGGAGGTTCTCCATGATGGGTTGGGAGATCCTCGGTACCGACCATCGCCAAAGCTAGTAAAGTATGTAGAAGCAGGTTGGTATGGACGTAAAGCAGGTCGAGGAGTCTACAAATATTAAATTCACTTCTCATTTCAGTGTTTTCTTGTTATACAGCAACTTGAATGGAGAGGAGACCATATGAACGCATTCATCAAAACATTAAAAACAAATTTCAACAGCATGCAAAAAAACCTAGAGAAAGAGTACAAAGATCTCAATAAAAGAGTCAAAAAGTACACATCCAGTAAGGTCGTGCAGGCAAAAAAGAAAGAAGTAGAAAAAATTATCGAATCTAAGATCAAGCAGATCGAGCCGATTGTACAAAGTTACATTAAAAGTATTCTTAAAGGTGCTGAAAGTGCTGGAATCAATGTGACTTCATTAGAAAAGAAATTTGTTACCAATTACGGTAAAGCAAAGAAAGCTGCAAAGAAAAGAAAAACCACCAAGAAAAAAGCAGCTAAAAAAACTACAAAGAAAAAAGTAACCAAAAAGAAAACAGCTAAAAAAACAAAGAAAAAAGCAGTTGCTCGTAAAAAAACAACAAAACGCAAAACCTCTAGGTAGTATTATTTATGATGTTTAAGGGTAGTTATGTCGCCATTGTCACTCCGTTGAGTGACAATGGAGATGTTGATTTTAAGAAGTTCGTAGAATTACTGCACTTTCAAAAAGAGGGTGGTTCTGCTGGTGTCGTCGTATGTGGAACCACAGGCGAAAGCCCCACGGTATCTGTGCCCAATCAATTAAAACTTTTTGAAGTGGCAGTAAAAGAACTAAAACCTACTGGTTTGCAAGTTATTGCGGGCACTGGAAGCAATAACACTGCAAAGACAGTAGAAATGACCAAAAAAGCAAAAGAGATTGGTGTAGACGGAGCGTTAATTGTCACTCCTTACTACAACAAGCCAAATTTTGCTGGGATTTTTGCTCATTATGCTGAGATTGATAAAGTTGGTTTACCGCTGATTTTATATAATATTCCCGGCCGTACTGGAGTAAACATCAACCCTGAGTCCATTCAAAAGTTATGTGAATCTTATTCTAATATCAAAGCAGTTAAAGCCTCCAATGGTGATCTTGATCAAATCCTTGAAACATGTTCAAGGCTTTCAGGTTCAGATGTATCGGTGTTGTCTGGAGATGATGGAATCACCTTGCCAATTATGTCTGTGGGTGGAGTTGGTGTGGTTTCAGTTCTTGCGAATGTTGCTCCAAAGATCATGTCTACTCTTGTGAATGGCTACCTTGAAGGCAAGCTTCAAGAGTCGATGCAACTTGCTCAGTCTATTCACAAAATGTGTACTTTAACTCTTACACTTGGCCCAAACCCAGTTCCAGTAAAAGCTTTGATGAATCAAGTTGGAATAAAAGTTGGTGAGCCGCTATTGCCATTGGTTGCATTAGGCAAAGAAGATACAAATATGATTCACCAAGAGTACCTTAAGCTTCAAGAGAAATATCCAGACTTTCTTTGAAAGTCCAAGTGATTTAGATAATAAAAAAGCCCTTACTCTTTACAAGTAAGGCTTTTTTTATGTTTGAAATCCTAAATTTACTTTCTAGAAGCTTCGATCATCTTACGAACGAGATCGAGTTGGATCACATTTCTTGTGTCTTTTCCTGGAGAGTCTTTAAACCAAATGAAATCAACACTACCACCTTGTGCAGCTTCATGATTCCAGCGTCCTCCAACAATTTTGTTGCTTCTCTTCTCAACATAAATTGTGTAATCAAGCTTCTTTTTTCCAAGCTTAAATTGACGTTTTTTGTTTGGGTTGGTTCCGTCTACATAATCTAAAACTAAGTCAATTCTATAAGCGTTAAGTTTAAATGGTTTTGGGTTAAACAATGCTAGTCTTGATGTTAGTTCATAGCCATAAACAGCGTAGTTCCATATTTGTCGACCTTTATCAATTTCAACAACAAAGCTCTTGCCCTGTTTGATTCTGTGGGTAAGAGCAATATGAAAAGCACCGGGGTTTGTATCGTTACACCCTTCCTTTTGTCTTTTAAATAGATCACTTAAAGGTCTACCATTAAAATCTTCGCCGCAGCGTTTTCCTAAGCCGATAGTAGCACCTTCTGAGTGAGCATAATATGCCGTGACCAATGCTTTCATGTCGTCAGGATAAAAAACAACAGATGTTCCATTCGCAGGGACACTAATAGCATTTAAGGGTTCTTTTTCATTGGCAGAAGCTGGTGCTGTGCCGTGACAATACCCAAACCATCCTTCAAGTTTCCCTCTAGATTTGATGTAGTTTCTTTCTGCATTTGTAAGCGTCATTGCACGATCGCCCATCACAAAATCATATTTTTCAGCCGGTGATAAAGAGTTCCTTTCAGCGGGGCTCATTTTTGAAATTTCATCATATGTTGGTATTCTAGCAAACGGTTTTTCATGACGTTGCCATCTTGATGTGATTCCACCCTGAATCATTGGCCAGTAACTTCCACTCCAAACTCCCTCAATTTCTTGGTTCTTGAATTTGTAGGATTTAATGGAGTCTTTTTTAGGTAAGTTTTTCCAATTAGAGTTTGTCGTTTTAAGGCTTTGTAAAACTTGAACATCTTCTTTAGTGAAGAACATTTCTTGACCGTAACCAACACTGCTTACAAGTAGCAGCAACCATAAAAATTTCATTTTGTTTCTCCTAGTTTTAAAAACAATTTATTAAAATATTATTGAACTAAACCTGTTGGTATACCCTCAGGGAATTCACTTCGAATGACTTCTTTGATGTAGGCACGTCTGTTCGCAGGTTTTGGGTGGGTGCTCATCATTTCAGGAGTGCGAGATCCACCGCTTGCTTTTTCAAGGACATGCATGACTTTGAGCATTGCAGAAGGATCATATCCAGCCCACCTTGTTAGTCTAACACCCCATTTGTCTGATTCAAGCTCGTCTTCTCGGCCGTATTTCATATTAACCATTTGCCCAACCATCATGGCAACTCGCATGGAATCATGACCACCACCAGCCATTCCAACCGCTTGGGCTAAGCCTTGAGTTAGTTTTTGTTTTGCCATTCTTTGTGCTCCGTGACGAGCTAAGACATGTCCAATTTCATGGCCAATGACTCCAGCAATTTGTGCTTCGCTGTCGAGCTTGTCAAAGAGTGCTTTAGTAATAAATACCTGCCCACCGGGAAGAGCAAATGCATTAATAGAACGATTATCTGCAAGTAAGTGAAACTCAAACTTATACGGGTTGGTGGCTTTTTTGTTTTGGGTTTCAAGGTAGACGGGAAGTGCTCTTAGTAGTTTGCTTCCAAGTTGGTCCAAGAAATTTTGAGCTCTTTGATCTTGAAGTAAACCGCCATGTTGTCTTGTCATTTGAGGAAGTGCTTGTAGGCCCATTGCAATTTCTTGGTCAGTGGTAAGGGCTACTCTTTGAGACTTTCCTGTTATTGGGTTTTCTTTAGATGATGATAAATAAGAAACATAAGTAAATGCACCAATTGCTAATGCAATAAATAGGCGTATTTTAAATCCTGACATGCCGCCGCCACTGCTGCGTCCATAACTATTGCCATAACCTCTAGATCTTCTTCCAAAAATATTTCCTAACCGACTCATTTATATTCTCCTTTTTCAAGGTGAGGAGCATTGGTAAGAAATCTTGAAAAGATAAGTTTGTGAGCAATCAGCAGCCCAACAAAAACACCTAAACACCAAAGTAAAGAAGCTAAAATATTATCATTCACAGCAAAGAAGCTTGCGACGCCAAACATGAGATATCCAAGGTAAGCAGGCCAATCCACTGGGAATAAATAATCAACAAGGACAAGAAGAATGGCGATAGCCAAGCATATGTAGAATGCATTACAGTCTTGTGCGTAGCCTATCCATAAGTGTGCTTTTTCCAAGGGGGTTATTACCTCTGTCTATTTTATAAACAGAATTACAATACTAGATTTTATTAAAATAGCCAAAGTTTTTATGGATCTTTTTAATAACCCATTGATTTGTATAGGAATATTAATTTTAATCACCACTGTAATTCTGGTACTCTGTAGCCAGTTCATTGGATGAAAGGAATAGCTTATGTTTGGACAACCCTTAGCACCCGAAGTCGTACAAGAAGGTGCTCGATTATTTGAAGTATTGAAGTCAGTTTCTTACGACGCATGTCATGGGTGGAGTCAACAAACCTGTGAACATATTGCTCCAAAAACCCTTAAGATAAACCAAATGAAAAAAGATTTGAATGCAGTTGTTTTAGCTCATTCTTACGTCACTCCAGATATTGTCTACGGTATAGCAGACTACCGAGGAGATTCTTATTCATTGAGTAAGTGGGCAAGTGAATCAAAAGCTGACATCATCGTTTTTGCGGGTGTCGTTTTTATGGCGGAAACTGCAAAGCTACTTAACCCAAATGCAAAAGTTTTTATTCCGGACACAAAAGCAGGTTGTAGTTTGTCTGATGGGATCAAGGCCGAAGACGTTAGAAAATTAAAAGCAGAACATCCCGGAGCACCGGTGGTTTGCTATATTAATAGTAGTGCTGAAGTCAAAGCTGAAAGTGATGTTTGTGTGACCTCCTCGAATGTTTACAAAATTGTTTCGAACCTAAAAGAAGATAAAGTAATTTTTGTTCCCGATAGGTTGATGGCTGAAAATATCAAAGGATATCTTCAAGAAAAAGGAATCGATAAAGAAATCATCTCTAGCCCGGGAACTTGCATTGTTCACGACCAATTTACACCTGAACAAATCAAGCTACAACGTGCCAAAAACAAAAACTTAGCCATTGTTAGTCACCCTGAGTGCCCTCCTGGAGTAACTGCTGAGAGCGACTTTGTGGGCAGTACTTCTGCTATGATGAACTATGTGACCACCACAGACTTTGATGAGTATTTACTTTTAACGGAGTGTGGACTTGTGAGTAGGCTTCAAAGTGAAAATCCAGAAAAAAAGTTTGTGATGTCATGTCGTTTGTGTCCTTACATGAAAAAAAATACTTTGGATAATATTCACGACGTACTAGAAACTCAGGACCCACTTCGTGAAGTAACCGTAGATCCTAAAGTTGCAAAAGCGGCATTAGCTTCTATCGAAAAAATGTTTGAACTAGCGGAGGCTTAAGCTTTGATTTTTGAAAGACAACTTATTGAGTTAGCATTGGCAGAAGATCTTGGCCTGGGTGATATTACCACTGATTGTGTGGTTCCTTCGGGAACGACTGCTGTTGCAAAACTGATTGCTCGTGAACCAATGGTAGTTGCAGGAACGGAACTCATCTCGGAGGTCTTTAGTTTTATACCGGGAAATGTGCAAACTAAACTAACAGCTAAAGACGGTCAAAAAATTTCCAAAGGTGATTCCATTGCTACTTTATCTGGTGATGCACAAGCAATCTTAAAAGGCGAAAGATTAGTCTTGAACTTTTTAAGAAAGCTATGTGGAATTGCAAACTTTACAGCTCAATGTGTTCAAATTGTTGAAGGCACCGATATCAAAGTTTGTGATACAAGAAAAACAACTCCCGGTTGGAGAAGGCTAGAAAAAATGGCCGTAAGGCTTGGTGGTGGTCATAACCACAGGTTCTCTCTTTCAGATACCATGATGATTAAAGACAACCATATTGCATGTCACCAAAGTATTGCAGCAGCTGTTGAGCGTGGATTAAGCCTCAAACCCGGAACATCAAAGATCCAAGTGGAGGTTGACTCCATCGAACAACTTCAAACCATTGTGAAGTATCCAATTGATATGGTGTTGCTAGATAATATGACTCCAAATAAGGTGGAAGAAGCCATTAAGATTATTCCCGAAGGAATCCTTATAGAGGTTTCTGGTGGAATCCATGAAGGAAACTTAGGTAGCTATAGGCACCTTCCAGTTCACCGTATCTCCATGGGGTGTTTGACAGGTGCGAATCATCAAGTAGATATTGGTTTAGATTTTGAGCCGGCTCAGTCATGAGAAAAATTCATGTAGATACTCTTGTTGTTGGAGCAGGGATTGCTGGAAGTACAACAGCTAAATATTTATTAGATGGTGGTCAAAGTGTTTTTTTAGCTTCTGCTAGAGACCTAGATGTTTCTAACTCTAGTTGGGCTCAAGGTGGCATCGTCTATGAAGATAAAGACCCCGCATCTTTAACAAAAGATATTCAGTATGCGTCTCAACAATCTTCTAACCATGATGCGGTCGATTTCATTGTAAAAAATGGAGCAAAAGCTGTTGAAGATCTATTAATCAAAAACCTCAAAGTTCCATTTGATAAAGAAGATGATGGTGAACTTAGTTTTACAAAAGAAGCTGCTCACTCGAAAAACCGAATTATTCATATTTCCGACTTTACTGGTAAAGGCATTGTTGAAAAACTTCATGAAGACCTTCACACAAAAGATAAATTACAGTTCAGAGGAAATGTCTGTGCGATTGACTTGATAACCCTTGCTCATCACTCTTTAAATAGTCAGCACCAGTATCAGCCGTCAAGGGTGATGGGTGCATACTTTTTAGATGTATCTAAAAAAGAAATATTTGCTGTGATTGCTGATAGAACCGTACTTGCTACAGGTGGTGTAGGGCAAGTTTACTCAAGAACCACGAATGCTCCCGGGTCTTTTGGACATGGGATTTCTATGGCTTACCGTATTGGTGCAAGGGTCATGAATTTAGAATATGTTCAGTTTCACCCGACAGTTTTTTATAAGAAACACACCCCCACTTTTTTAGTGTCAGAAGCGGTGCGTGGTGAAGGGTGTGAGCTAGTAAACGAACAAGGTCAAACTTTTATGCATAAGTATCATAAAGATGGATCTTTAGCCCCTCGTGATATCTTGTCACGTTCGATTCAAACTGAAATGCTAGAACATGATCAAAGTTGTGTTTATTTAGATGGTACGTCCCTAAAAGACGGTTATTTCGAAAAAAGATTTCCGTTTATTTATAAAAGCTTGATGGAACAAGGAGTAAATCCTCAAAAAGACTACATACCTGTTAGTCCTGGAGCTCATTTTCTTTGTGGCGGCATTTTTACGAACTTAGAAGGGCAAACTAGTATTGATGGCCTATATGCTGTTGGTGAAGTTGCATGTACTGGTCTTCATGGGGCTAACCGTTTAGCAAGTACTTCACTGCTTGAAGGAGCTACTTTTGGAATCGAGGCTTCCAAAAGTATTTTAAAAGACAAGTCTCTTGAAAAAATCAAAGAATTTGATATCCCAGATTGGGTTAGTCCAGACTCGGAACCTGATGTAAAGCTTATTTTGCACGATCTTGCTATGGTTCAAAATACTATGTGGAACTATACGGGTTTAATACGTAGTGAAAGAAAGCTTCAAAGGGCTCGCAGCTTGATTAGAGAATTAAAATCAGAGGTAGATGATTTTTATGGTGACTGCAGGGTTACCCGAGATTTACTAGATTTGAGAAACGCAGTTCAAGCAGCATTGTTAATTATCAATGCTGCCTCTCGTAATAAATCTAGTATGGGTTGTCATTTTCGGTCTGATTAATTTTTGTTAATAACGCTTTATTTTGGCTATCGTTGTAAACTCGCTTTGTTAACTACCGTGGTATACCCAAATAGATTTTGTTTTTGTGTAAGACTCAATGGAGTGAATCCCAAGCTCCTTACCCCAACCGCTTTGCTTAAACCCACCAAAAGGTGAACTGAGGGCGTACATTCCGTAGCGGTTCACAAAAACCATCCCTGCTTCAATTGCTTCTGCAACTCGGTGAGCTCTTGAAGTGTCTGCGGTATAGAGCCCAGCAGCAAGTCCATAATCGGAATTATTTGCGTTTTCAATGGCTTCTGATTCATTGCTAAAAGTTGATAAACTTAAAACAGGTCCAAAGATTTCTTTTTTTGCAATTTCAGCTTCAGAATCTACTTCACCATAAATAGTTGGTTCAATAAAATAACCTTTGCCGCCATTAATGTTTTTAGCAACACCTCCACCTATTAATAATTTTGAGTCTGCTCGTTTAATAAATCCCATGATTTTTTCGAATTGTTGTTTATTATTTTGAGAGCCTTGGTGTACTCCATCCTCAAACTGTGTTCCAAGTTTATATTGCTTTGCAAGGTTTACGAGGAAATCAGAAGATTTTTGGTAGATGTCTTTATGGATTAAAAACCTTGTAGGCTCGGTGCATTTTTCACCCTTTTGAGAAAACATTACGTGGTATGCACGGGTAAGTGCTTCTTCAAGGTTTGGGGTATCCTCAAAAAAGATACATGGAGATTTTCCACCAAGCTCAAGTGAAAGAGCTTTTAAATTCGAGTTGCCTGATGCTTGTACGATGCGTTTTCCTACATCCGTACTTCCAGTAAATGAAATTTTATCGACGCCAGGATGCTCGCACAGGTAACTTCCTTGCTCACCGTCTCCGAGGATCAAGTTCAACATACCTTTTGGTAAGGTGAGTTTCTCGTGGATCAACTCAATCAGCCTTATTAGGCTCAAAGATGTATATTCAGATGGTTTGATGATGACGGCGTTCCCCATCGCTAGTGCAGGAGCGATTTTCCAGCAAGCCATTAGTAGTGGAAAGTTCCACGGAACTATCAACCCACAAACACCGTATGCTTCTCTGATGGTGTAATTTAAAAACCCCGGTTCTGTTGGGCAGGTTTCTCCATAAACCTTATCAACCCACCCAGCATAGTAATCGAATACAGTACTACATTCAGGGAGGTCGTCATTGAGTGCTTCTGTGTATGTTTTTCCGTTTTCATATGCTTCGATGGCAGCTAATTCATGTCTGTGTTCATGGGCTATTTTTGCAATATTTCGTAAAATCGAAATACGTTCTGCTGAACTTTGTTTTTTGAGGATCTGCTTTTGGCAGTTTTTTGCCGACTCTACAGCTAGGTCAATTTGATCTTTAGTGGTGCAAGAGATTTCAGAAATTTTTGTTTCGTTTGAAGGGTCTTCGCAATCAATATTCTTTGCGAGTCCTTTGATGAACTCACCATGAATATAGTTTTGTTTGGGAGAAATAGAGCACCATTTTTTTAGTTCAGGGATTTTGTCGTACATATTTTATCCTATTTTGTTCTGCCGTAGCGTATTTGTCTTAAGTAGTCCGACCCTTTGACATGGTCTTTGGAGGCAAAGCCTAAAAGTAAAACATAGCGGTCTACATCTCCTTCAACTTTTGTCACACGGTGCATGGTGTGTTTTCCCTGAAATAGAATCAAAGAGCCCGGAGGTGTCTGGAGGCTTTTGATTTGTGGAGATCCATGTGTGAGAACCTTTGAAACTCCATCATAGTTTGGGTCGTTGTCTGATTTAAGGTTGTGGATGTATTGGTAAACGCCACCTTTGGATGCTGATTGAATAGGAATAGAAACCACAAAATCACTGAGGTCAAAGTGCCACCTTAGGTAGTTGTCTTTTACCATCCGTGCAATATTGATAAAACCAAGCTTGCATTGATAATCAAAGATTTTTGGAATGCCAATAATGCTTGCAACAAAATCCCGTAATGCTTGTGAACGATAGATTTGACGACTAACGCTACTCTCTGGAAGTTGATCACCAGCAATGACGCCGAGTGTCGTAGATTCTTTATGATTTAAGGCGTGATCACCAGGGAGGTTTGGGTCAGACTCGCAAAGATACGGGTTTCCGCTTACGGTATTAAAGTAAGCTTGGTTCGCTAGTGCTCTACTTTCATTGATAAGTGATTCAAGGTATTCGCTTCCTAGAAAATCTTTTAAGACAACGACACCGTCATCATCATATTGTTTTTTTAGGGTATCCAATTGACCATACATCTTTGTTAGGTCATGGACCGGGTATTGTTGTGAATTGAAAATTTCCATACATTGAAATTACCGAGTTAGTAAATTTTCACAAGTATTAAAATCTTGGTTGGGTTTATCAATCAGGTAAAAAATTAAGCAGCTAGACTATTTGAGGGTTTATTTACAAGTCTTCGATCGAACAACGGTTTTTCTTTGGCAAATACGGCCTGATCACCGTAAAAAAGGAGTACCCCAATTTTGAAAGTTGAAAAACGATGGGTAGCTGCACAAACCAAGAAAGCATTTTATAGTTAAGTTGCTCCCAAATTTCAATAAACGCAGGAACACCAACTTTCATTCCATGGTCAGTAAGTACGTGGAACTCTTTGTTGATAACCTCTGGTGTGATACTAAATTGAGAAGGGTCAAAGTCTTCTTTGGTAATATCTTGGAACTTGAGTTTATTGTTTTTGTCTAATTTTGAATAAGCAAGCATCTCGTAATAACAAGCACTACATTTGCCATCATAAAACAAGGTAATACTCATATGGTAATCTCGTGTAATCTAGAGAGTTCATCAAAATTTTGGATAGTCTTCGTGTCTTCGAATTCAAATTTTTTTTCTAATAATTTTCCAAATTTCACAACTTGAAAACCAAACGAAGGCTTTAGTTTTTCAATCGTTGAGATTTTTTGGTGAAATCCAGACGTTTTTTCTCCGTTTGCAGAGATCCAAATATACGTTGGGTTTTCTTGTTCTATGGCACCTCTAAGCACTTCAATGGGTGCATTGACACCAAGTTGAACCACTTTAAATTGTTGGCCAATGGAGTACTCGGCAAAATAAGTCGGCAATCCATCTACGTCATAACCAATATCGGCACATATAACTGTGAGCTTTTTGTTGACTTTGGGCCGTTTGTATTGAGGTGCAATGAACTCTAAAATATTTCTAGTTTGGTCTATGGCACGATGCAATACATGGCAAATTTCACTTGGGTGGTGGCACTCAGAACGGAGAGAAAGAAAAACTGGGTAGATGATTTGGTCGATGAGGTTTCCAATATTAGCAAAGCGAATAAATTGACTTGTGACAATTTGGCTCATTGTAGAAATGTCACCTTCGTTCATTGCAGTTCTGTAAGAGGCTTGTACTTTTTCTAAGTTCACTTCAGGTATTTCAGAAGTGATTTGCTTTTGGCGAACTCTAATAAACTCAAACAGGTCACTACTAGCTATTCTTCGGTGCCCACCAGATGTCTTTGTGGCTCGAATCATCCCAGAATCAACCCATCTTTTAATAGATGACTCGCTGGTTTCTAGGTATTTTGCAGCTTGTTTTGTTGAAAAGTATTTATTTTCGAAGTCACACATGGTCATATCCTCCTATTGAAATGATCGGTTATATAAAATAAAAAAGAAAGATGTTTCTATAACTAATCGTATTTATTTGGTTAATTTTTTATTACCGTATTGATTTGGACGATTTGGTCGTTTTTATCTCGGTTGGATGTTTTTAGTTCACTCCATATCGGCCAGTTTTGCACTTTTTGAAAGAGGGCCAAGCTTATCTCGACAATCCATAATGAAGACGATAAGTTGTCCCCATCATAAAACAACCATCTGTGGGGAAGCAGCTCATGGCAAGTATCGGTTCATTTTTAAATAGACACATTGGTCCACGTATTCCGGAGCAACAAAAGATGTTGCAAGCAGTTGGTTATGAAAATTTAGAAGCTTTAACAAAAGATGTTGTGCCTAAAAATATCTATGACACAGAATTAAGCTTACCGAACACATTGACAGAAGTAGAAGCATTAGAAGAGCTTCGAAGTATTTTTTCTAAAAATAAAGTTTGCGAAAACTATATTGGTCTTGGGTATTATCCAACAGTGATGCCGGCCGTGATTCAAAGAAATATATTTGAAAATCCCGGCTGGTATACCCAGTACACTCCATATCAAGCTGAAATTTCTCAAGGTCGTCTTGAGTCTTTATTAAATTTTCAAACTATGGTTTGTGATTTAACAGGTTTACCAATATCAAACGCGTCATTATTAGATGAGCCAACAGCTGCCGCTGAGGCAATGATGATGTTTTGGAATGCTCAACGTGGGAAAAAGAAAACGTTTTTAGTTGCAGAAGATATTTTTCCTCAAACCTTACAAGTGATCCAAACAAGAGCAAAACCTCTTGGAGTTCAAGTGGTTTGTATTCAAAAAGAAAAGCTCATGGAAGCTTTGACAGATGACGTTTTTGGAGTGTTTGTTCAAGTGCCTAGTGTTTCAGGAGAGCTCTTTTCACTGGATCAATTGGTAAGTGCATTAAAACCCAAAAAAATAAAAGTCTGCGTTGCTTCTGATTTAATGGCGTTGACTCTCATAAAGTCTCCCGGTGAATATGGAGTGGACGTAGTTGTCGGTTCTGCACAGCGATTTGGTGTGCCAATGGGTTTTGGTGGTCCACATGCTGGATTTTTTGCTACTACTGAAGAATTCAAAAGAAAGATTCCCGGAAGAATCGTAGGGGTTTCAAAAGACCGATTAGGAAATCATGCTTTACGACTAGCGTTGCAAACAAGAGAGCAACACATTAGAAGAGACAAAGCCACCAGCAATATTTGTACGGCACAGGCTCTACTTGCAAACATTTCAGCAATGTATGCTGTTTATCACGGTAAAGAAGGTCTTGTTCATATTGCACAAAAAATTCATTCTTATGCCGGAAGGTTTTTAGCAGCTGTTTCTGGAAAGTACATGGTAAAACACCATCAGTTTTTTGATGGGGTGTCCATTCAAGCCGACCGCACAGAAGTCACACGTATTGCAAAAATTTGTGCCGATAAAGATATTAATATCTACGCCCATGAAGATGAGATTCGTGTCTTTTTTCATGAAAGCACAAATGAAACTGGTTTTGTAAAATTATTAGAATGTTTTGAAGTGCCTGCTTGTAAGCAAGAAGTAAATTCTTCTATTCCTAGTCACCTTCAAAGACAATCTTCATTTTTAGAGCATCCAAACTTTAGACGCTACCGTAGTGAAACCCAGATGCTTCGCTATATCAAGTCTTTAGAAAGCGCGGATTTATCATTAACAACCTCTATGATCCCCTTAGGTTCATGCACCATGAAGCTCAATGCAACGACTCAAATGCAAGCATTGAGTTGGCGTAAAGTAGGAGAACTTCATCCTTTTGCTCCAAGAGACCAAGTGACTGGTTACTTAGAGATGATTCAACAGCTCGAAGACTATTTGAGCGAGTGTACAGGCTTTGATGCTTTTAGTTTACAGCCTAACGCTGGATCCCAAGGAGAGTTTGCGGGTCTATTGGTTATCAAAAAGTATCATGAATCCAAAGGTCAAGGTTCACGTCATATTTGTTTGATCCCTTCGTCAGCTCATGGAACAAACCCCGCTTCTGCTGTGATGGCAGGGATGAAAGTAGTAGTGGTACGTTGCGATGATAACGGAAATATTGATCTTGAAGATTTTCGTGAAAAAGCAAACCTGTATAAAGATCACCTCGCTGCTGCAATGATTACATATCCATCGACCCATGGAGTGTTTGAGCAAAGCATCACAGAAATATGCGATATCGTTCATGCTCGTGGTGGTCAGGTTTATCTTGATGGTGCAAACATGAACGCACAGATAGGTCTATGTAAGCCCGGAAAATTTGGTGCAGATGTTTGCCACCTTAATTTACATAAAACATTTTGTATTCCCCATGGTGGCGGAGGTCCCGGAGTAGGGCCCATTGGTGTAAAAGACCACTTAAAAGATTTTTTACCCTCTAAAAAAGTAAACGCCGATGATCAGTCTATTGGGATGATCAGTGGAAGTCCGTTTGGAAGTGCGAGTATCTTGATAATCTCTTGGGCTTATATTCGTCTTATGGGTGGAGATGGGTTGAGGCATGCAAGTGAAGTAGCTATTTTATCTGCAAACTATATTGCAAAAAAACTCGATGAGAGTTTTCCAGTACTTTATAAAGGCAACAAAGATTTAGTGGCACATGAGTGTATTGTAGACCTTCGTAGTTTACAAAAGTCGGTTGGTATCACCGTAGAAGATGTCGCGAAGAGGTTGATTGACTATGGGTTCCATGCTCCTACGATGGCTTGGCCAGTTCCTGGAACTCTTATGATTGAACCAACGGAAAGTGAGTCTTTGGAAGAGATAGATAGGTTTTGTGATGCGATGATCTCCATCCGCCGAGAAATCTCACATATCGAAACCAAAGAGTGGTCACCAGAGGTCAACCCTCTTAAAAATGCACCTCATGTATTAGAGGATATGACTGGATCTGTTTGGGGGCACCCTTACTCGATGCAGGTTGCTGTGCTTCCGTCAGGTGCAGCTCAAAAATTCTGGCCTAAGGTCTCACGCGTTGATAATGCACTAGGAGATAGACAATTGATTTGCCAATGTCTGCCTCTAGATGCATACTCAGATGATGTTTAGTTTTCTGGCACTGAGGAATATATGACAAATGTTCATGCAGCCATAACTGGTGTTGCAGGGTATGTACCCGAGTCAATCTTATCGAATGCAGACCTTGAAAAAATGGTGGACACCAATGACGAGTGGATTCGTTCTCGAACGGGAATCGAAACACGTCATATTTTAAAAGGTGAAGGCAAGGGTGCTAGTGAAATGGCAATTCCCGCTGTCAAAGAGTTATGTAAAAAACGTGGAATTGACCCAACAGAAATTGATCTTTTGATTTGTGCAACGGTAACGGGAGACTATGCTTTTCCTGCAACTGCAAATATTGTGAGTTATGCGGTTGGGGCTACCAATGCTTTTAGTTACGATATTGGAGCTGCGTGCTCAGGGTTTCTTTTTGCTTTAGATGCTGGTGCAAAATATATTCAAGCGGGTGCTTACAAAAAAGTAGTTGTTGTGGGCGTGGACAAAATGTCTTCGATCGTCGATTATACTGAACGTAATACATGTATCTTATTTGGTGATGGTGCAGGTGCGGTTTTATTAGAGCCAGACCATGAAGAACTCGGTATCCAAGATAGTATTTTGAAGACTGATGGTATTGGCTCCAAACTTCTGATTCAAAAAGCAGGTGGATCTGCCTATCCAGCAAGTCAAGAAACCCTTGCAAATAAAGAGCACTTTCTTACTCAAGAGGGTAGCTCAGTTTTTAAGTACGCCGTAAAAGGAATGGCTGATGTTTCCTACGAAATCATGCAGCGTAATGAATTAGCAGCAGATGACATTGCATATCTGGTTCCCCATCAAGCAAATAAGCGAATCATTGATGCAACTGCTAATAGAATGGGCTTGCCTCATGATAAAGTCATGCTCAACATTCAAAAGTATGGAAACACCACATCAGCAACAATCCCTCTTTGTTTAAGGGATTGGGAGTCAAAACTCAACAAAGGCGACAACATTGTGATGGCAGCGTTTGGTGGCGGTTTTACTTGGGGTGCCATTTATTTAAAGTGGGCATACTAATTTTATTGAAGTTACTCGTAATATTTATTATCGTAGTTAACTAATCGTGCCGCTGTAGCTCAACTGGTAGAGCACCTGACTTGTAATCAGGGGGTTGGGGGTTCAAGTCCCTTTAGCGGCTCCATTTCAAAGATCAAACGAGCGTTATGCTCGTTTTTTTTATTAAAGCTGACGAATAAAATAATAGATGGTTGATGCTCAATTTTTTTAAAGACTTTGAATTCCCTTGTTAGATTCGGTGAATTCAATCGAAATGAACATGCACAGTTCATCTTTGAGTAATGGGGATGACAGTATTGAAATTAATCTGCCTTCACTTTAAACGTTGGATTTAGAGATAAGCTTTAACTAGCTCTATCTATTCTAATGCACAGTTTAAGCGAAACATGATGTACGTTTTTTTGTGACTTAATATGGTGAAAAACTCTAGATAAAACACTTAAGCTTCTAATAATATTGTGTTTTTAATGATAAAATAGACCATCAATTTGCTTGATTTTTGACCACTTTAATAGTAAATTCCCAGCATTATAAAGTTTGAGCTCATTCATCTGCTAGTTCGCTTATTTCATGCCTTAGAAGCTTTTATGGAGATAAATTATGTTTTCAAAATATACGGTTTTGTTTCTTTTCTTCTTTATAGCGACTCACTTATCTGCAAATAATCTTGCTAATCAACTTCGTCGTAATATTTGTAATCAAGTGATGGGAAACTTAGCGAAACAAGGAATCATTTGGAAACCAAATGGCGGTGGGGTGAAAATTGATGAAAAAGTTTTTTGGGGAAATAACAACCCACGGCGAGTACAGCAACCTCGTGTGGTACAACCTGCTCCGCAGCCTGTAGTACAAAATATACCTAACCACGTTGGTGGTATACAAAGACAACAATTTATTCCACAAAGGCCTTGGTTAAACTCTGGAAAAACACCGCTTTCAAAAATAATTACTTACCAACAATGGACTTCTCTACTCATGCGTCATGTTGGTAAAATTCCAGAATTAGTTCCATACTGGCAATGGGCACAACAAACAGGTTCAGATATATATTATGGTGGTGGAACCCTCAGAGGTCTTAAGCATTGGCTTTATGTACAGCTGCAGCATCATCATTATAATGTTGTTTGGAATATTCAAACACCATCTATTCACCAGCTTCAATTGCAAGAAGGTAGTGACATAGACTTATGGGCGCCCGATGAATTGATACAAAGACTTAAAACAGAGCTTCCTATGTATGCAAACTGGGATATATTAGGTGATAGTTTTCATAGAGGAAACGTAAAACTAGGTGGTCCAACACTTGAAAAAATACGTATTAACCCATGGAAACATGATGACCCTCTCAATGGTTTGGCACACTACTACGAGGGTAAGCTCGTTTTTCATTGGACTCCTGAGCTAGAATTTAGAGAATCTTTTTGGGTAGATAAAAGAGGAAATTCAAGAACTACTGAGGCACTTCGTTATGTTCGGTTTCTTTATAACCTACCAGAACTAAGTCTTGACGAAGAATCTAAGCAAAACATTCATAATATTATCTCAAATGAAGCAGATATATTGTATCGAAGCGAAACCACAGATTACTGGATCAAGAAAAGTTTGAAAAAGCTTCTTATTGCCACTGGTTATAATATGGTTGAAACAGTGGATGCTCTAAGAGAAATGAGACTCTTACAAATCATGGGGAGATATCAATATAATTTTGAGTTTAAGGCATCTTTGCCAGACTATGTCGGTGCTCTAGTGAATCGTGGTTTTTCACTTGGTGAACTAAAATGGGTGCAAAGAATGTTTCCTCCTCAGACTGTCGAAGAGTGTATTAGGTTTATGAACTCTATATTATACCGCGTTCAAACTGCTGAAGAGTTTTTAATATTAGCGAAGCCACATATCACCAATCCATCCAATGAATATTTACAAGAAATTAATATTTGGATTCTTAACAATCTAGGTAAATTTTTAATATTTAGTCCATCTCAAGAACAAAAAAATAGACTAATATACCAAATGCATTTAACGACATTAAGCAATGAACAAATACACTGGATTGATAGAGATTTGCGTTAGATTTAACTTAGTCATAAAATAATAATGTAAGTTAGGTGAGTAATTGACAACCCATATTTTAATGTTTTTTTATGTGATGTGCTTTTTTTACTTAGATGTATGTGCTAGGTCTGAAGAACATTCTTTAGGTAAATATTCAAGTTTTTCTAGCATTTCAAAAGCGTCTGGGTTTATTGCTAGTCCTTCATCAAAAAACACAACTATTGATCAATGGAGGTCTAGCCTTGAAGCTCCGCCTGAGTACTTAATTAATAGTCTACCTGATTTTTTTAAACAATATTATGGTATGGAAAATCTTTATGATTTAGGTATTGCAAAACATCGTTTTATTGGTCCTAATTGTTTTAATACTGCTTTAAAATACAATAATAATTTTATTCAACATGGTTTTACATCGTCAAAAATGATGATGGAAGAGTTGAAGAAAGAATATAAATTATTATTGCCACAACAAGATAGTGATCAACTTATACTAAAAAAAGGTGATGTAATCACTTTGTGGGCAAGAAAAAAGAAAAGCAGCTATAGAATAAAACATGCAGCAATCTTTATTAATTCAAAATGGTTTTTTGGAAAAGAGAGCAGTCTTGGTAATCATGACCCTTACGAACTGACTATCCCTGCACGACAATTCATTGAATATGATCCAGTACTTCAAATTCTGTTGTTTGGAAAAGCAAGAAATTTTAGAATATCTCGTCAAGAAGTACAGTATAGAGTTTATAGGCGTTCTAATGATTTTTAAAACTGTGCAAATTTGAAATGTAAAAATAGACGAGTCTTTGTATGCTTTTTATTACTACTTTTTTTAAACCTAAGTAATCCACTTCTTCAAAAAACACGTTTAAAATCAATATTGGTAACTAATGGTAGAGCTTTTTTTTAGTTCAATTAAAATATCGCCGTTATCGTGGGTTGTGAATACTGACTTGTTCGTGTGAAATAATTTATAACCTGTTTTAAAGCTTCCACAGTGATAAGTCTGCTTCAACTCAGATTGAAAAAGATAAGGCAAATAATTTTGAATTGCCTCACACCTAGGGTGTAGCCAATTTTGTACACGTGCTGAAGATATGATTAGCTTTCGAGCTTTTAGGTTTTTTGCCCAGTTCGTATGATTGCTTTGATGGGATATAGATCCATGGTGTGATGCACTCAAAAATTCAAGTGGTGCATATACTTTTAAATAAGGTAACCAGTGTTTCTCTTCACTTCCTGTTATGTCAGCAGTCAGTAATCCAGTTTTTCCATTTTTTGTTTGAATTAAAAGCATGAGTGAGTTCTTGTTATTACGGTGATGCCTGATGGGTTGCCTTAGAATTTTATAGGTAGCGTTTCCACAGTTTTGAATTTGTGAAGGAATATAGTCTGCAATTTTTCCTTTGATTGATCTTATTTGATCATTTTGTTGGTGAGGTTCCACATAAATTTTTGTAGGTATTTCATCAACCTGAGGAAGATCGTTTAAAAGATTATAGTGGTCCTCGTCTGCATGACTGATAATAATTTCTAGTTTTTTAGGTTTAAGCTCAGAGATTAAATAACGAAACCGTTCTTTGTGTGTTCGGTGTCGCACTAGCTTTGGTAGGCTCCCGCAATCGAAGATAACCATCTTAAAGTTTGAAGATGGGCATAATAATAGATGGCAGCTCCCTTGGCCGGTGTTGAGGGTAAGGAGTTGTGGGGTCTTTTTTAAGATGTTTATTTGAAGTTTTTCTAAGAGCTTAGGGTTGATCTTTCGGTTTGCTGAATGACTGCTAAGATAAAGAACTGCCGCTGTAACGCCTAGAGTAATCAATGTTGTAAGGGATTTGTAGATCATGGGTTCTAGCTTAACCCGATATTATTACAGCATCACCTGACATGTCTAAAATGCATTTACTCTCGACGCATCAGCTTGATACTGTTATAGTTTTTCAAAAAATAGGTGAAAACATATGCTTTTTGAATGGAATCTCGAACCGGCAATTTTCTATAAAGAAATTGGTAGCTTTCCTTTGCAGCTGAGATATTACAGTTTGTTTTTTCTCGTAGGGCTATTTTCTGTTTACCATTTATTTAAGAAGATGTGTGAGTGGGAAGGCAAAAGTACTGAAGATGTCGATAATGGGTTAGTCATTGGTGTGATTGCAACCGTAATTGGTGCAAGATTAGGTCATGTGCTTTTTTATGAGCCACAGTGGCTTCTTTCAAATCCATTGAAGGTGTTTCAAATATGGCAAGGTGGACTCGCTTCCCATGGTGCGGCTATTGTTATCCCTATTGGGCTCTACATTTATAGCCGACAAAGCATAGATAAGGGGTTCTTCTGGGTAATTGACCGGATATGTGTTTGCACTCCTTTGTGCGGGGCACTCATTAGAATCGGCAATTTTTTTAACTCAGAAATATACGGCAAGCCTACCAATGAAAACTGGGGAGTGATCTTTAAGCGAATTGATAATATTCCAAGACATCCTACTCAAATTTATGAGGCAATAGCTTACTTTTTAATGTTTGTAGTATTGGTTCTTGTTTACCGTTACAAGAAAACATGGATCGCAAAAAAAGGATTTCTATTAGGTTTATTCCTTGTTCTTTGTTTTGGTTTTCGTTTTGGAATTGAGTTTTTTAAGGCAAACCAAGTGAGCTTTGAAGCAGGGATGGCTCTCAATATGGGGCAAATTTTATCAATTCCAGCAGTATTAATTGGGTTGATTTTGATTTTTAGACGCTAAAGTTTAATACTGGTTAACTCTTCATGGTCTTTGATCATGAGGGTTGCCATAGATAGATCAGAATGTTGAGTGACTGGGTTCGGTAACGCTATCACAGGGATATTTGCAGCAATGCTAGCAAGGATCCCGTTTTTAGAATCTTCTAATACGAGGCATTCTGAAGAGCTTAGTCCTAGTGATTTTTTTGCAACTTGAAACAACTCTGGGTCAGGTTTCACTTTTGAAACAAGGTCTTTGCCGATAATTTTTGAAAAATACTCAGAGAGATTTAGTCTTTTTACGTGTGAACTGACCCATCCAACAGTTGAGCTTGAGGCAATAATAATTTTTTTATTATTTTGATGCAGGTTTTGGATCAAGTTCATCATTCCATTTGATACCTGTAGGTTTTCGCACATTTTTGATTTGTATTTGTTCTTTAATTCAATGATTTCATCCACACTCAAAGTACACTTTGAAGTCTCTAGTAAGTGTTTAGCTGGATGAAAGCTTCCGAACCCAGAACCAACACAAGTTATGTAGCGATCAAAAGGGAGCTCTACACCAAAGTCTCTATACGTTTGTCGCCATGATGCTAAGCCAGCTGACTCGGTATCAATAATGGTGCCATCAAAGTCAAAAATGATACCTTTTGCATTTTCAAATAGTTTCTTAGCACTGGTTTGGTTGTTCATCGTGGCTCTTTAGTAGTTATAAGTTTTTCAAATTATACCCTTTGATAACAAAATCCTTTTGATCCGTGAACCTAAAAATCTCTGAATATCCCAGTGAGTATGGCAAGCTGATTAATAGGTGTTCGTTATCAATTGCTATTTTGGATTCAGAAGGGATTTTTTTTCTGATGGATTATACCCGTATGAGTTTACAAAGCGTCATCGACGCGATCTTCTGTGATCTTGCGTTTTTTGTTAAATAGTAGTCTAACTAAGGCTGGATACACCTTTTGTAGCTGCTTTGTTTCTTTTAGAACAGAGAAAGATCTCTCTGCGGATTTTCGATAACGAATCATCTCAGCAAGGTAACTCGATTCTAAAGGCTATTTATTTCTCTTTAGTTTGAAGGTACTTATTGTCGATATTCTCTAGAATTTGTTCCGTAAATGTTAACATTTTTTGAACTTGGTTTGTATGTGCCTCACGCCCAAACTTGAAGATCAAAAGAGCTTCGCCATTACTTTCGATATGATAGATGTCTTGACCTTCAAGAAACCTAAGTAGGCGAGGGTTAAAAAAGTTTTTGATGGGTTCTACTTTTGGTCCGTGAAGTAGATACTTTTTTGAAAAACTTGAGTGAGAGCCAAAATTGACATCTTGATGGTTTGCAAGCTCTCTGAATCTATTGAAGAAACCTTCTCGTTCTAAGGTGAAGTTAGGAATAGGGTTTGGTATATAAACCAGTAAAGTAGTCGTATGAAATACTTCTGTCGCTAATCCCGCACCTTCATCAAATGTAATATCCGCAATTTCCCACTTGATATCAAACTTATTATATTCACCGCAGATAAAATTATTTTTATACTCAATAGGTCTGGAGTTAAAAAAGTCAAATTTTTGTAGGTTAGAAGCAAACCAATTTACCTCTGGTTTGAATTCCCATCCGTTACTGTCTGCTAGCTCTTTTAATTCACGTTGTCTTCTACTAAGTACAACTTCTTTTTTTGGTGGTAGAAAATGCATGGCAAGTGGATGGCTAGACGAGGTTCGGTGGTTGTCCATACCGATCATTTCAAGCTTTCCACCTTGTCTTATGTACTTATACTCAAAATCGTATAAATTCTCTAATACGGTTGAGTCTATGAGTCTAGCGTGTGCGAAGTCGATTCCGATTCTGTCGGTGGATTTGATGTTGTCGAGTTCAGTGAAAAATCTTCGGCTATTTGCAAAGTTTAAAACACCATTTACTTTTATCATGTGAAAATTATCTGCTCGGTGAGCAATATCAATTTGAGGAGTACGTATGGATTGGAAAAAAGATTTTGGGTGTATTTCTGTTTTGATCAGCTGAATGATGAAACATATGCAAATACCAAATGCTAACCCAATCATTAAGTTTGATGAGTATAGCGTTACAAAAAGTGTAGCAACTAGATAAAGCAGTTGCTCCCAGCCTTTTTGATATGCTTCAATAAACACCTTTGGGGCTGCGAGTTTATAGCCTGTGTAAATAAGAATTCCTGCTAATGTGGCAAGTGGTACAAGTTGAATGAGTCCGCTTAGAGCTAGTACAAATATTAATATAAATAGCCCATGAAAAAAGTTAACCCACTTGGTTCTACCGCCTTGGTTGATAGCAACGGTACTCCTTAAGATAACCGTGACGACAGGAAGTGCACCTATAAGTGAAGCAGCAACGGTGCTTAAGCCCATTCCTACCATGTCTTTGTTTAGGTTGGTTTTTCGTTTATATGGGTCAAGTTTTTCTACAGATTTTGCACTTAGTAAAGATTCGATAGTAAGGATCAATGTAGAGCTGAGTACCACCATCCAAAAATTAAGTGTGTGGATTTTTGCAAAGCTACAAAAAACAATACTTTCTTTGATGGATCCTGGAAGTGAGATCAAAAATTTCTTGCCAATTTCAATGTTCATGCCAAGAAGAGATACTGAATCTTTTGAAGTAAAGCCCACCGCAATCACCACTGCTATGGAGCCAATTAAAACCCATACTGGTGCTGGCACTACTCCAAAAAATCTTTGAGGCAGTTTATGATAAAACATACTAAATAAAAAACTACATAAAGCGATCGTGAATATAATAATATTCATATTGCTTAGGCTTTGAGGCAAAGCAAGAAATACTTTAAAAAACGATTTACCAGCTGCGACAGTTCCAAGTGCGTCATCTACTTGGGATGTAATAATTAAGATGCCAATCGCTGCTAGCATTCCATAAATAACGGAAGAAGGCAGCATGTCTCCAATCCGCCCTAGTTTTAAAACGCCGATAAGTGTCATTAAAATACCGGAAACTAAAAAGGCACCAAGCACATGCGGGAATGCGTTAAAAGCAGGGCCCCCTACATCTGCAAGAGAAACCATTGCACCAGCAGTGATAACGATCATCCCGTTTGATGTTCCATTAATGCCGATAGAAGTACCGCGGTAAAATGTTGTTAGAAAACCAGCGATAACTGAAGTCATCACTCCAGCCAAGGGAGGTACGTCAGATGCAATAGAGACACCTAATGCAAGGGGCATAGCAACAAGAGCTACAGAAAACCCCGCAAGAAGATCGCTCTTCCAGTGGTTCTTAATAACAGTGCTAGTTTGTTCACTCATAGTGACCTCGTTGTAAGTCAAAATTTTGTTATATATTAATAGGTTATCAACAATTTGTAAATCACTCTTCCCTCTGTAAGCTGGGTTATAAGGGCTTATTAGTATCTTTTTATGGTTTATGTTGATCATTTTATAAATAAAGAGAAAATAAATGAATATTGATCCAATGGCTGATGATTTTTTAGCAACTTTGAACAGTCAGCTTTGCCCGAAGTATCACTAGTGCTTGATACTTCTTCAGAAGCTCAAGGAAGTGATACTCAAGACGATTCCATACTACAAAGAAATGAGTAGGGGGTTTATTGCAATTCTAAGATAATCATATCGTCAGAAGCTTGTCTAAGTTCTAGTTTTAATAAAGTGTGTGGCGTTGTCGTCTCGTCGATGATCCAAACAGCTTTGTAATTTTCTTCATTTCTGCTGATGGTTATAAACCTTGTTTTCTCTTGAGGGTCTCCTGCTCCAGTTAAGTCTTTTTCATCTTCACAAGTAAATTGGTTTTCAATGGTTTGTCCGTTACTATCCTGCACTAGGATTGAGTTTGTTTCTGACTCAGTTGAAACAGAATAAGACCTAATATCATTGTAATCTATACCCCATGTTCCATTAGAAAAAACTCCCGTTAAGCTTGTATTGTCGTTTGAAAATAATTCTAATGGAGATATGAGTTCTTGTTTAAAAACACTTCCACATTCTAAAAAGAATGCATGTTCTGCATAAGAAATTAACTCAGAGAAAGATCCATCATCTTCAATGCTTGCGTCAGGTAAGTTGCTTGGGGAGGGTGTGTCATTATTATTGCCGATCTCAGGTTCAGGATCTTTAAAGTGATTGCCAACCTCAGTGCCGCACTGTGTTAATAAGCTTAGCCATAAAATGAGTATAAAAACTTTCATTGTTTTTTTCTTCCTGTGTTTTTTGTGTGAGGGTATAGTTGAATATTGAGTTGTGTTACTAGTTCACCATTATTTGTGCTAGACTGTTCTACTGCCCAGTGGTGTATTTCTTGCCTAAATTGCTTGATGCGTTCCTTCAGTTCTTGAATAGCATTTTCCGGCAATATAAATGTTACTGACCCAAACTCCCTATCTTCAAGAGGGATTGTGTTCAATGCTTCTTCTGCTTGGTGGAGCATTTGCCTATGATAATTTCGATAGCTCAAAGAAGCAATTTCATCAGGTGTGGTCAATATTTTCTCTGCAACTTCTAGTGTGTCTGAGCTCGTGCGTTTGATGTATTCTTCATCGATTAAAAATTTTAATGCAGATCTTATTTCGGGAATAGACACCTGAAAATTAAGCCTACGTGCGATCCAGTAGGGGTCTTCTTCAAATATATTGAGTTCAATCATCTCTCTAAGTACAGGATAAATCCAATGGCTACAATATCGGTGTGCATCCATACCTAAGCTTTTTCGTTTCGTGTGAGGAGCGATTTTCGTCAAGCTTTTATAATGAATTTCTTTTTCATGGTCTTTTTCACTTTGGTTCATTAATACGAGGTGATAAAAATATTCTGATTGGTTTTTATTAAGTTTAAGTGCGGTAGAAAATTTTAAAATTCCACTTTTACTGAGATTTCTTTGCGACTCCATCACAAGCTTTAAAAAATTTGGAGATTTAAAACCTGCAATTTTAGAGAATTGACGGTAACTAAAACTAGACTGATTCTTCTTTTGGAAATCGTAATAGTCCTTTAAGAATTTGCGGTAGTCTAGGTAATCATAAATATTTAATTTGTTGTTGGCTGTTGTTTCCACTTTCTTCCCTCGTGTGTATAGTGTATTCGGAATTTAGTGCTTTTTCACAACTATTTTTTTTAATATGTTGTAATTATTAATAATTTTGTTAAGTGTGTATTCTGAAAAATTGGTTTTTGAATGGTTTTCATCGATTAAGCATATCCCCCAAGTAATGAAGTATCTTATCTAGTTTATATACTGATACTGTTTCTAAATATTTAGGGTTACAATATGACGTATAATTTGCTGTTGATATTCTGAATTGTTTTTAGCTGTAAGTCAGTGCAGACCTAAAGTAGTGAAGTCTTAACGAATGAAGGAAAGGCGACCCTCCTGTTTAGGAAGTAGCCTTCAAATGGGGATCACGAACATAAAATACTTAAAAGGATGCTTCTCAGATAGAAATATTTTTTATGTTTCACTCAATTATTTATGATACACGGAGCCTCTTGAGTGTCGGAGCACGATCTACCTGAATCCAAAATGCGAGAAGTGCAACAACCCTCAGCACCACCTGGGAGTGAGTCACAACCGGCGCCGCCACAAGTTTCACCGCAAGAAAGACTGCAACAAACTCCATTTGATTCAGTGCCTGGTATACCATTACTACAGACTCCAAAAGGGCTAGGATTAACTGTTGAATCAGTACCAGTTGAATCAGTACCAGT